>CAYYBO010000247.1:0-3572 GCA_964470125.1 uncultured Planctomycetaceae bacterium | reverse complement strand
GGTCCTGTGGTGCCGCGCCCGACGTCCGGCCGCTTTACCCCGACTGCAGCCTGATTACTCAAAATGAGCCGGCTTTCGCCTCGGGCGACGACCGTATCTGGTGCCCTCCCCGGTGATCCGCTGTTCCCGAGGCATGGCCGCTTCTTCGACATGACTCGGATGGCGAAGCTGCTGCAAGTACTGATCCACTCGAAGACGTATGTGGTTGGCCGCTTCTTCCACGTCGTCGGTTACCAAGAAGAGGTTGAGATCGCTCGGGCTAATCGTCGCGTATTCCTCGAGCATGGTGTGGCGCATGAAGTCCATCAACGGAGACCAGAACTTTGACCCAAACAGAACCACTGGGTAGGTGGCCGTCTTGCCAGTCTGGATCAGGGTCATGGTCTCGAAGTACTCGTCCATGGTGCCGAATCCGCCGGGAAAGCAGACCATCCCGACGCAGTATTTCACGAATATGACCTTGCGAGCGAAGAAGTAGTGGAACTCCAGGCTGATGTTCTGGTAGGGATTGGCTTCCTGCTCCTCAGGCAGAGTGATGTTCAGGCCAACGGAGGTGCCGCCGGCTTCATAGGCTCCCTTGTTGGCCGCCTCCATGATGCCCGGCCCGCCGCCGGTGATCACCGCGAAGCCTCGCTCGGCCAGCTTGGCGCCAAGCTCCTCCGCAGCCTGGTAATGGGGCAGGTCCGGGGTTGACCTGGCCGAACCGAAGACGCAGATGGCGGCCCCGACCTGGCTCATGGCCTCGAAGCCATCGACGAACTCCGCCATGATCCGGAAGAGACGCCAGGTTTCCTGGGCTGGATCGCGGTAAAGAGCTTTGGTATCCATGTTCGCACATCTCACAAGGTGGCAAGGCAACGAATCGGCGGTAGCATCCTAGGGGTTTAGGAACTTCGGGGCAACGCGCCTTCAGACTGCGAGACCGCCGATCACGGTCACCGCGGAGCCGCAGTCCGAACCGCGGCCGCCGGGCCCGTTGGAGGCTGGGGGTTTAGCAGGCAAGGCTCCTTGGCGAACTGTCGGCGAGCCTGGCATGGGACTGAACAAGGATGAGGATAATTACATGAAGACATCATCGCCGCCACGTCTGACGGCCGTAGCGACTTTCTTCCTGCTGTGTGCATCAAGCGTGGTGCGGGCTGATGAGCCGCGGGCCAACGAGTTCTGGCCGAAATCCGCCGCGGACGCCGAGAGATGCCTGTCCGCACAAGCGTCCGAGCAGATGGGCGCCGACCAATGGACCCGCCGGGCGTGGGCTCTCAGCCGCTACCGATCCGACCATGCCGCCGCTGCAGAAGCGGCCGCCAAGGCATTGGCCATCGCGCCCGACCACTACCAAGCCAACGAGATAGCGGGTACTGCCGCCCAGGCCGCGGGCCGGTACGAGCAGGCCTTCGGTCATTATCTGAAGCTGATCCCCGTCGGGCGCCCCGAGAGCCAGTTGTACCTCGCGGCCACTGATTCGCTGAACTTGACCCGCGTCGAAAGGGAGAGGCTGCTCGCCGTGATGCGGCAGGCGGCGGCGGGCAAGGATGTCGATTCGCTCTCGCGAACCAGGCTCAACCTCAAGATCGCCGAGATGCTGGTCGCTCGCGGCGAGCTGGACGAGGCGGCAAATGAACGGGCCAAACTGAGAATGCTCACCGATTGGATGGTGATCGGGCCGTTCAGCAACGAGGAGAACGCCGGATTCAACAAGGAATACGAACCGGAAACCGAGATCGATTACTCCAAGAAGTACCAAGGGCGAGACCGGGAGGTCGGCTGGCAGCGGCTGGTCCACATCAGCCCGCGGGGTGCGATCGACTTCGACGCCGTGATGTATCCCAACGGCCAGGTGTTGGCCTACGCCCTGACTTTTCTACACCTGGAGAAAGCGATGGACGCGGTGCTGCGGTTCGGGGCGGGCAACGCCGTCAAGGTGTGGGTAAACGACTTGCTGCTTCTTTCCAACGACGAGGATGTGGCCTTCGAGTTCGACCAGTATGAAGTGCCCGTCCGCTTGGAGACCGGCTGGAACAAGGTGCTCTTCAAGGTTTGTGAACGACATGACCAATGGATCCTGGCGGCGCGGCTGACCTCCGTGGACGGAGAGCCTGTCTACTTGCACACCGGAGCGAGCCCAAACGAGCCGCTGGAGGTCCGCGCCACTCCGAACGGCAAGCGGATTGTTGATTTCGACTACAGGCGGGGCCTGCACGGATACTTCCGGAGACTGCACCAGGCGGGCGGTGATGATCCGGCCGCGGCGTACTACGCGGCCAGGGCGGAAAGCCTGACCAATCGCAAGATGAACGCGGTGCAGACGTTCGAGAAGCTCGCGGCCCTCAACAGCCGGTGCAGCGAACATCACGCCCTGCTGGCCAGGGCCTACCTCGCGGACGACCGGCCGGAGAAGGCCCTGGTGGCCATGAAGGAGGCGCTGGCCCTGGAGCCTGACTACGTGGAGTGCTTGGGCGAACTGGGCAGGTTCTATGACAACCGAAACCTGTTCGAGAAGGCGCTGGCCACACTGCGGAAGGCTGCGCAGATCAATCCCGACTGGCCGGACGCTCAGTACTACCTGCTTGGGCTCTACGACGACAAGGACTGGGAGGAGGAGGCCTGGCGGCGGGCCCAGTGGCTCTTGGAGAAGAAGCCGGACGTCACCTGGGTCTTAGAGACCTATGCCGAAAAGTGCGACAGACGCGGCTACCGCGAGCAGGCCAAGGAATACTACGAGAAACTCATCGCCGAGAACTACGCTGACGCCGGCGCCCGACAGGCGTTGATCTCCATGGCCGTCGCCGAGCGGCGAATCAACGACGCCTTGGATCATTACAATGTCCTCCTGAAGCTGAATCCCCTGTCGATAGGTACGCGCCTGGCCAAGGCCAGGATGCTGCTGGGGTGGAAGCGACACGAGGAAGCCCTTGATGAATGCCGCGCGGCCTTGGACATCTGCCCCGCAAACTTCAGGGTCCACCGGCTAATGGGCATGATCCAGCAGCGGATGGGCCGGGACGAGGAGGCGATGGAAACATGGAGAACCGCGCTCAAGTACAACCCGGACGACAAGTGGATTCGCGAGTACCTGGAGTTCCTCCACCCCGAGACCATAGCGGCCTTTGACCGCTACGGGGTCGGCGACGAGGAGGCGGCCGCAATCATCGAAGACCGGGCCGCGCCCGCCGACTACCCCAAGGCCGACGCGGTCAGGCTCCTGGACCACCTGGTCGTAGAGCTGAACGACGATGGATCGTACACCGCGCTGCGACACCAGATCATCCAAATCCTCAACGACAACGGCCGCAAGCAATACACGTCCATGTCCGCCGGCGGATTAAGCCCCAAGATCAAGCGGGCGGTGGTGATCCAGCGCGACGGCAGCGAGGTCGAGGCGTCGCAGATCAGCGGCGGAATGGTCAAGTTCGGGCAATTGCAGATCGGCAGCATCATCGAGTTGAAAGCCCAGCAGCGCGGCTCCTCCAACGAATGGCTCAGTCGCCATTACACCCAGACATTCCTTTTCCAGGGGATGACTCCGGCCAGGCGTTCCCAGTTCGTTCTGCTGGTTCCCAAAACGCGGACTC
>CAYYBO010000246.1:0-6642 GCA_964470125.1 uncultured Planctomycetaceae bacterium | reverse complement strand
ACGAACTACATGACGCACCCGCTGCAACAGGACTCGGATGGTGACGGCATCCACGACGGGTGGGAACTCTATGTGGGCTTGAACCCGGTGCCGCCAGGCGGAAGGAACGATGGCCCCCAAGAGATGGACGGCGACGGGTTGAGCAACTTCCAGGAGTTCTCCTGCCAGCAGCTGGCCAACCTGTTCGACGCCGCCTGGCAGAACAAGATATGGCCGACCGATCCCAACAATTCGGATACGGATGGCGATCAATTGCTGGACGGCGGCGAGCAGACCATCTTCAAGACGGGTGGGGGCGCGTGGAATGGCAACTGCTTCGATCGGGGCGGCTGCAACCCCACGTCCGTGGATACCGACGGCGACCACCTGCCGGATGCCTGGGAGGCGAAGTACCAGGCGGCCAATGCCGTCACCACGACAAACGGCATGGATGCGACTGTGCAGGACGACAAACTGGACTATGACGGCGATGGGCTGTTGAACTACCAGGAGTACGTCACCGCTTCCGTCCATGCCTGGCAGTACCTCGAATGGATGCCCGGCCTGGCTCTCGGCAGTTACGATCCCTCGACTTTCTTCAAGTTGCAGCCCTGGCATTGGGACTGGCACTACTACGCCGACGTATTGAGAGACAACGGCGCGTGGGGCCGCAATGCGAATGCCTTTGTTCCCTATCTGTTCGTCGACGGCACACCCGTGTCGCCCACCACGGTGTGGTTCTCTTCGACCGATCCGACAGACTGGGAGTCCTCCGGCAGCCTGATGGACGATTTCAACCTGATCTATCACGGGCTGAATCCGCTCTTCGGGGCCTACGACCTTTACCTGAGCAAACTCTCCGGCGGATTCGTGATTGCCGATCCCAACGATCCGACCTTCCTTCCGCTGCCGTGGGATATTCGCCGATGGCCGTGCCTCTCGGGGCATCCGTGGATGGATCCGGACCAGGATGGTCTTCCCACCTCGCAGGAGTCCCTGCAGCCCAACGAGCCCGATCCGCAGTATTATCACACCGACCCCAGTCCCACGTGGATCACGGACCTAGCCTATGACCGCAGCTTCGTGAACCTCTACTACCAGCCCGGCGAGATGATCGCAGGCAACCCGGGATACATCTGGTTCTGGTCGGATCCGGCCCTGTTCGGCGCGAACTACCCGCCCAACTACATGTTCTCCTTCGAGACCGCGGAGGGGTTTGACACCGATACGGATGGGCTGGGCGACCGGGCCGAGATCAACGATACCGCGGTGAGTCCCGGTTACACCGATCCGCAGGATGCCGATTCCCCGCGTCGGCGCCGCGCCCTGTACCTGAACGGGAATGCCGCGGCCCGCACGTTCAGTACGTTCTATCACACCGCCTACATGCTCGAGAACTTCACGATCGAGGCATGGGTGCGGCCGCAGAATCCGACCACGGGTGTCCGGCAGGTGATCGTGGAACGGCCGATCGAGATTCCAAACGGAAACGTGATGGGTTACCCCGAAGGCGTTCGGCTCAACTTCCGGATGGGCATTCTGGGCGACGGCCGGCCCTTCGTCGAGTACACCGGTTTCGGATACGACCTGCTCTACACAACGGAGGCGCCGACTACGCACAAGCTGCAGGCTAACCGCTGGTATCACATCGCGGGGGTGTACAACGCCGGTACCAAGCAGCTCATGCTCTATCTCAATGGGACACAAGTAGCCTCGCAGACGTACGCTGAGCGGCCGGCCAACGGCTGGATCATCGGGAATCCCGGCGACGCCTTCTTCGCGCCGATCGTGGTGGGCGCACGTGACCGGGCGCCCAGCAGCATCATCAACGGTACGATGCTGCTGACCGGTGGGCCTCTGCAAGGGGCCGTGTTTGCGCAACCCGAGCTGGCCGAGTTCTTCAACGGCTGGATTGACGAGGTGCGGATATGGGACGGCGTCTGCACGCCCACGCAGATCGCGACGAACAAGAGCCGATCGCTGCACCTGGCGGACGTCGCGGCGTCGGTGACGGGACGGCAGACGAATCCCAGCAACGCCGTGCTGCTTTGCCTGTACGCGTTCGACAACATGTTGGATCCTGTGCGCGAGGGTGTGGTGCCCCAGGGATTCAACCTGCTCAACGGGCGTCCCAACGATGGATCCTATGCGGGTGTGCCGTGGTGGCGGACGGCGGCCGACCGGTCCAACGTGTACAACGACTACACGTATGTGCCGTGGATCGCGAACCTTGCCGCCCGCTACCCGCTGAATCCGCCTGCGGATTCCCGCCTCAACACGAACGATGTGAACAACGTGTTCCCGAACACGGCCAATCCGTACAACTTCGGGTACATCACGGGGCTGTCGATGGGCCAGGAGCAGCACCCGTATATGTACACCGACACGATCGTGCCGTACGACCAGGCGCCCACCGCGCTGCTGAATGACCTGCTGCCCTTGCGTTACGCGCGAGTCGATTCGTCGATCGCCATGTGGGACGGCGGCGCGGGGGAGGACAGCTTCGACTCCAACGGCGATGGGATTCCCGACTGGTGGGCTCAGCGGTATGGCTTCGATCCGTATGGGCCGTCGATTGCCTATCTTGACTCCGACAACGACGGCCTCTCGAATCTCGCCGAGTTCAATGCCGGGACGAACCCCCGGGCCTATGATACCGACGGCGACGGTTTCTCGGATTATGACAGCCGCCCGGCGGTGGGCGGCCGCACATGGGGCGAGATCTTCACGGATAACGACGGTATCGACGATGCCTGGGAGATGCAGTATCCGGGTATTCTGAGTCCACTTCGGTACGACGCGACGGCGGATCCGGATGCGGACGGATGGAGCAACCTCGGCGAATTCCTGTGGAAGACGACCGCCACCAATGTGGCGGTGAACAGCACGAATCCGGACGATGTGAATTCCCATCCGGATCCGCAGCTGGGATTCGCCTTCCTGTACGACGGACTCCGCCCCAGCGGTCCGATCGTCGTGCAGTGCTACACCACCAACTCGATGGACGGCGTGCCGGATGGCTCGATCTCCTATGTGCATGCGAATACGTTGTTCCCGTTCGTCACGCCACTCTCCGGCACGACGAATTCGACCATGACGGGCTATCTCCGCGAAGGCCCGAACTGGATCTTCGGATTCATCGACAATAACAGCAATGGAGAGTGGGATCTCGGCGAGCCGGCGGGCACTGTCGAGGGAATCCCTGTGAATATCGGCTATGGGGATGTCACGGGGTTGACGATGCGGCTGACCGATCAATCGCTTCCGGGTCTGCCCCGAATCGACTGGACCATGGCCACCAACGCCAACGTCAGCACGGTGAAGGTCGTGCGCACGAGCACGGTGAATTGGCCCGTGGTCTGGCAGCGGGTGGTGGCGGTTCGGTCGTACCTGCACGAGGGCGACTTCTGGGCGGCCGGCATGGTTACCCTGGATCCCGGTGCGTCGGACGCTCCGACGTACAACATCTACGTGAACGATACCCTCGTCAACAGCAACCTCGTGGTGAACTGGGCGACGCCCGGCACCCCCATGATCCACTCCCCCGTCGGGGGCATGGTCTTTGCGCGGAATCCCTTCTCCTGGACCGCGTCAGGGCCGATCTCGCAATTCCAGCTCGAGATTCGGAAGAACGCGACAAACGGCGCCGTGGTGTTCAACTCGGCGATCCCCGCGCGGTATTCCGAGGCGAACGGGACATACACGATCGACTCCTCCCTGATCCCGCTGTTCGCGGGCGAGACCAATCTGCCGAATGGGAGCTATTACTTCAGGGTCCAGGCGTTCAATCCCCGGCGGGCGGGCGCCTTCTCCGCGTGGAGGAATTTCATCATCAACCTCCAGGATCAGCCGGATAACACGTTCAGCATCGCGGGCACGACCTACTACTTCGGCTTGGCGTCGCCGTCGCCGGTCGTGGTCCAGTCGTTCAAGAACTACGGTTTCGGCGGACTCCTGGAGGCGCAGGTGACGTTGACCAACACGGGCGCGTTCAGATTGCCGGGTCTCATCTCGGGCACCTACTACGTCAGGGCGTTCATGGATCAGAACCGGAACGGGCGGATGGAGGCGACCGAGCCGCGCGGATTCGTGAAGGACTACGTCTATGTCGGGGACTACCCGCCGTTCGGCCTCAACCTCCCGCCGAGCCAGACCGGCCTCATGTTGGTCCTGCGTGAGCAGGATGCCAACGAGAACCGGATACCGGACGGGTGGGAGTACATGACGGTCGGGAACGACGACCTGGCGAATTTCGACTCCAATGGTGATGGCATCACGGACGGCAAGGCCATCGACCTCGGGCTCGATCCGTGGCGGCTCGACACGGATGGCGATCGGTTCATCGACGCGCTGGAATTGCTGCTGGGTTCGAGCCCGCTGAATGCCATGTCGGTGTCGCCCGTCACTCACCTGCTGGACGTGACCGGGCTGACCGCGGGGCCGGTTCAGAACGTCGTGACCTACGACCTGACGCCGGGTGTGACCATGCTCGGCTATGCGGTCAAGGCCGTGGTCGAGGCCACCCCCGCGGCCGGCACTCCGTTCACGGAGCTTCCGGGCAGCGTCATGATCATACCGGCGGGTGGGCCCTCCGGGCCATTCACCTATACGCATGTGCACAACAACAGCGAGGCGATGTACTTCTACAGGGTCCGGTGGCAGATTGTGTGGCCGTAGATGCCGGGGGGGTGGCGCCCCCGGTTGTGGAGCGCTTGAAGCCGAACAGACAGGCAGCTAGGGAGACTATGTGGACATGAATAGAGTATATCGTTCTCGCGGATTGGCCGGTGCGCTCCTTGTGGCGTGGGTTGCGACCGGACTGGTGGGATGCGATTGGGAGTCCGGTTCGGACGCCGAGACCATCAGCGGGCGTTATGGGTGGGTCAATTTCAGCGGCGTGTATCGCGGCGTGAGCGGGGGTGTACTCGTCACGGACTATACGACGGCGTCGGCCGATGGCGGTGGTGCGACAAACTCGATTCTCGGCGAGACCGTTGCGGCAGGCGATGGAGCCAAGACCCTGTTCACCGGCGTCCTTAAGCGGCGCCCCGTGATTCCGGGGACGCTCGCCATCTCCGCTGCGGGATTCGCGCTCGTGGACAACGGAAACGGCGGCCTGGCCGGAAACGGGAGAACGGGGACGATCATTTATGAGACGGGAGCGTGGTCGGTGAATCTCGCGCCGACTGCCCTTGACGCAGGTACTCCGATCATCGCCTCCTATCAATATGGCAAGACGGGCGGCCTCGGTACGTCCGGCGTGGAGGCCGGCTCGTCCGGGAAGGCCATCTACTCGTTCACCGTGCAGCAGGATGGGAACGTCCTCTCCATCGTGGACAACAACGGCGCCACGTATGAAGGGAAGATCTCCAGCATCCGTACGACAGGCGCCGCGAGCCAGGATCTCCCGGATAGCGCTTCAGCGCCCGCCGCCGGCGATACGGCCATCGCGAGCTACGAGGCCAGCGGCACCAGCGCCGCCGGGGTGCACGTGAAGATGGTGGGCACTTTCCAGGGAGTGGTGGGCGGGTCCACCGAGACAGGGATCACCCTGGGCGAGCGCATCATGCTGGGAACGTGGATCGAATCGGGCACTGGCAGGACGGGCGACATCAACGGATCAGCCAGCCCCATCACGACCGCCGCCGGAGGCGGTGGGGACGGAGGGGGCGCCGCACCCTGAGCAGGCAGACAGTCCCCGGAAGGGGAGAGTGTGCGGAAACGGCGGGCCTCGGCCCGCCGTTCCCGTTTTCGGCAGGCAGGCGGTCTCGCGAAGGACTGGCGGGGGCCGCCATCCGCGATCCGGCGAACGCGAGCGCATGCGCTCCCGCGGACAAGCCCGGCAAGCGCGGCTGCGCCTTGGGCGTGCGAATCACGCCGGCGCCGCGGGGAAGATCGCAAGCCTGAAGGCGTCGGGCATGCGGACGGGCCGATTCCGGGAATAGTCGAAGAACGCCATGCCGGTCCGCGCCCGGGCGATCTCCCGGTCATCCCCGGCGCGGGTCACGCGGTAGACCAGCGCAAACGACGCCTTGCCCGCGTCCGCCGCCGCCACGGCGACGCGCAGCCGGTCGCCGTGAACGGCCTGCGCCCGATAGGCTACCGTCGCGTCCGTCATGATCAGCCCGCACCCTCCGGCATCCCACTCGCTGAAGCCGGCCTGCGCGAGAAACCGGAGCCGCGCCTCGTGAAGAAAGGACAGGATCGTGTCGTTTCCCACGTGACGGCCGTAGTTCACGTCGGCGATGCGCACCTCCAGGTCGGTCGTGAAGGCGAACCGCCCCGGCAGCTCGATAGGCATACGTTCCATACGCATCTGCATGTCATCTTTTGGCGGAACCATCTATACTCGGTCCGTCATGTCGATACTGGCAAGAGCGCTCTCCGTCAAGGGTGTGTTCTTCGGTCTTCGGGAATCCGATCTCGATCCCGATCCCGTGAGGCAGTTCCGGCGCTGGTTCGCGTTCGCGCGTCGGGCGTGGTGTCCGTGGCCGACGTCCTTCTGCCTGGCGACGGTGGGCGAGGACGGGCGGCCCGCGGCGCGGATGATGTTGCTGAAGGGCGTGGATGAGCGCGGCTTCATCTTCTACACGCACTACGTCGGGCGGAAGGCGCGCGAAATGGAACGGATCTCCCACGCGGCGATGACGTTCCATTGGATCG
>CAYYBO010000245.1:0-6647 GCA_964470125.1 uncultured Planctomycetaceae bacterium | reverse complement strand
AAGTTCGGGTTGCAGAACCGCAGGAAGCCGTAGGCCCCCATCTTCAGCAGGACGCCGGCGAGGATCATGGAGATCGGCGTCGGGGCCTCGACGTGGGCGTCGGGCAACCAGGTGTGGAACGGGAAGATGGGCACCTTGATCATGAAGGCGATGAAGAGCATGACGAACATCGCCTTGGCGAAGGGATAGCCAAGGAATAGCTCGTGCGGGTTGTTGAACAGGGCCTGAATCTTGAGGTTGTTGGTGTATTCCAGGATGCTGAACGTGCCAGGGCCGTCGGTCGCCTTTCCGCTTGCGAAATACATGGCCAGCAAGGCGACGAGCATCAACACCGAGCCGGCCAGAGTATAGAGGAAGAACTTGATCGCGGCGTACTCTTTCCGCGGCCCGCCCCAGACGCCGATGAGGAAGTACATCGGCAGCAGCATCACCTCCCAGAAGATGTAGAACAGGAAGAAGTCCAATGCGGCAAAGGTGCCGAGCATGCCCGTCTCGAGCAAGAGAAACAGGGCAAAGTAGCCCTTGGCCCCGTGTTTCACATGCCAATGGTTGAAGTTCCAACTCGCCCAGGCGGCCAGCCAGGTAATCAGCGTCGTCAAGATGATGAGCGGAAAGCTGATACCGTCCAGCCCGACGTGCCAGTTGATCTCGAAGCCGCCGACGTGAATCCAGGGAACCTTGTGCTCATACTGCATCACCGAGCCGTATTGCCCGATGAAGGCGTCGCCGCTGACGAAGGGCGGGAACATCCAACAAGAGCAAAGCAGGGTGACGAAGGTGACCGCCCAGGTGATCGAGCGGGCCAGCCGGCTCGGGGCGAGCAGCACGAGCGCCATCCCAATGAGCGGCAGGAAGATGGTCCAGGTCAGTATGTGATTCACGGTCATCATCCCTCACAAACCGGGCAGATCGTGGCGAACAGCCGATGGTAGCCCGCCGCGATTTGATCGAAGAACAGCACGAACAAGAGCAGCGCCGCCGTCGCCCCGGCCGCGATGAGCACGTAGGTCCTGATGCGGCCATTCTGCGGACGGCGGATGCCCTGGCCCGCGTCCAATACAACACCGGCGATTCCGTTGGCGATGGAATCGACCAGGCCGAGATCGTGCCGCTCCACCGGCATGTCAAGCTGCCGCCCGCTGAAGACGCCTATGCTTTTCGTGAAGAAAGCCGAGAGGTTGACCGCCCCGTCGACGATGATGTCGTCGAACAAGCGAACAATGCGGCCCATCAGGACGGTGCCGGCAACCAGCACGGCGTTGTATGCGTGGTCAAAGTAGAGTTTCTGCACGAGGACGTGATGAATTAAGCTGAATCGCCGCCGGAACCATTCGCCGCCGACCAGACCCTTGCGATAGACTAGCCAAGCGCCGGCCATGCCGACGATCCAGGCGAAGCCGACGATGGGGACGAGGGCCTCGTGCGGGTTCCGGCCGTGCTCGTGGTGGAGAGTGACCATCGCCCCGCGGCCGGCCTCCATGTAATTGGCGGCCTCGCCGTCGAAGGCGACGATGGTCGGGCTGTCCGCGGCGATACGGGCGGCGTCGGCGATCAACGGGCGGAAAACCAAGTAGCTGCAGAACGCGGTGCCGAAGGCCAGCACGACCAACGGCAAATACATCTTCCACTGCTCGTGGGCGTGATGATAGACATGCTCGTCGCGAGGCTTGCCGCAGAACGTCAGCCACCAGCAGCGCATCATGTAGAACGGCGTGATGTAGGCAATGATGATCGGCAACCAGAACATGAACTTGGGCAGCACGGGCAGCCGGGCGGCGAGGGACATCTTTGCAGGCGTACCTGTGGCGTGATGCTCGGCGGAATGCGGATTGGCGATTGCGGATTGCGGATCGTGCCCGGCCGCGGCGTGTTCGCCTGCTCCTGACGGCGACTCATCATGCGAATTGGGCGTAGACAAGTTGTAGGTCCGCTCGTAGGCCACGGCGAGGATTTCGTCCTTGCTGAAGAATCCACCGAGGCCGAGTCTCATCTCGCCGACGTGAACGCCCGGCAGGCCGAAGCCGGCGATGGCCAACACGCCGATGAAGAACGTACAGCAGGTGATCGGCATCTTCCTCCACAGTCCGCCCATCTTGCGGATGTCCTGCTCGTGATGGCAGCCCTCGATGACCTGCCCGGAGCCGAGGAAGAGCATGGCCTTGAAGAATGCGTGGGTCATGAGGTGGAAGAGAGCGGCGATCCAGGCCCCGACGCCCATGGCGAAGATCATGTAGCCAAGCTGGCTGAGCGTGGAATAGGCCAGCACTTTCTTGATGTCGGTCTGCACGACGGCGATCAGCGCCGTGATGGTCAGCGTGATGCAGCCGATCACGGCGATGAACATCTGGGCCTCGGGCGTCAGCAGTCTGAAGACGCGGGCGACCAGGTACACGCCGGCCGCGACCATCGTCGCCGCGTGGATCAAGGCGGACACCGGCGTGGGGCCGGCCATGGCGTCCGGCAGCCAGACGTGCAGCGGGAACTGGGCCGATTTGCCCATCGCCCCGCAGAAGAGGCCGATGCCCATGAGTGTCGCCAGGCTAAAGCCGAAGAGCGTGATCGGCGATGCAAAGATGCCTCTGTGATCGCGGTATTGATCGGCGAACCTTTGCGCCGCTTCGTCGAGATCGAGCGTGCCAAGATAGAAGACCACCAGGGCCAGCCCGAGGATGAAGCCGAAATCGCCCACGCGGTTGGTGATGAAGGCCTTGATGGCCGCGTCGCTGGCATACTTCCTCTCAAAGTAGAAACCGATCAGCAAATAGCTGCACAGGCCGACCAGCTCCCAGAAGATAAACATGAAGAGCAGGCTGCTGCTGACCACCAGACCCAGCATGCTGAAGCAGAACAGCGAAAGGTAGGCGAAGAAGCGATGGTACTTGCTGGTCCCGTCGATCTCGTCGCTGCGCCCGCCCATGTAACCCAGGCTGAAGAAGAAGATCCAGAAGGAGACGAACGTCACCATGAAATACATGATGACGGTGAGAGAATCGAGCTTGACGCCCACGGTGATCGCCAAGTCGCCCAGCTTGGCCCATTCGTATCGGGCGGCGTCGGTGCTGAGGAACGCCCGCATACCGTCGTCCATGCCTAGCCAGTCCACGAGCACGCGGGCTGACAGGATGCAACTGACGCCGACGGCCCCGACGGCGAGATAGCCCGCCGCCGGTTTGCCCAGGCGATGCCCGAAAATCGCCAGGATGAAGAAGCTGGCCAGCGGGATGGCCACGCCGAGAGCTAATGCGGTTTGGTGCTCCATGTCGTCAAAACGCCGAAACGCCGAAAAACCCAAAGGCCGAAAGTAGGGCGGGCTTCGCCCGCCGCGATTACCCTCGGCACGCTGGTGCGAGAAACCCGCTCGCCCTTGACGGAGCGAAGCGAGGTCAATGGTCTCGCACCCATCCTCGCGGGACTCCCTTCCCGCGTTCACACGTATATGAGCGTTCTCTCAGGCACTCGGCAGCCCCCGACCAAGGTCGGGGGCTCTTGTTCGCTGGTGCGAGAATCCCTTCTCGCAGCTCTTCGTCGCTATCCTCGCAGTTCGTCACCGCGGTCCACGTCGATGGTCCGCAGCGTGCTGTAGAAGTTCATGAATATCGCGATGCCGACGGCCGCCTCCGCCGCTGCCAGCAGGATCACGAACAGGGCGACGACGTGCCCGTCCAGCGAGCCCGTCTGGTACTTGCTGAAAGCCACCAAGTTCACGTTCGCCGCGTTGAGCACCAACTCGATGCCGATCAGGATTCCGATGGCGTTGCGCTTGGTGACCATGCACAAGATGCCGGCAGAGAAGATCAACGCCGACAGTGCCAAGTAGTGTTGCAGGCCGATGCTCAACATCTTCAGTTACTGCTCCAGACAGCGAACGCGCTCTTGCGCCATTCGCCGTTCGCCATCCGCTACTTCTCTCCCCTAGCCAGATACGCCGCCCCGATCATCACCACCAAGAGCAGCACGCTGGCCACCTCGAACGGCACCAAGTAATCAGTGAGCAGTGCGTGGCCGATGTCCCGCACCGCCGGCGGGCTCAATGGGCGCTCCGCCGCGGGCCAGTTCGCCGTCAGCAGCAGCAGGGACAGGCCGAAGGCCAACAGCGCCGCCACGACGGCCCCGGCGACGACCTGCGCCCGCGTCGGCGTGAATCGCACCCACGGCGATTTGCTGGTGAGCATCACGCCGAAGATGATTAGGAGAAGCGTCCCGCCGACGTACACGATGAACTGGATCGCCGCCAGGAACGTGGCATCCAGGAGGAAGTACAGGCAGCCGACGGCGGCCAGCGCGCCCAGCAGGCAGATCGCCGTGCGGACGATGTTGGTCGACAACAGGATGCCGACCGCGCTGGCGAGCGCGACGCCGCCGAAGAGATAGAAAGCGAAGGATTCCATATCGCTATCTCAATGCCGAGGCAAAGCACAAATGCGAGCGTTCTCTCTCGCACGGAGCACCCCCCGACCAAGGTCGGGGGCTCTTATGCTTCGCTTGGCTCTTGTCATGCGCCCGGCAAATGCCGGATCGCCAACCGTCCCACCAGCCGCGTCCGGTTCACAAAACCGTACGCTACCAGACCCAGGATGGTCGCGACCAGAGCATACCCAACGACCACCAACACCCAGTGCAATACGGCATCGATGGAAATCAGCCAACCCAGCTTCAAGTGCTTGATCCCTAGCACCCAAAGCGTGTTGCACAGGAGCAATACCATCGTCAGCGGCAGCAGCACCTGCATGCAGGCGTAGAGCACTTGATCTATCCGCACACGCGGCAGCGTCCATCTCACCCAGAGCTGCACGTAGAACAGGAAGAACGCCTTCAGCATGAACAGGATCGGCCCGTCGAATAACAGCCCGCGAACCAGTCCCGTCCCGATGTCCGCGTACCAGGTCCCCGTCCAAACCGGGGCCCACTCGGCAGGCAGCGGCGACCACCACCCTCCCAGAAACAGGATTGTCGCCAGCGCCGACACGGCGAACATGGCGGCGTACTCGCCGAGAAAGAACAAACCCCAGCGAAACCCGCTGTACTCGGTGAGGAAGCCGGCGACGAGTTCCGACTCCGCCTCGGGCAGATCGAACGGCGCCCGCTTGCACGCCGCCAGGGAGGCCGCGTAGTACACGAAGAACGCGGCGAAGCACCAGGGGTTGGCGAACACCAGCCAACTGTGGAAGCCGCCGGCCTGTTGATCGGCGATGGCGCTCAGCTTCATCGTCCCGGCCATCATGATCGGGATCAGCAGGCTCATGCCCATCGGAATTTCGTAGGCGACCATCTGGCAGGCCTCTCGCAGGCCGCCGTAGGTCGAGTACTTGTTGTTGCTGGCCAGCCCCGCGCACAGCACGCCGAGCACATCCACGCCCAGCATGGCCAGGACGAAGATCAAGGCCACGTCGAGATCGCGAAAAACCCACGTCGCCGCGAACGGCAGGGCCATGAAGGCCACTACCGTCGGCACGAATGCCAGATATGGCGCCAGCCGGAAGAGCAGCCGATCACCCTCGGCGGGGATGAAATCCTCCTTCAGCACCAGCTTGATGCCGTCGGCCGGGGACTGTGCCCAGCCGTGCCAGCCGCCGACGCGCATCGGCCCCAGGCGAGATTGAATCCGACCGGCGACTTTCCGCTCCCACCATATGCCGAAGGCGGCCGTCACATTGACAAAACCGACCAATCCGCCCATCACGATGATGTCGCGAACAATGGAAAACTGGAGCGGCCACAGCAAATACGCGACGAACACAACAGGGCACCTGATCTGTATCGTGCGGTAGATCTCAGCCGCCGATATGAGCCGGCTGTCGGCGTCGTGAAACGTCGCTTGCATGTAATACGAAAGCCAGGAGTACCCCCAGACAAGCAGCCCCGTCCCGACGACCGCCCCGCACATGACGGCGAAGGCGACATAAGGGGCCTTGAGGATCGCGCCGATGTGCCGATACAGAATCACACCGAGGCCGCCGCCGACCAGCGCCAGCCCGGTAGCAAGCGGACCCAAAACGCCCAGGTATGCTACGGCCACTCGCCAATCGGTGATCGTGTCGGCCGCGTGCAATCCACAGGCGACGAACAAAACGACGCTCACGACGACCAGGATGACGCCGATCCCGAGCAACCAGCGGATTGCCCGTGCCCGATACGAGCGCCCCGACTCAGGAGCCCTGGGCGCCCACGGCAACGTAATCCCACTCAACGCACTCGTCTCCGGACCTCGCACATCGCTTCGAAGCGAGGCATTGCGGCGGACGCCTCGCCGGGAAAGCGGAGGTTATAACCTGTCACTACGAGTTTGCAACCATGCCGGCTGCCGCGCGGTCCGCCACGGACAACCTACCGATCCACTTCTCCCAGCACCACGTCGATGCTGCCGATGATCGCCGGGACGTCCGCCAGCAGGCAGTTCCGCAGGACGTGGTGGGCGATGGAGAGGTTGCAGAACGACGGGCCGCGGGCCTTCACGCGGGCGGGCACGGCGGCGCCATTGCCTTGAACGTAGAAACCGAGCTGCCCGCGAGGGTTCTCTATCTCGTAATACACCTCATCCTCCGGCAGCTTGACCGTCTTGCCCTTCTTGTTGAACACGTCACCGGACGCATCCCGCAGCTTCGCCAAGCCCTGCCGGATGATCCGCACGGACTGCTTCATCTCCAACA
>CAYYBO010000244.1:0-6660 GCA_964470125.1 uncultured Planctomycetaceae bacterium | reverse complement strand
ACCTCTTTGGCTGAGGATTTCGGCGGCCTGCCGGCAATGAAGATTGAGCGGTGCGGCTATGGCGCCGGCGCCCGCGAGGGACGGGCGCGCCCCAATGTCCTGCGGTTAATCGTCGGAAAGGCTGAGGTCGCCGGCGACCAGGAAGACCGGATCTTCGTGTTGGAAACCAACCTCGACGACGCGACCGGCGAGCAGATCGGACATGCCTTCGCAGCTTTGTTTGCCGCCGGGGCGTTGGACGTGTTCACAGTGCCGATCATGATGAAGAAGAACCGGCCGGGCATCCTGCTGTCCGTGCTGGCTGCGCCGGAGGCGCGGCCGGCTTGCGAGGACGTGTTGTTTGCCGAGACGGGCACGTTGGGCATCCGCCGATATGCGTGCGCGCGGCGCAAGTTGGAGAGAGAGGTTCGCACGGTCCAGACGCGGTTTGGTCCGATTCGCATGAAGCTCAGTCGGCGAGACGGCGGCATTGTTGCGGCGTCGCCGGAGTATGAGGACTGCGCGGAGGCCGCTGGAAAGGCGGGCGTGGGGCTGCGCCAGGTGATGGACGAGGCAAGCCACGCCTGGCGGACTGCCCGGGAATCAGGCATGCCATGAGCACGATACCGACGGTGGCTGAGTCGATCACGTTTCAACAGGGAGCGATGCTGATCGTGATCGTCGCCCTGGCGGTCGTGGTTTGGTGGTCATGGGGGAGCCGCCGGGGGGGCGAGGGGTCGCCCAGGCAGTACCGGCGGGAGATCGACTCGGCCACGGCCCAGGGCGAGAACGTCAAGCGTGACATGGAACAGTTGCTGGCGGAGCTGGAGGATTTGTCCGCGAAGATCAATAGCCAAGTGGACGGCACGTACGGCAGGCTGCAACAACTGGTGACCGATGCCGACAAGCGAATCCAGGCGATGCGAATCTTGATTGCGGAGTGCAGGAGGCTGGCGGCGGAGGTCGAGGCCGCTTCAGTCACGAAGGAGACCCGACAACACCCCGCCGATCCTCCCGAAGTTGCCGCGAACGCCCCGGCAATCGTGGGACAGCCGACGCAATCCGCTGTCGCCGAAGAGAAGGAGGAGGCGGCCGCCGTCGCCGCCGCCGAGCCACCGTCGGATGACCGGCACGAGCGAATCTATCAACTCGCGGACAGGGGATTGACCGCCGTGCAGATCGCCCAGGAGCTTCACGTGCATCCGGGGGAGATTGAGCTGATTCTCTGTTTGAGGAGGATCGGTCGCGGGTGAAGCCGCCGGTGGGGTTTGCGTCCTATCCAGCTTGGGCTACCGCCGCGACGATGAGGCCCAAGCGCGTTGAGGGCGGCGGTGCGGAGCGGGAACGCTGTGGCATGGATGGGCCTCCCGCGAGCGGGGAGTCGGGTTCGAGCAGCGTTTCGGCGATCCACCCGATTGTTTTCGGTTGGGTGGATCAGTCAAGCAGCGCGGGATCGGTTCTATTGCAGCGTCACCTTGAACGTGTGCAGCCGGTTCAACGGATCTTCCAGGAAGTAGACGTGCAGCGTGTGTTTGCCGGGGCTGACGCGGCGGAGGTTCAACACCAGAGGCACCTCCACGGTCTTGCCCGGCTCCAGTATCAGCGGCAGCCGCGGACAGGCGGTGCGGTCGGGGTGTAGTTGTGCGCCGTTTATGCGGACAACCGGCCAGCAGGTCTGGACGTTCTTTCCGTTGTTAGTCAACCTTAAGCCGACCTCGGCGTCGCTGGTGTGGTAGCTCATGCCGAAATTGGTCTTCTTGGCAGTGAAGGCCCACTGCGTCGGCCCCTGCAAATGCACGTCGATCGGTGGTTCCGGCGGGATCGCCGCCGGGTTGCTGGCGGCCATTACTTTGACGCCGCCCTTTTCGGGGATGTCCACCACGACATCACAAGCCCAGTAACTGCCTGCATCAAGCACCTGCGCGATGCGCCCCGGGGCGACGGCCGGTTTGGTATTGCCCGGCCCCTTGGCCAGGCGGAGCCACAGATGCACCTCGTCGAAGCTTTGGTTTAGTGCGTTCTGGACGGTGGCGATCAGCCGATTTGCGGTTCCGTCGTTGGGGCCGTCGAAGAAAGTCCGCAGGCGGCCGGTGGGGATCGAATGCTGGGCCTTCTCCCTGGCGTTGTCGTTGGGGTAGGTGTAGGAGACCTCGCTGCCGTCCACCTCTATCACGCGATAATGGCTGAAGCCGGTGGCCAGATCGCGAAGCGACGTACTGGACTGATGCGTGCGAATGAAGTGGAAGTCGTCCAGGCCCTTGAGCTTGTCGGCGAACTCGCGGAAATCCCAGTCGGAAGACCCGCCGGTGATGAAGAGCTTGATGCGATTGTCCCTGATGAACTGGTCGAGTTTGCCGTTTTCCCGCCAGATATCCAGGAGGGCCAGTTCGTCGCTGTTGGTGGCGATGAAGTTGAACTGCTTGTTACGGCTGCGTTTCAGGTCGGTTTGCACCCACAGCAACTGCTCGTAATCCTGGTCTATGGGGTTGCCGGGGTGATCCAACAGCAGCAAGCCATGATAGTTGCCGTAGTCCAGCGGCCCCATCATCTGGCTGGCGACCAGACGGGTGAAGCTGGCTTGGTGGTCGTGGGCTCCGCAGAGCAGGATGACGGTGGCGTTGAACTTCTCGAAGAATCTCAGCACCCGCAACCAGCTAGAGGCGTCGTCCATGATGTTGCTCCACTCGGTGTAATCACCGGTGGCGATGATGAACTCCGGGGCCAGGAGATTGATCTCCGGCGGCAGCATCTCGTCGAAATCCGGGGCGGCGAGGTCGCCGACGTTCATGTTGGATAGATGCACGAATCGGAACTTCGTCTTGAAGGCGTCAACGACACGGATGCAGCGCCGAGAATAATGCGTGGTCGTCGGCGTGCGCACCTCCACGTCGTACAGGCCGGGGTGCGTGTCGGCCGGGATCATCAGCACCAGCTTGCAATATTCGTCAACATAAGCGGGGGGCGTCGTCGCCTTGAGGCGGGTTCGAATCGAAGGCTCCAGGGCGTGCTGGAGGCTGAAACTCACGTCCCCCGTCACGTCCGGGGCCAGGCGCATGACGAAGAAGAAGGTTTCGCCGGGGATGATGAAGATCGGGCGGCCTTGGGAAGGCTCCTGGACAACGGCGAAAGGCGCCTCCTCCTTCACAGCGGGTCGCGTGGGCGCCTGGATGCTAGGTTGCACTCCTTCGGGGCTCGGCGGCGTTGCTTCGCCGGACTGTCTGCCGTCTTGGGTTGGGCCGGGCCGGTCGCCTTCGCCTGAGCCCTCCGGCCGCACCGCCGCCTGGCCGGGCTTGGCCGCGGGAGGCTCGCCTGCCTGGTCTTGCGCCTGCAACGCCATCCCCCAAGTTAGGAACACGATTGCGGCCCCCGCCACAAAGCGGCATCCACGCTGGCTCATGATTCACCACCTCGTTGAGTGCCCAGACTTTTTTAAACTGTACGCTTGCCGTCTTGAAAACGGGGGGTATTATAGGGTGGGTGCCATCGGATAGCTATTGAAACACCTCTATCGCCGCGGGCCCATCTTGGGCCCAAGGCTCGAGCGGAGAGCCGCCCGATGACCGGTAGCAAGTCCTTTCATATCGTTGTTGCCGAACCCTATGACTCCGCGATGATCAGTCGTCTGGAGCAGTGCGGCCGCGTGGATGTTCTCACGGATTCGACGCCGGAGACCCTGCTGGCGGCGGTGGCCGACGCGGACGCGCTGCTGGTGCGGTCGAGAACCCATGTGACCGCCAGGATCATCGAGGCCGCCCGGTCGCTGAAGGTGATTGGCCGAGCCAGTCCGACCATCGATCATATCGACCTGCGGGCCGCCAGGCGGCGGAACATCAGCGTCGTGTACGCTCCACGAGCGGCGGTGGCTTCCTCCGCCGAATTCACTTTTGCGTTGATTCTCGCGTTGCACCGGCGAATTCCCTGTTTCAACCGGCAGCTTCGGGAGGGCCAGTTTGACCTCGTTCGTAAACCGGTGGCTCACGAGATGCGCGGCCAAATCCTGGGTTTGTTGGGGTTTGATCCGGTCGGCGAGGAAGTGGGGCGGATGTGCGCCGCGGCCTTCGGGTCACGGGTCATCTATCATGAGCAGGGCAGCGCGAGGCCGGCCGGCTTTCAGGCCGACGCCGTTGACCTTGACTCATTCTTCGCCCTCGCCGACATCGTCTCCGTGCATCTGCCGCTGACTCAGGCAACACGGCACTTTCTCAACGCCGAGCGCCTGGCCAGGATGAAGCAGAGCGCCATCCTTGTGAGTGCTTCCCGCGGCGGGACGATAGACACCACGGCCTTGGCCAACGCTCTGAGGGACCGAGTGATCGCCGGAGCGGCGCTGGACGTATTCGAAAGTGAACCGCTGCCCGCCAATCACCCGCTTCGGCGGGCGCCGAACTGCATTCTCACGCCGCACGTCGCCGGGCTGACCCAAGACGCCGCGGTCGGCCGCTTCGCCGTGGCCGAAGACGTCATCCGAGTGTTGAACGGCCAGCCGCCGGCATACCCCGCAGATCTACCCGAGTGACACCGCTGCCGTATTTGACGCTTGATTGCATGCGCCGCGGCACCTTTGGTCGACGGTCAGGCGCTTTGCTTGCGGATGATCATGTCGAAGTTCCGCACCATGGATCGATGTAGGCCGAGGCCGATGAGGCCATAGACCGCCGCCGAACAGAAAGAGGCGATAAGAACGATGATCCGGCAGACCCCGACGTCCGCCGCGGGCAAGACGTTGCCGGTGCCCGATAAGGCCTTCGCGGGATCGATGACCGCGAAGGTGGCGGACACCGGGGTGAGCGGCATGAAGACTGCCGTCAGAGTTGCGTTGTCCTGTTTCTTGACGGCGAACGCGCAGCCCGCAGTCAATACGAAGATGCCGATCACGAAGCCCATGCTGGTGAGGACGGCGATGAACGTTTTCTTGTTTTTAATGGAAAACTGCAGCCCCAGCATACAGGCGAAGGCCGTAAAGCAGACCAGCAGAATGGGCAGCGTGATCAACGCTTCAGCGTGAACCGCGGGGCCGGCAGGCTTGAAGGTGCGACCAGTCAGAAGGTCAAAGACCACAAAGAGAAGCACGGTCAGGAAGGGCGCGAGGAGCAGCGGCCCAGTGGCGTTGACCAGCCCCCACACCTTGCCGCGGATGATGGCCCCGCTGGTCAACGGCGTCGCCAGAATCAACTCCATGGTGTTGGATTCCTTCTCCCGCGTCATTGACGTCGCCGCCGTCGCCGTGGCAATGAACAAGGCGATGCCCAACTCGGTCGCCACCATCCCATAGAGCCACAGCCGCGTTATCGCCGGTGTAAGGGCGCCCTGGGCGTAGTAGACCAGCAGTGTCAAGGCCACCACCAGGCTGACTCCGAGGATCGCATAGCGAACCGCGTGCCCGCCGCCCGCCGCCGCTCCCGTCACCGCCTCCCGCCAAGCGATCGGATTCAGTCGAACCGCCCGAGGCTTTCGCCGCCGCTCGTCGCCTTGACCCTCGCTGCTGGTGTGCCCGAAGAATCGAGAGAAGAACGACAACTCCCCCTGCTTGGCCCCGCGGCGGACGAAGAGCACGCTGGCGGCGATGAGCATCAGCGAGATCAAGATCGTGAGCACGATGTAGCTGTATTGCGGGTAGGCCAGCAGGTGCGAGGCCGGAAAGCCGTAGTGCGCCACGGCTCCCGGCACCGGCGCCGGAGTCTCGCCCAGCACTACCCAAAGCGAAAGAAAGGGATGAAACGCCGCCAGCCAACTCATCCTCGCGTCGCGGCCCGGCGCCGGCTCGGCCTCCGGCGGAATCAAACCCGAGACCGACGAGAGGCTGTACACGACAATCAGGTAGATGGCGATGGCCAGGTAGAAGGAGAAAATCGTCCGGCCCGTGCCCACGCGGATGACGCTGATGCTGATGGCCAGCGAGCCGGTCAGCAGCGCCGTCCCCGCCGCCAAGGCGATGGAAAGGGCGATCTTGTCGCCGGTCACGCCGCCATAGACCATCATGATGCAGTACAGGGGTATCCCCGCGATCAAGAGCACGAAGACGAAGAACAGCCGGCTGAGCAGCGAGCCGAGCACGATTTGCCCGTTGGTCAGCGGGGTGGACAGCAGGATGCTGAAGGTCTGCGAGTCCTTTTCTTGTGTGATGGCGGCCGCAGTCAGCAGTGGGGCGAGGACGCAGACCATGCCGAGCTGGATGATCGACAGATACTTAAAGACCTGAGTGGCGCTCTTGGCCAGATCGGCCAAAGAGCCGCCGGCCCCGGTGTTGGACTGGACCCAAATGACGCCGACGACCGCCACGAGGGCGAGGACGACGAGGTAGCCGACGCGAATCCACAAATGTCGTATCCGCCGCCCGCCGGCCAGCACTACGCGCACGAGGATCGGGTTGGCCGGCACCAGCCGCCAGAACCAAAGGCCGAGATCGTGCATGAGAGATTGCATGGGAGGGCGCAACCGGCCTTTCGATGATTAGTTTCCAGCCGAGACCGCCGACAGTCAATCGGAGGCTGTCCCCGCTCCCGTGTTCAATTCCTGCAGTGTTGCGATCTGCTGGGCCAATCACGGCCGCACAAGACGCCTTGCATTCCGCACGGGCGCCCCCGGTTCTCGTACCTCTTCGGTCATCGCTAGGAATCGCTCGGCGCCGCCGGCCCCGAACGCGGGTGTCCCCGCTCCGGCCATTGGGGACGGCATACCTGC
>CAYYBO010000243.1:0-6698 GCA_964470125.1 uncultured Planctomycetaceae bacterium | reverse complement strand
GGAGAATAGGATCGCAAAGCCGAACACTTCGGCGATATAGGCCATCGTAGCCGACGAGTAGAAGGCCACGTGCGTCGGATCGCGGGCGTACCACCAGGCTGCAAGCGTCTCGGGGCCGCGATGCAGCGCGGTCATGACGATGAGGCATCCTCCCGGCAAAAGCAGCCGCTTGATCTGTTCCAGCTCGGTCCGTGGAGCGGCGAAATGCTCGAAGGTCTCAACGGCCGACACGGCGTCAAACCGGGATGACAAGTCCGCGTCATCCGCGTAGAGCGGGTCATAACCGACGGCCTGGCAGCCCTCGCGGCGGAGGAGATCGACCAGTATCCGTTCGCGGCCGCAGCCGTAGTCCAATACGCGGCGGGCGGCGGGGTGGTATTGCCGAAGCAGAGTGATGGGACGCCGCAGCACGGCGAGGTAACCGGCGTCATCCGGCGAATTGCGGTGTCGGGCATATCTGGCTCGCTGAGCGTGCTCATTCAAGTGACACGATCGTGGCACAAAAATCAGGTCGCAGCCCGGGCAATGAAAAAACAGCCTTGCCGCCTGGTGGTGGACCAGCCGGCCGGCCGCTCCGCAAAGACAACACTCCAAAGTCACCGCCGCTTTATTTCCGATGTTTGTCCGAGCTATATCGGCGTTATCGCAATCCGGTGGGCATTGACGGCCCGAAAAAAAACTTTTGGCCTGAAATCGCCCGGTTTTTCTAGGTAGTTTTCGTGTCTTGTTCGCCAAACTGTATCCCGCACGATACTTGCGGCCGAACTCCTCGTGCACGGCCAGAACTCGGTTGCCGGTAGTCTAACCGAATACTGACGTGAAACTTACAAGTACCCCACATTTAGTTAGCGTTTCGTTGACACCCACAACATGTTGGGCTAATTATTCACTTGCCTGAAAGGCATCGCCAGCGCCAATCCGATAACCATTCCGAAAGGACGCTCGGAGCAGCCTGCCGGGCGCAACTCGGCGGCCGGGGCTTGGCGTGCCGCCGTGTCGGAGTTTGACGCGGGTCCGGCTCCTCCTGCGAGCCGAACGACCGACAAGTCGAGGGCCCCGCCAGGTTCCGCTGGTCGAAGTCGTGTTCTGGGTGATGGCTTTGCCGTGGCGAACGGGCGTTTGTGGAACTCAACACGGGTGCGATGATGGTCTCTGTCTCGAAGGAACGAGTCAGTCGGCTGGACACGGACGTCGGCGGGCGATCAAACCTCAATCAAGAAGAACTGTCGGAGAACGCCCTGCGCGTGTTGCGGGCGCGCTATCTGGCCAAAGACGAGTCCGGGCGGTGCAAGGAAACTCCGGAAGCTCTGTTTGAACGGGTCGCCGAGACAGTGGCCGGAATCGAGGCCAAGTACGGCGCGGATGAGCTCAGCCGCAACGAGTGGAAGACTCGCTTCAGGCGATTGATGACATCCAAACGCTTCATGCCCAACAGCCCCACGCTGATGAACGCGGGGCGGTCGATGGGCATGCTCAGCGCCTGCTTCGTCCTGCCCGTCCCGGACTCGGTCGATGGCATCTTCGACGCCATCAAGCAGACCGCTTTGATACAGAAAGCCGGCGGGGGGACAGGCTTCGCCTTCGACAGCCTGCGGCCGACGGGCGACTACATCAGCTCCAGCGGCGGCACGACCAGCGGGCCGATCAGCTTCTGGAAGGCGTTCAGCGAGGCGACCAACGCCATCCAGCAGGGCGCCTTCCGCCGCGGCGCCAACATGGGGATGATGAACATCCACCACCCCGACATCATCAAGTTCCTCCACGCCAAGCAGGACCTGACCCAGTTCACCAACTACAACATTTCCGTGAAGGTGACGGATGAGTGGATGAGCGGCTTCCTGCGCGAGCCGGACGCCCCCCATCTGACGCGCAACCCCCGCAACGGGCAGGAGTTCTATCTGCCCCGGACGCTGGACATCAAGACTTACCATACCAAGCACCTGATCCCCGTCGAGCAATACGACGGCAAAACTCCGGTCTACAGCCGGCAGGATGTCTGGAACACCATCGTTCACCACGCATGGCAAACCGGCGAGCCGGGCGTTGTCTTCATCGACATCATCAACCAGTCGAACCCCACACCCCACATCGGCCGCATTGAGGCGACCAACCCCTGCGGCGAGCAGCCGTTGCTGCCTTATGAGGCGTGCAACCTGGGCAGCATCAACCTCAGCGAGTTCATTCGGGGGGCCTGCACCCCGCAAGCCGACGTGGACTGGGACTCGATGCGCAAGACGGTCCACGAGGCCACCCGCTTCCTGGACAACGTGATCGACGCCAACCGCTACCCCTTGCCGCAGATCGAACAGATGTGCAGGGGCAATCGCAAGATCGGCCTGGGCATCATGGGCTTCGCCGACGCTTTGTACAAACTGGGCGTGCCCTACAACTCAGAGGAAGGCGTCGCCTGGGGCGGGCGGTTTATGAAGTTCATCAACGACGAATCGCACGCTTACTCCGAACGGCTGGCCGCCGAGCGCGGCTGTTTCCCCAACTGGCCCGGGAGCACCTGGGACACGCTGCACCATCGGCCCATGAGAAACAGTTGCACGACCACGGTCGCCCCGACCGGCACGATCAGCATTATCGCCGACTGCTCCGGCGGCATCGAACCCATGTTCAGCCTGGCCTTCTTCCGCAACGTGCTCAAGGGGCAGGACGACCACAATCCGCCGATGGTCGAGACCAACGCGACCTTCCTCCGCGCCGCTCGCGAACGGGGCTTCTGCAGCGAAGAGCTCATGGAGCGGATCGCCAGGGAAGGCACGCTCGCGGGCATCGACGAGGTGCCGGCCGACGTCAAGCGAGTGTTCGTGTGCGCCCACGACGTCGCTCCGGACTGGCACATCCGCATGCAGGCCGCGTTTCAGAGACATTGCGATTCCTCGATCAGCAAGACGATCAACTTCCCGCATGATGCCAAGGCGGAGGAAGTCGATCGCATCTACCGAATGGCCTACGAGCTGCGCTGCAAGGGCGTGACCGTCTATCGCGACGGCTGCCGCTCCGCTCAGCCGATGGCCCTGGCCGACTCGAACAAAAGGCACCAGGCAATGACCCCGCGAAACGACCCTCCAAGCTCTCCGCTCCCACCGGAAGACCGGTTGGAAAAGCCGGCCGTCACCACCGAAACCAACCTCTTCGGCGAGCGGATCACCCACGTGAAACATAAGTCGCCGACGCTGCAGCCCAAGGAGGTCCCTCCGATCACCAGCGGCATCCGCATCCGCCAGCCCACCCCCTTCGGCAACATGCACATACAGATCACGGTTGACCCGCGTGAGGAGCGAGAGTGGGAGGTCTTCGCTCAGCTCGGCAAGGGGGGCGACCTGGCCAACAGCGACCTCGAAGCCATCTGCCGGATGATCAGCCTGTGGCTGCGGTCCGGCGGCGGGCTCAAGCACGTCACCAAGCAACTTGCGGGCATCGGCTCCTCGCTGCAGATCCCCACCAAGCACGGGCGGATCATGTCGCTGGGCGACGGCCTGGCAACGGCCTTGAAGCGGTATATCCGGGCCAAGGAGCGATACGGGCTTCGCATGTTGCTCCTCGGCGAGATCGACCAAGTCAAGCTCGACGAGGACGATGCCGCGGACAACGGAAACGGTAACGGCAACGGTAACGGCGGCCACGCGAAGACGGGCGACATCACGCTCCAGGCGGCCGAGCGGCTCGCCGAACCCACGGCCGCGTCGCCACCGGCCCGCCTGTCGTATCGTCTCAAGTGCCCGGAGTGCGGCGGGGACCTGGACACCGGCGAGAATTGCACGAAGTGTCATAGCTGCGGCTATGCCCAATGCTGACGGAGGAGGAAGAGGAGTTGGAGGCAGAGGCGGCCATCAGGAGGTGTGCGGCGGTTCGTTGCGACACGATTCCCGGTGGTTGGAGGGAACGAGGATGTAGGGGAAGGAAGCACAGAGCCTCATAGCGGCGGCGTCCTACCGGCCCCGCCGCGGAGTGGAAGAAGGTTTCATCGAGGGGTGTGTCGGACCGAAGGTTCGTCGGAGTCGATCGAGGCACGGCTTCTTTCCCCTCCGGAAAGCGTTGAGTCTCCCCGAGCGGGCCTCAACGCTTTCTTATTGAGGCCAACCGAATCACCCGGAACCGCCGGCCTCCAGGGCGGCCTCCAACACAACGGCGCAGGGTCGTCCTCTGGCGGCGGCTTGGTGCAAGTCAGGAAATCGTTGTGACCGCCGCGGACCGGCGGCGCTACAGCCCCAAGAGGAGCTTGGCGGTTGCGAAATAGATGAGCAGCCCGGTGATATCCACGATGGTCGTGAGCGCGGGACTGGCGACGACGGCGGGGTCCCTCTTCAATCGCGCCGCGGCCAGCGGCAGCATGGCACCCACCAGCGTGGCGGTCACCACCTGCAACGAGAGGGCGAGGGCAATGCACCCGCCGATGCCGGCCAGCGAGTAGCCGGCGGGAACTTCGCTTCCTCGGGACAAGAACAGGACCTTTCCGAAGGAAAGCAGCCCGAGGATAAGAGCCATCAGGAACGAGACCTGGAACTCCTTGCCCAGGACGCGCAGAGCGTGGCGCGGCGTGATCTCGCCGAGGGCGAGGGCGCGAATCACGACCGCCGCGGACTGACTGCCGGTATTGCCGCCGGTGTCAGCGATCATCGGCATGTACAACGCGAGAATCAACATGGCCATCAGCGTGTGCTCGAAACTGTGGATGATCGTGCCGCTGACGAGCCCCAGGGCGGCGAGGCCGACAATCCAGGCGGCCCGTCTGCGGAAGTGATCCCACGCGGAGGTGCGCAGGTAATCACCCACATCGTGGCGCCCGCCGATGGCCATGAACTTCTCAAGGTCCTCCTCGTGCTCCTGGCGCAGCACGTCCAGGGCGTCGTCGTAGGTGATAATGCCGATCAGCTTGCGGTCGCCGTCGATAACCGGAATGGCCAGGAGGTCGTACTTCTCGATCTGCCGGGCGGCGACCTCCTGGTCTTCGTCGACGTCTATGCTCAGCACGTCCTCGTGCATCACGTCACGAACGGACTGCGACGGGCGCGCGAGAATCAGGTCCTTCAGCGAGACAAAACCGATCAGCCGATGGACCTCGTCAACCACGTAGATGTAATAGATGGTCTCTCGAGTCGGAGCCTGCACGCGCAGGTGTTCGAGAGCCTCGGACACGGTCACTTCCGGCCGCAAAGTGGCGTAGTCGCTGCTCATCAACGCACCGGCGGTGCGTTCACGGTAGCTCGCCAGCTTGCGGATATCCTCGCGCTCGGCCCTGGCGACCAGCGGCAGGATCTGTTCGGCCACTTGCGGGTCAAGCCGTTGGATCAGGTCGGCACGGTCGTCGTGGGGCAATGCTTCGAGCATCCGGGCCATCGCCTGGCGGTTGGCGCCGGTGGCCAGCGTTACCTGACGTTCCAGGTCGAAGTGACAGAAAAGCTCGGCGGCGTGCGACTGATCGAGCAATTCCAGCAGGCGCCAGATGTCCGCGTCATCCAAGGCGGCCACGAAGGCCGCCATTTCCGCGGGGTGGACGGAGGCAACGGCGGCGCGCACCCCGTCACGGTCGCCGGTGTTGAGCAACTCCAACAGTTCAGGGGCCAGAATGGGGTTAATCATGGCTGCGTTCCTCTCTCGGTCCAAGGGGGAGCAAGCCTGCCGAGCAGGCGGCCGGCCGGCCTCTTTCAGATCAGGGTATCGTTTCTCCGGCGATCCGCGCAGCACCCCGTGGACCGGCTTAACTCATCGGGGAAGAAGCGAGGCCGCAGCATCTGTGGCCCGGCTCCTCCAGTTCGCTGCAACCCGCTTTGCGCCCAGGTCTCGGTGTGCCTCAGGCGGAACGATCGCGGCCGAGACCGCGGCGTAGCGACCGGGAATTCGCCGAGGACTGCGACGGCGCCGGAGCAAGGTCAAGGCAATCTCGCTGTGCGTTCGAGGCGAAGCGATGATCTGCTCTGCGTGCCTGAAAACGCTGCTCGCCGATCAGACGCCTCAATCGCCGGAGATTGACCTTGTCCAGATCCCTGCCCCGCCCGTCCGTGCCCTTCGGCGTTTCCAGAATCCTCGGCACAAGGGCCAGGCGCCGGTCGTTCACGACGTGAGCAAATGCCCGCAGGCCCATCCGTCCTTTGCCGATGTGCTCGTGCCGGTCAACGCGGCTGCCGCAGGGAGTCTTCGAGTCATTCATGTGAATGCACTTCACCCGTTTGAGGCCCACACCGGTCGCGAGCTCAGCCAACGCCCGCGCGTAATCGGCTGGATCGGACAGATTGTAGCCCGCCGCGAAGAGGTGGCAGGTGTCCAAACAGACGCCGACACGCTCGTGCTCAGCAACGCCGTCGATGATGCGGCCAAGCTGCCAAGGCTCGTGGCCGACGGAACTGCCCTGCCCCGCCGTCGTCTCCAACAGCAATCCGACCTTGAAGCCTGCCGTCCGCCGGTGAATCTCGTCAAGCGAGGCGGCGATGGTTCGGATTCCCGCTTCCAGGCCGGCGCCTAGGTGCGAGCCGGGGTGCAGTACGAGTCGCCGAATGCCCAATGCCTCACAGCGTTCGAGTTCATCGACGATGGCCGCGATGCTCCGCAACCTCGCCGCCGTGTCCGGCGAGGCCAGGTTTGGAAGATAACTCGCATGGGCGATCACCGGACGGATGCCCGCCGATCGGGCCGCCCGTCTAAGCTCGACTTTTGCCCTTTTTGAGGGCTGATTCATGTTGACCGCGCGCAAT
>CAYYBO010000242.1:5317-6704 GCA_964470125.1 uncultured Planctomycetaceae bacterium | reverse complement strand
TCGGGAACCACGGTGTCAATTCCGAAGTAGAAATTGGCAACCGGGCTTCCGCCAAACCAGTACCAACCTCGCGTGGGCGGGCCCTTCCCTAAGTCAGCCGTGCTGGTGCCGATGGTCGGCGGATCGGCGATGATGTGGCCAACGTTCAGCATCTGAAGGTTGGTGAACGTCATCGACCAGAGCGGCACGTCGGTGAGCAGGATTCTCACGCCCGCGGCATAGAGATCCGTGGCCGAGAAAGTGGTGTAGTATCCTCCAGGGAGCGGCGAGGGGAAGGTATACGACCCCAACGCGACGGTCCCTAACAGCGTCCCGGCTGTCCAGTCCGAATAGAACTTCGCAGTCATATTGATGCTGTTCAGATCCGAGGCGCCGCCGTTGAAGACCGTCCAGTAAAGGGAGTCCAACCACCGCGGCCCGGGGGCGAGAGTTACCTCATCGCCGATCTCGGTTCCCGGCGGCTGGGCGTAGGCGGCCAGGAGGGTGGTCCTGTTGTCATAGACCATCGTCCCCCGAGGCGTGCCGCCCAGGCTGACGTCGCCGCTGTAAAGCGGCAGCGGATCGAATGACTGGAGCACCACATCTGCCATCGCTGGCGTGGCCAACATGCCCACAAGGGCAAACGCTAACAGACTTTTCTTCATAATTCTCTACCTCCTCATCGTTATGGGCGACGCCGGCGGTTCCCAAACCGCTCGATCGTTCACCCAGACCCGGCACACGATGGTGCCACTTTGACATGTCTCGATGTACGGTCCCCCTAGGTCGGACCGACATCTACTGCCGACGTGTTTGCGCTCTTTTCCTTTGGTACCCTCCTCCCGACTTTGCGTGGGACCTGATCTGGACAGGGGCGGCTTCCCTCCGGCCGCTGAGTCCCCTCCCTGAACCACGCGGGGTCCCCGCTAACCTGATTCCACCTCCTGTTTCTATCAGATCAGCCCCCTTTTGTCAACCTTAATCTCCTGCCTTTCAGTCAGTTGTCCACGATCCGAAGCCCGCACGCAGGGAGGAGCGCCGGGAGCCCACCGGCGGTCGCGGTACAAGGTTTTAGCACGCCCGCGTCCCAGAACCGCCTCGGTTGCCTCCTGCCCACCGAGTCGTTATCTTCCTCGTTCCCTGAGCCGGCCCCAGGCACAGCGAGGCCCCTAGAGCTGCCGCCATGACCTATCCGCAATCCCGATCGCCCGTGCCCCCCGCTGCGTCCGACCCCCCTGGTTTTAGAATCCGCAGAATCCGAAACTGGTTCTTCCTGGGGTTGACCTATGCCTCGTATTACTTGTGCCGCTACAACCTGGGCTAAATCGCCCCGGACCCTAACATGAATTATGGATTTACAAAAGGGGGGCCGGGTTACCAAAGGGTCCCGGAAAAGCCCCCCCGGGGG
>CAYYBO010000242.1:0-5307 GCA_964470125.1 uncultured Planctomycetaceae bacterium | reverse complement strand
CTGGACTGAGGCTTGAGCAGAAGGTGGGCCGGTGTCCACAAGGGAGCCGGTCATGCGCGCCCGGGGGGCCGAATCACGCAGAGCCCCTCGACGTCTTATCCCGCAGTTGCTCGGCGGGCGACACTGCCCTCGCGGCGCTCAAGGGAGTTCATTATGAGCATCAAGATGCCACCCAGGAAGCCGAAGCCCGCCATGCCGTACAGCCACGCATTCCAACCGAAGTGATCGATCAAGGTTCCGAGGCCGACGCCGGCGAGTCCGGCGCCGATGTACTGCCACGAGTCGATAACGCCCGCGGCGAATCCGGCCATCTTGCGCCCGCCGATGTCCATCGCCGCGGCGGTGCCGAGAATCGAGTGCGTGGCGTTGCAGGTGAAGGCGGTCAGGACCAATGCGGTGCAGACGCCCCACATGGATGTGAACTGGGCGCCAACCAGGATGATCACGGTCTCGATGAAGTACAGCGCCGCTGCCACCGGCGCCCGCCGGCCCGCGAAGTACAGGTCGGAGACATAGCCGGAGAGGATTGATCCAAGCGTGGCCACTAGCGGGATGAGGAAGGCGACAAGCTGAAAAGACGCGGATTGAAACGAGACCCCGCGCGCCTCTTGAAAGTATTTAGGGAACCAATCATCGACGCCGTAGCGCACGACTCCCGTGCAGAAGTACGCCCAAGCGGTAAGCCAGATGAACTTGTTCCTGATGATCGTGCGAAAGACGATCCCCATAGGGATCGGTTGATCGTCGTCGCTGTAGCCGTCGTCATGCTTCACTGCTCCCGCGTAGCCCGCATGGGCGGGCGTATTCTTAACCAGGAACAACATGAGAGTCGTTATCACGACGATGATCGCGGCCGGAACGAAGAAGACCCACTGCCAATGGCCCGGCGGCAAGGTGTAGCTGTAGATGGTGAAACCAGCCAGGAGGGCGGGAGAAAGCCAGTTGTTGACGAAGCGGCCCAGATTGATCATCAAGCCGAATATGCCGGCGAAGCGACCCCGCTCGGCTCTGGCGAACCACGCGGCATTCATTTTCACCATGCCCGGTGCGCCAAAGGCCTGGATGTAGCCATCGATGGAGCGGATGGCGACAAACCACGCGAGGGTCCCGAAAACCGGGCCCGACACTTGGTAGTACCACCCCAAGCCAAACAGGACGTTGAGGACCGCCGTCCCGTACCCGCCGATCGCCATCGACTTCTTGCCGCCCAGTCGATCGGCGAGGAGGCCGTTGAAGAACTGCCCGAAGGCGTAGCACCAGCTCCGGCCCGACTGAATCATGCCGTACTGCTGGTTCGTAAAACCGAAAGTCTGACACAAAGCCGAACTGGCGATCGAGAGGTTGTAGCGGTTGAGGTAGTAACTGGCGTAGGTGAGGCCGACGAAGAACCAGTTCCGGCCGCGGCGTAAGCGAAAGCCCGGCGGATGGACCGATGACTGGCTGTCCGCGTTGGACGACAATCCCACATCTCGAGCGTGACCTTTCGGCATGCAGGCGTCCCTCAAACCGCGAGCAGGATCTCCTCGAACCAGCCGCCTCGCTGCAAACCGTACACCTATAACGCCTCACATCCTACAAGGCAAACTCTGATGACAGACAGGGACTGCCTCGTGTTCTTCACGGTTCAGGCAAGATGCAGCGGCCGGCCGCCCTTGGCCGCTGGCTGCGATCGGTTGCCGCCGAATGCGCGTAGCTTTCTGAGCCGGCCTCCCTGCTACTCGCCCCCGGCGCTTGGCTCGCGTCGGCAGTCAAATTACTGGGGCGGGTCTGAAGAGCTACCTGCGGACGGCACGCTATTGGGAGGATAGCGGTAAAGCTTGGTCACTTGGGATCTCCGCGCTTCCCAACATCCGGCGTCCCGGTAGAATCTGCGAGTGCCTCGCCGCTTCGCGGTCCAGCAGAGCCGGGAGCACGATACAAACCCGCTGCCTGCCCGCCGCGGCAAACTTCAGGAGCAAGACACATGTTCAACCGCCGCAACGTCTCTCTCATGGCCACCGCCGTAGCCGTCGCGCTTGCCGTCGTCCTCTTTGCCTCGAACGGCCCATCACTCGGCCAACAGCCTGGGGCCCTCAAGCTCGCCGGTAACTCGCCCCAGACCTTCAGCGGCTTCGAGCCCCTGCTGGCCAAGCACGGCGACAAGGGCATGATGCTGACCGTCGAGATACTGGTCGCCGGCCCGAAGATCGACAAGGAAGAAGTCATCGGCAAGCTCGTCGAAGCCACCGACGCCTTCCTCGTCGTCAAGCTGCAGAACCAGCGCGACTTGGTCTTCATCCCCTGGAATCGCGTGTTGACCGTCACCGCCCGCCCGGCGGCGTGACGGCCCATTGTAGCGTCGGCCCGCCGGCCCACGTGGAATGAGGATCAAGGCCGGTTCCAGTTCCGCGTCGGCCAGAGGGGGCCGACATTACGGGCGGAAGAAACGCCTTGCGTGATGGGACTGTCTCCCTGAAACTCGTGTGCCGGTACCATCGGCGGGCGTCCGGACAGGCCCGGTCTTCCGGCTGATAATCCTCCCCAACGAGGACGAATTGTCGTGGCTGAATCCCGAAAGAGCCGTCCCCAGCCTGATGACGAGTTGAAGACTCTGCGGGCGCGCGTCGCGGAGCTCGAAGGGGAGTATCGCAAGCTGGGAGCCGTTCAGGAATCGCTTCGGGAGAGCGAGCGAAAGTTTCGATTGCTGGCGGAAAACGTCCCCGGAGTGATTTACGTCTGCCGGAACGACGAACGCTACACGATGATCTACCTGAATGACCAGGTGGAAGCGCTGACCGGCTATTCCAAAGACGCGTTCCTCAGCGACCGCATCAGCTTCGTCGAGCTATATCACCCGGATGACGTGACCACGGTCACTGCGGAGGTCAACTCCGCCATCGCCGCTCGGCGGCCGTTTCAGTTGACTTATCGCATTCTCCATCCGTCGGGTCAGTGGCGGTGGATCGAGGAATCCGGCACCGGCGTTTATGACGACAGAACGCAGGAACTGCTTTTCCTCGAAGGGTTCCTCCACGACGTCACCGAGCGCAAGCACGCCGAGCTAGCCCTGCGCGAGAGCGTCGAGCGTTATCGCACGGTCGTCGAGTTCTCGCCGGACTGCATCTATTGGCGGACGCCCGAGCGGAAACTGGCGTATGTCGCCCCGGCCTGCGAGCGGGTGACAGGCTACACCGCCGAGGAGTTCGTGGCCTCGCCGAACCTGCTCGACGACATCGTCCATCCCGATGATCGCCGCCTCTGGCAGGATCATTGCCACGCCCCCATGCCCAACGGCGGGCCGCGTCCGATGGAGTTTCGCATCATCACCAAAGAGGGGCAGACCCGCTGGGTCAGCCACATTTGCTGTCCGATCTATGACGACTATGGCACTCCTTTGGGCGAGCGCGGCAGCCATCGGGACATCACCGAACGGAAGCTGGCCGAGGAGGAACTGCAACGGGAACGGCGTCTGTTCACCGGCGGGCCGGTGGTCGTCTTTCGCTGGATCGCCGAGGAGGGCTGGCCCGTCGAATACGTTTCGCCGAACGTGGCCCATCTGTTCGGGCACACGCGGGAGGAGTTTACGCTCGGACGACTCCCCTATGCTTCCATCGTTCACCCGGACGACATCCAGCGCGTCGCCCGGGAAGTCGCCTCCCACAGCCAATCCGGCGCACCCTGCTTCGAGCAGTACTACCGCATCGTCAGACCCGACGGCGCAGTTCGCTGGCTGTACGACTTCACCGTCGTCGCCCGTGACGACGGCGGTCGGATCACGCATTACGAAGGCTACGTACTCGACATCACCGAACGCAAGCAGGTGGAAGAGGAACTCGCCCGGCACCGCGATCACCTGCAGGACCTCGTGCGCGAGCGAACCGCCGAGCTTGAGAAATCTCAGGAGCAACTCCGCCGCACGGATCGCCTGGCGGCGATCGGCGCCCTGGCCGCGGGCATCGCCCACGAAATCGACAACCCGCTCGGCGTGATCCTGATGGACGCACAGATCGCCCTGCGCTTCATCGACCAGCCGAGCGTCACCGAGCAGTCGCTCAAGCAGATCGCCGATCAGACCCGCCAGTGCATCCGCGCGGTCAAGAGTCTCCTGCAGTTCGCCAGGGAAGAAACCACCAAGAAATGGCCGGCCGATTTGAACGCCCTGGCCGTTCGGGCGCAGGAGAGCGTGCAGAAGGACGCGGAACAGCAGGGCATCGCCGTCGCCCTGCAACTGGCCGAGGGCCTGCCCCAACTGCCGTTGAACGCCGCCGGCATCGAACAGACGTTGGTCAACCTGTTGAAGAACGCCATCCAGGCCTGCACTCTGAAGGGCCGCATCACCCTCCGCACGCAGCTCCTGCCGGACAGCGTCCAGGTCGTCGTCAGCGACGACGGCTGCGGCATGACCGAGGGCGAGCGGCAGCGAGCCTTCGATCCGTTCTACACTTCCCGTCCTGATATCCGCTCCGGCCTCGGCTTGAGCATCGCCGACGGCATCGTCGCCGAGCACGGCGGCTCGATCACCATCGCCAGCGAACCGGGCGAGGGCACCACGGTCACCGTCAACTTCCCGACCAGCGACGCCGCATCCGGCGATGCGGCGGCGGATATATAGCGCCGCTTCCAATAGTGGAGTTTCGAGGCGCCAAGCGGCGCCGCCCCCTCGCGGCCTTGCATCACGGTGCGCTCGCCCGCGTCGTAGCCGCCCCACCCCTCGGGCAATGCCTCAAGGCGGAACTCCTCAATTGGAGACGGCCCTGCCGCGCGGAAGACTATGGGCCATCGCAAGACGCAGGACCACGGAGGGGCATTCAATCAAAAGACGCCCCGTCCGGCGTGATGAGACCGGGCGGGGCGAAATGGAGGCTCGGGTTCCTGCGAGAAGCCGCCGTTCGGGCTCATCGCCTGGCGGCGATGCCGCGGTCCCTCCTGATTCTCGCGGATACCGGGAAGGCGGTCATGCCGGCGGCGGTTCACGGGCCGGCGGCGCCGCTGCCGGGGGCATACGCGTCGGCGCCCGACGGCTGCGGCTGCGATGCGTCGGGCCGCGACTCGGCAGGCACGGAGACGGCGCTCGGGGGCGACGGCGGAGCAGGTTGCGCCGGAGGGGCCTCCTTTGCCCCGACCGGAACTCGCGCCCAGATGCAATTGGCCCCAATCGTCGCTCCGGCCGCGTTGGTGAAGCTGCATGGCTGGCGGTCCACGCAGTCTATCCGCGGGCATTTCTTCAGCGAGCCTTTGCAGACGCACTCCGTTGGTCGGGTTGGGCCCTGGCACAACGGTGCTCCCGGCGCGCCCGGCGGCTCTTCGCCTTCGGGGTAGAGCCCGACG
>CAYYBO010000241.1:6061-6711 GCA_964470125.1 uncultured Planctomycetaceae bacterium | reverse complement strand
TAACCGCCCAGGCGGCGTCATGCCTGCTCTCACCACTCAGGCGACCGTCGTCTCCGATTTCGACGCGGATGTGCGGGGCTTCTTTCGGATTCGGCTCCGCCTCGGCCATCAGCCACCAGACATTGGCCCGGGCGCTGCTGAGGTAGTAGTCAATCACTCGCGGCGATTCCGCCGGACGCCGCTGCTTCAACAGCCAGCGCCACAACTCCGGAGTCGCGTAGGCCGAACTCCAGGAGTCGTGCTCCAGGTTCGGGTATTCCGTGTAATGCGGCTTGCCGCCGAGTCGTTTCAAGTCGTCAATCAACTCCCGAGACCGGGCCACCGGCACGTTCTTGTCCAGCGCCCCGTGAAAGGCCCAGATGGGCATGTTGACGAGGTTGGACATGTAGCCCAGCGGCCCCGCTCCGCAGATGGGCACGATGGCCGCGAACAAGTCCGGCCGCGCCGTCGCCATCTCCCAGGTGGCGAAGCCGCCCATGGACAGGCCGGTCAGGTAGATACGGTCGGGGTCCACGCGGTAGTCCTTGAGCGTCGCCTCCAACTGAAGCCATACGGCGATCTCCTCGTCGCCGCGGAACCACAGCTTGTGGGCCTGCGGAAAGAGGCCGAGTAAGGGGAACTTGGACGCCCGGCTGACGTGTTAAGCCCCC
>CAYYBO010000241.1:0-6051 GCA_964470125.1 uncultured Planctomycetaceae bacterium | reverse complement strand
ACGATGTAAGGCGCCAGGCCGATGGTCGTCTGTTTGACGCCGTCCTTTCCGCATTCACCGCTGCCGTGCAGGGCGATGATCAGCGGCCATTTGTGCGATTCGTGCAGCTTGTACTGCGGAGGAACAAAGAGGGCGTACTTGCGGACGCTGCCGTCCGGCATGGTGATCTTCTTGGCGGCAAAGCCCTTGGGCAGCCTCGGCCGGGCGGCGCGTGTCGTCGTCGGCTTGCGCGCCGCCTGGCTTGAGGTCGGCGGCTGTCCAAGGGCTGGAACCGCTCTAGGGTGACAAAGCAGGCAGATTGTTGCGAGGACTAGCAATTCTCGTCTGCGGAGCATACGCATCAAGGCACACCCTCGCCGTCCAGACAAATCGGCCCCATATGACAGTACGCTGCAAGAGTGATCTTGTTCCGTGCCTCGCCCCCGTCCTTTCAACAGCCTCCCATTGTCGCACGGAGGCGACGCCGCGCCGAGAACCGTGGTTAATAGGTCGTTTTCGGGGCTGAAGACGGCGAAAGCCCACGACGGTATTGCCGTGGGCTCGCAATGCAAGCGACCCAGCCTCGTGGAAGTCGGACCTGCTCGCCGGCCGGTTCTATTCCCGCACGTGCAAAACGAGGATGATCGACTCGCCCGTCGCCGAACCGGCCGGGGCGCTTCCCAGCACTACGTAGTCGCCGCGCTTGGTCTGCACAGACGTCTCCAATTCGAATTCCGGGGGCCGGCCCGATGGCCGACTTGCGGCCTGTCCTCCTGGTTCATCCGCTCCCGCGCGAGGCGGCGGCGTGGTTCTCGTCTCCAGGATCAGATGAGCGATCACCCTCAACTTGACGACCCCCTCCGTGGACGACGCGACCAATTCACCACGTACCTGGACCCGGGGCATGGTCTCGGCGATAGCGCCCACAACAATGAATTTCTCGCCCTCGCCGGCTACGGTCGAGAGCCTCCCCGCGAGTTCAACGGCGCCAAAGCGCCGCAACTCCTCGGCAACGGGGGCCAGATCGGGCGGGACCTTGACTGGTGCGTCCGGGCGATTCACGTCCGCGCGAAAGAACGCGAATTCGAGATTCACGCAGCCCGCCGGCTGGTCGAGCTGCTGCACGAGAGCCCGCACCTTCTCGATTGCGGCCCTCGTTCCGCGAACCACCATCGCCGATCGACCACGGTCCTTCGCGATCCGCACACTGGAGGCTTTGCCGGCCAAAAGGCTCGACACGGCGTCCGCTATCTCATCCACTCGCCGCTGCTGCACGGGGAGAATCGCAAACTCCTGGTCCTCCCCTTCGCTGACGGTGACGTCCACCTGGGCCAGCAGCTCGCGAATTTCCGAGAGGTCTTCCGGGGAGCAGTTGCAGATCACGGCGTTCATCCTGGGTACGGGCATGGCATTGAGGCCGAAGGTCTGCTCGATAAGGTTCGCCATTTCATGGCAGTCGGCGTTCTGCAACTGCAATACGACGGGTTTGTGCTGTGAAGCAGCCTTGTTTTCGTCATGCGTTGAAGGACGCTGCGGACCTTGCGGAGCTGTCGATTTGTCCTGGGCGTCTCCGACGCTGGCGGCGGGCTGCTGCGTGCGACCTCCGGCGGACCGTTCGGCTGCTTCCTGCGCGGGCACGGCCGCGCCGCTGAGCGACAAGAAGGCCGGAATCAGTGCGAGCGAGATCATTCTCATCATCGGTCATCTCCCTGTAATTGATTTTCATTCGCCGGCTCCGGCAAAGACTGCCTCTCCTCAGCCGCCGCCGGCGACAACTGGTCGTAGAACCACACAATGTGAATCCGCGGATTGTTCGACTCTATTGGAACGGCCATTCGTCCTTCCGGGCAGGCGACGTTGAAGGTGTTGTCGCTATCCGCCAGAACCATTGGGGCCGGCCGTCCAGCCTCATGCTTCGGGCTGCTTGTCGCAACCGGATGGGTCCGGTCGTGCGAGTCCGGATCGGTCCCGGCAGGATGTCGCGGCATGATCAGGTACAGGCTCGCCCCCACGAACATCACCATAAGCGCGGCAACCGCAGTCCACGAACGCCACCGGATCAAGCGTCTGACTCCACCGGCTGCAGCCTCGCCGAGATCGCCGCTCTGCTTCGCGGACCGCCCGGGCGACGAGGCGATCTGGTCGGCCGCTCGCCCGAGGACGGCCAGATTCATCGAGATCGCCTTGTGTCGCTCGAACCACGCTGCGCAGACCGGGCAATCGGCCAAATGCGTTTTTACGAAGCAGGCCGCTTCACCCTCAAGCAGACCGTCGAGCCAATCGTCGAGCATCGAACGAATCCGCTCGCACCACTCGGGCTTGCCGCGGTTGTCCTCAACGCCGCTCATGCACCACTCTCCGGTCCATCATTCTTCGAGCAGCTCCGCCAGCCGCTGTCGAGCCAGGTGAACATGCGTCCGCACCGCTGAGATGGACAACTCCATGATTTCGGCCACACCTGCATAGTCCATCTGCTCCATCGCTCGCAGGATCAGCGCCGTCCGTTGCCGTTCGGGCAAGTGTTCCAGGGCCGTTCGCAACTGCTCCAAGTCGTCTGCCTGCCGCATCCGCCCCTCCGGCGTCGAATTCGTTGAAGGCTCGCTCCACGCAGTCAGCGCCTCGGGTCTTCGCCGTCGCCGGAGGTTCCTGCACAAATTGCCGACTGTCCGAAGCATCCATGGCAGGGACCGCTCTCGCGAGAAAGTCAGGCCGATCTTGACTGCCTCCTTGAACGCATCTTGAACGATCTCCTCGGCGTCGTGTCGATTCCACAGAAACTTGACGGCGTAGCTCATCAGCCGGCGTCGCAACGCCTCCACGTCTTTCTCGCGGAGACCGCCTGGATCAGACGACCGATCGGCGCCAGCGATGTCGATGGCTGTCGAGCGTTTTGCCATTCCGCCCTGTCCAACCGGCCTCCCGGGCCGCCAAAGGAGAGTTGTCGAACCAAGCCCCGGCGTTTAACGCAGCCGGGCCTATTCGGAATTGTCCGGCCAAAGCCGCGGAGAATTGTACCCGCCACTCCGCTGCCGGTTGCCGCACCCACGCGGACAGCACCGAACAGAGCCACGACCATAACAGAGCCGCGACCGTAACGGAGCGGTTACGCCGAGATTAGGACGGCCGCTGACATCGGACGGGAACCGCTCCCCCACCCTTGACATCGCTTCGCGACGTAAAGGGCAGGCGGTCGCGGCTCTGTCAAAGGCTGCTCACTTGACGTAGGCTCCCCGCCCCCGCAGAATCGCCCGCGTCTGGGTTTTCCACGCACAACTGTCTTATATGGAGCACCAAACATGAACCGCCGTTTTGATCTTAGATTGCCGGTCGTGGTATGCACCGCCCTTTGCCTCATCCTCGCCGCGGGAACTCAAACCGCCCTCGCCGATGACGACATCGTCACCGTCAAGGTCGAGGGCCGGGGCATCGACAAGGACGCCGCCGTCAAGGACGCCCTCCGCAACGCCGTCGAGAAGGGCGGCCTGACCGAGATCGCCAGCAAGTCGCAGGTGAAGGACTACGCCCTGGAGTATGACATCGTGTTGGCACGCTCCAGCGGGCTGGTCAAGGACTACAAGATCATCAGGGAAGGCCAGAGCGAGGGCATCTTCATGGTCGAGATCGAGGCCAAGGTCAGCAAGAAGCTGATCGACGCCACCTGGGGCGACGTGGCCATCCTCCTCAAGCAGCTCGGCCGGCCCAAGATCATGGTCATGTTCACCGAGGTCATCCACGACCTGGAGCGGCCCGAGGGCACCCGCGAGGTCGTTCAGACCGACAGCATCCTGGGCATGCAGATCGAGCGCAAGCTGACCAAGCTCGGCTTCAAGCTGGTCAACCCCGGCATGATGAAGGAGATCGACCGCAAGAAGGCCGAGATCGCCGCCGCGGAAAGCGACGCCGGCACGCTCAAGTCCATCGCCTCCGGCTACGGGGCCGCCATCTACATCCGCGGCACCAGCCGGGCCAGCGGTCCGCAGCGGACCACCGCCGCCGGCATCGAGCTGAACATGTGGGAGACGGACGTGACCATCCAGGGTTTCTGGACGGAGACCGGCGACGTCATTTTCTCGAACAGCATGACCGGCGTCCGCGGCGGCTCGCGGGTGGCCGGCCCTCCCGGCGGTCGGCAGGCGTTGGAGAAGAGCGGCGCGAAGCTGGCCGACGCCAGCGTGTTCGACATGTTGGAGGCCTGGAGCCGCGGCACCGCCGGCGGCGTCGGCGACATCATCGTCGAGGTCCGCGACGTGGCCACGGTGGAGCAGGCCATCAGGATCAAGAAGGCCCTGGAAGCGGTCAAGGGCGTGGAGGAAGTTAGCAAGGACGGCGCCAAAGGCACGGTCAAGTTCACGGTCGTGACCAACCTGAACGCGGAGAACTTCGTCGAGAGCGTGGTCGAGTTCAAGTTCGACGACTTCAAGCTCGAAGTCGAAGACCAGAAGATGAAGACGATTATCTGCAAGGTGAAGTAGGCAAGGCGATATTGTGGCGCGAGAACCGCGAAAGATACGGGAAAGCTGCTCATGTCAGATCAAATCGATCTGCGACCGATCCTTGGAGCAGGTCTGAACCAGGTACAGGCGCTTCGAGATGCTGTTTGCTGGACCCTTGGCGGACGTCCTCTACTCGATTTGAAGGTTGATTCGGTTGCCGAATGGCTACGCAAGGAGGGCCTTGCGGCTCCCGCCGATATCCCACATCCCAATCAGGCGGTTTCGATGATCACTGCTGCGGTCGAGAACCATCGGAGAGGGGCGATGGGACAGCTTGCGCTTCCAGCGGACGCCCTCAGCAGCTCATTGTGTAATCCCGACAGCAAGATCATCGGGCGCACGCGAAGCGGCACGGCCTGGAATGAGGGTGCCGCGTTTTGTATCACCTCCGCGTTTGTACGCCTCCTCGGGGCCTCGGAGCAATTCGAGCTTGACGTTCTGAAGGCCTTGCTGCATTATCGGCCTGCTGGTACGGCCCCTGGCAAGGAAGACGAGCACCCGGTCATCGCGGTTGAGATTGACGTATTACGGGAAAAACCTCGCATTTTCGGGGATGTCGCCTACTACGAAAAGCCCGCCATCTGGACGTGGATCAAACGCCACGCTGAGGGAAACGACGAGCGTCGGAAGATCTTCGCCCGCGTGTTCGAACTCGAGCTAACGCCTGGGGAAAGTGATGCTGAGAGGAAGGTCGCCAACAAGGTCCGTGGCGAGTGGTACGAAAAGCGAAACATGATCGCGCATGGTCGCGAAAGCGTGGTGATGACTCTCGCAGAATACCTGAACGCTGACGTATTCGTCATCAAGTCAATGCTGCACCTTGCGCGTCAATGCCAAGACAGGCAGAAGCTGGTCATTTAGGGCGCGTCCTCACGACCGTCGCCGCTAGATAATGCGGCCGAGGGGCTGGCCGCGGCCCTGAAGCTTGCCACCTCGTCTGCCTGAACTCCGGTATCTCGCTTGGCCGTGCATTGCAGGAGAACAGAATGGACACAAAGCCACAAGTTGCGAGGATGCTACGCTTCATTGTTCTCATAGTTGCTCTCCTTGTGGTGGCGGGGGCTGCATTCCTCGCCGGGCATTACTACGGCGATTACATTGCCATACTCGGTCCGAGTCTGCAGACATCTCAGGGCCGCCCGCCCCCCAGCAAGACGTTGACGCTGGATTGCGGAGTCGGTGTGACGATGGAGTGTGTGCTGATTCCGGCGGGGGTTCTCTTAATGGGCTCTGAGCTGCCGCCCGAGGAGATGGCCAAGCGATTCGGTGGACTCCCATGGAGCTACTTGGAAGAGTACCCGCAGCATGCGGTTACGATCAGCAAGCCGTTCTACTTGGGCAGATATGAAGTGACGCAGTCGCAATGGCAGGCGGTCCTGGGCAAGAACCCATCGCATTTCAGCCGCAACTACTGGGGAAGGAACAACGTTCACGGCGCGGACACGTCGAATCATCCGGTGGAGTCCGTGACATGGGACGAGTGTCAAGACTTCTGCAAAATGTTGTCAGTGAGAAGTGGTAGGTCGGTACGGTTGCCGACAGAGGCGGAGTGGGAATACGCTTGCCGGGCTGGAACAAC
>CAYYBO010000240.1:962-6711 GCA_964470125.1 uncultured Planctomycetaceae bacterium | reverse complement strand
TGCCCCCCGACAAGGGGACGCCTCATGCCACACCCAATCGTGAAATGCTATAGAAGCAAGGATGAATTATGAAGAATGAACCGCGGCCGCACCGCCAGCGGCCCGGAGCGGTGGGATTCCTCCCCCGGGGCGGACGAATGCCCCGTTCGTCCTCCGGACGAAGAGCGGGCGGGGCCTGCCGACCAGGGGTTCGCTGCGCTCAGCCCTGGCAATTGTCGTCGGCCCTACCTGGCCAAAGTTGTGCGGGTGCCATTGGCTCGCGCCGTGGGCCGGAATCTCTCGCCGCTCCGGGGCCGGCAATCTACCAGGACTCAGCGCGAGACTGCTCGTAGCGTTGTTGTACTGGGGAGCGATTCCCATCCGATCTCAGCGGCCGTCCCAATCTCGGCGTGACCGCTCCCTTACGGTCGCGGCTTTGTTGGGGTCGCTCGCCCGAATGGGCGTGGTGAGAACGAGAATGCGCCTGTAGGGGTCGGCTGTTAGAGAGTCGACATCGTTTCGGGGGATTCGTCAAAGACGGCAGAGTGCGGAGAGGCAGGCGCGCGAGAGAGGGCCTCAAGAGAAGCACGGTAACCGCTCCCTTACGGTCGCGGCTCTGTTGGGGTCGCTCGCTGACCCTTGACATCGCTTCGCGACGCAAAGGGCAGGCGGTCGCGGTTTTGTTCAGAGACGCTTCGGCCACTTCCTCGCCGGCGCTTCAGGCCGAGTCCACGGGCTTGCCCGCGTGGCTACGATCTGTCGCCCCGATGGGGCTTGAGGGCGGCGCGGAAGGACGCGGACCCAGGACTGCCGCCCCGGGCGATGGGAGAATACGCCGGGAAGGGCTGAGAAGTCGCAGGATGCGGCGAGCGTCATGGCGGCGACATCGAGCGGTTGCTGTTGCGGAGGGGCACGCCTATGATTGAGCCGCTTGCGGCGAGACGGCCGGCAGTTGTGCAGCTTGCGGCGTCCGTCGTCGGCCACAGGGGGCCGACGCTACGGAGCGGGCGCCGCCCGGGCCAGGCACGGACAAAGGCCGCGAGCGGGGACGGCCGACCGGGAGGTCGGCCGCTACTGTTAAGACGTATGCCCAGAAGGGTCATCATCTTGGGTTCGACGGGGTCCATCGGGAGCAACGCGCTGAGGGTGGCGGAGAGCCTGTCGGGGGAATTCGAGATCGTGGGACTGGCGGCGGGGTCTCGATGGGAGGTTATCGCGAAGCAGGCGGAGCGGCATCGGCCCAAGGTCGTCGTGCTTTTCGATTCGGCGGCGGGCGAGAGGCTTCAGCGAGAACTGGCGGGGTCGTGCCCGGGTACGACTGTCTGGGCGGGGCCCGAGGCCTTGGTCCGGCTGGTCGAGGAGGTGGAGTGCGATTTCGTTCTGGGCGGGATCGTCGGGGCGGCGGGGCTTCCGGCGGTGCTGGCAGCGCTGAAGAAGGGGCTGACGGTCGGTCTGGCGAACAAGGAGTCGCTGGTCATGGCCGGCGACCTGATGGTCCGAACGGCGGCGGAATCGGGGGCTCGGCTGCTGCCGATCGACAGCGAGCACTCGGCTGTTTATCAATCCATGCACAGCGGCCGGCGGGAGGAGATCGAGCGGATCTACCTGACCGCGTCGGGCGGCCCGTTCAGGACTTGGCCGTTGGAACGAATGAAGGGCGCGACTCCGGCGGATGCGATGCGACACCCGATCTGGGAGATGGGTCCCAAAGTGACCATTGATTCGGCAACGATGATGAACAAGGCCCTGGAGATTATCGAGGCCAAGTGGCTTTTCGGGGTTGATCCGGATCGGATTGAAGTGGTCATACACCCTGAGTCGATCATCCACTCGATGGTGGCGTTTCGAGACGGGTCGGTGGTCGCTCAGATGGGGCATCCGGATATGCGGACTCCCATCCAATATGCGATGACTTATCCGCGGCGTCTTAACGGGAGCGGGCAACGTCTGGATTTTGCCCGCCTTCAGCAGATGCACTTCGAGCCGCCGGATGTGAGACGATTCCCGTCATTACGTTTGGGTCATGCGGTGGCTCGGGCCGGCGGGACATCGGGGGCGGCGATGAACGCGGCCAACGAGGCGGCGGTGGAGGCGTTTCGCGGGGGGAGGATCGGCTTTCTGGATATCGTGCCGATGGTCGAGGCGGTAGTGGACAGGCATGCCACCGGGCGTGCAGAGGAGGGCTTTGAGCCGCACCCCGATCTGCCCACTCTGATGACGGTTGACGCCTGGGCAAGGAGAGAGATAGCCCAATGCTGCATGGTTTGATCACCGCGATCGTAGCCGGATGGGGTCCTGCCGTGGGGGCGTCGGCGGTTGAGGGCGCCGGGGTTCTCGATTGGGCCTCCAACACCTGGTCCATCATCCTGTTGATCCTCGGTTTCTCGCTGGTCATCTTCGTACACGAGCTGGGGCATTTCCTGGCGGCCAAGTGGGCGAAGGTGCGCGTGGATCGGTTTGCCATCGGGTTTGGGAAGGAGCTGTTCGGTTTCAGCCGGGGGGGGACGCGGTACTCGGTCAACGCGTTGCCGCTGGGCGGTTACGTGAAGATGCTGGGTCAGGAGGACTTCGTCATCGACAAGTCCGGGGAGTTGAAGGTCAAAGACAATCCCGACTCGTTCAGCAGCAAGCCGATCGGCAAACGGATGGTGATCATCTCGGCAGGCGTGATCATGAACCTGCTGTTCGCGGCGATCGCTTTCGCGATCGTGGTGATGGTCGGTCGGGAGCAGGTGCCGGCGGTGGTCGGGGGGTTGATCGGGGACTCGCCGGCGGCTCGCGCCGGGCTTCAGGTGGGCGACAGAATCACGGCGGTCAACGGCTCCAAGATCGATTCCTTCGAGGACCTGACCTACGCGATCATTCTGTCCGACTCCGACGAGCCGCTGGTCCTCGACGTGCTGCGCGACGGCAAGCTGGTTGAGCCGAAGCCGATCGTCCTGCCGGAGTACAAGAAGGAGCTTCGCGTTCGGCAGGTGGGCATCGCCCCCGGGCAGAACCTGCGTATCAGCCTGCCTTCGTTGCGTCCCGACCAACCCATGCGGCCTGACGAATTGCAGAAGAAGGACGAGCTGTACAAGCTGGTAGTGGGCGACCAGACGACGGAGCCGCGAGAGCTGGGCGTATTCAGCCGGGCCATCGTGGCCGCGAGAGGGTCCCCCGTCGACATCATCGTCAAGCGTCCCGTGAACCCGGAGGCGATGACCGACAAGATGGCGGTCATGGCCCGGCCGGACATCGAGACGACCGAAGTGAGGGTCCGATGCAGCGCGATTTGGATGCCGCTGCCCTTCGAGCAAGTTGAGGGCGCGAGCGGGTCGCTGTTGGGGTTGGTGCCGCGTCTGACAGTGGTGTTTCAGCCGGAACGCGGCACGTCCTTCCACCTTGCCGGCGTGAACCAGGGCGACGTCATCACCAAGATCGGGTCGATCGCCTACCCCAGCGCTGAGGAGTTAAGGAAACTTATCGAGGAAAGTCCGGGCAGCAGGTTGCCCATCGAGGTCAGGCGGACGCGGGCGGCGAACCTGGGGCTGGACCCGTTCACCGTCGAGTTCTGCGTGTTGAACCGCGAGGCGCTGATCGCGGCGGCCATGGAGGACATGGCCACGGTTCTGCAGAAGGCCGACCAACTGGCCGATGTCGCGGGACTCCCGGCAAAGGAGCGGGACAAGCTTCGGTCGCACCTGGAGAGGCTTCCGGACGCGAAGTCGTGGCGCACGTGGCTGGAGAATGTCGACGTCCACAAGCTGGGGCCGCTCATCCCCAAGGCGCCTTATGCGCTGTTCTCCAAGACCTTGCCGACGGCGGATGCGATGCTGGCCTGCCTCGACGAAGACCACCTCGTCGTCGCCGATGTCCTGGCGAAAGTGGGGGACGCGGATTCGCCCGCCAAGCTGGCGGGCATTCCCAGAGGCGCCGTCATCCTGGCGGTGGACGGCCGCCCCGTCAGACAGTGGTATGAACTGAGCGAGGCTCTGCGACAGAAGGCGGGGCAGCCGGTCGAACTGACTTATCGCCTGGTCGACCTCGTGGCCACGAGCCAGATGGCGGTGCCCAACTGCATCACGGCGACTCTCAACCTTCCGCCGGGAGCCCGAATCGTTCGGATCGACGGGCAGAGCGCTTACCCGGTCAAAGATGGCGGCGGCAGACCCAACAACATCAGCCTGCCCGACTGGCGAGCGATGGCCGGTCTGCTGCAATCGGCGGCGGGCAGGACCGTGGAAGTCGAGTACGTGACGGTCGACGGAGATCGGCACACCGCGGAGTACGCCGTGACGGCGGACGGCGCTGATCCGTGGCTGGAGCGAATTCTCTACGGCGAAGGGTACTGGTGCTACAACCTATTTGAGCGTCACCCGGTGCGGAATCCGGTGCTGGCGGTGGGCATCGGATTCAAGCGGGCGTACCAGGCGACGATGCAGACGATCCAGTCGATCCGCCATCTGGTTTTCACCCGGCAGGTGGGCATCAACAAGATCAGCGGCCCGGTGGGCATCATCCGCATCGGGAGCCGCATCGCGAATTCCAGCGTGATCGACCTGCTTTGGTTCCTGGCCGTGCTTTCGGCCAACCTGGCGGTGATCAACTTTCTGCCGATGCCGATCGTTGATGGGGGACTGTTTCTGTTCTTGCTGTTGGAGAAGATTCGGGGCGAGCCGGTCAGCATCAAGACGCAGGTGGCCACCCAGATCGTCGGGATCGCCCTGATCGCCGCCCTGTTTATCCTGTTGACGTACCAAGACATCAAGAATTGGATCATGGGCACCTGATTCTCGACAGTCTTCCAGGCAAGATCGCTGCCATTCAACAAACCTGCGTTTCTTCGAATCCGGCACTGGTTCGAGGTTGCGACGAGGCTGTCCGGTCGGTAGTGCCCTTTCCGCAATCACTGGTGCGATCACCCGGCACGGCGGGCAAGCTCAGGGGGGCGGCGCGGGCGGCACCGCGATTGCGGCTTTAGCGGATGTACGAACAAGGGGTCTTGGTTATGCTATAGGACGGCCGAGCGGGCGCTGGAACGTTCGTCGGGCGGATGCGTCTAAGGTAGTGAGAGATCAATCGGTGAAGGCCGCGGCCTTGGCAACTCCGCTGGAAGAGGCGGAACTGGTGGAACAGTGCCGTAAGGGCAACCTCACGGCGTTTGGGCGCTTGATCGCCCAGTACCAGGACCGGGTGCTCAACACCTGTTGGCGGATGTGCGGAAGCCGGGAGGAGGCCGAGGACCTGACGCAAGAAGCCTTCGTGCGGGCGTATCAGTCCATCGGGCAGTTCGCGGGCCGATCGCGGTTCTCCACGTGGGTGTTTCGGATCGCAGTGAACCTTGCGATCAGCGAGAGGAGGAAGGCTCGCGGCCGCCGGGTGATTTCGTTGGATCAGGACGGCGACGGCCGCGGGACAAACAGCCCTTCAGCCTCGGCTGCTGAACGGCCGGCATCATCCGAAACGTCGCCGTCGGACCACCTGCTCAGCCGGGAGCGGGAGCGAAGCGTGCTTGCCGCCCTGGCGGAACTGGATGACGAGTCGCGGGCGCTCGTGGTGCTGCGAGACGTGGAGGACCTGAGCTACAGCGAGATCGCGGAAATACTCGGCATACCGACCGGGACGGTGAAATCGCGTCTGCATCGGACGCGTCTGGCCCTGCGTGAGAGGCTTGTCGGCACGGCCGACACGGCGTGACAGAGATGGACGAGAAAGCTGAACGCTACGAGCAGTTGAGCGCCTACCTGGACGGCGAGCTCTCCGAGGAGCAGCGTCAGGAAGTGGAGCG
>CAYYBO010000240.1:0-952 GCA_964470125.1 uncultured Planctomycetaceae bacterium | reverse complement strand
GTGGAGCGTCTGCTCGAACAGGACGCCGAAGCCCGGCGGCTGCTTGCCGAGTTGCGGGAGACCGCCAGGCTGGTGGCAGGGTTGCCGCGGGCCAAGGCCTCCTCTGAGCAGACGGCAGCCATCATGGACCGGCTTGAGCGCCGCGAGTTGCTGGCGGACCTGTATCAGCCTGCCCAACCGGCGCGCAGCCCCCGGCGGTTCGAATGGATGCGCCCCCTGGGGTTGGCGGCGGGCCTGGTCATCATCACCACGGCGAGCTGGTTCCTGCACACCCGCACTCAAACGGCGGTCCGCAAGCAGGCCGCCCCGACGCCGGACGTCGCGGACCAGGACGCGGTTGTGGCGGCGGCCGCTGAGTCGAAGGCGGAGCCGCGGGGCGGCGAGGTTGTCGCGGCCCGGCGGCCTGAGAAGCCCAAGGGCCTTGTGCCGTACACCCCGGCGAAGCGCGGCCCAGAGAAGACGACCGTTGAGGCGATCGTGGCGGCACAGTCCGCCGAGGCCAAAGGGCTCAAACCACCAGTGCGGCAATACGAGGGCGACGGCGAAGAGGGCACGGAGCACGCGACTGCCCGCGACGAGTCAGCGCCCGGTGTTGCAGAGGCCTCCGAGGTCGATCCAGCGTCGGCGGAAGCGGGGGTTTTGGCCGAAGAGACGGCGACCTCGCGACCCGGCGGCAAGCTGGATGATCTCCTCCTGGCAAACGCGCTGGATGCCGGCCAGATCGTGGACGCGGGCTTCGCGGAGTTCTCCAACCGCATAGTCCTGCACACCGACCAGTACACCACGCAAGAGATCATGGCGCGGGTGCGTCATTTCATGGCTTCCACGGAGATCCCGGATTTGAGGGCCGGTCCCTCTCGTGAACCGGTTTCGGCGACTCAACCGTTCTATGCAATGAACACGGAGGAAGTTTCCACAGATGATGCTTTGACCCTCGCGGAGGCGGCGGGGT
>CAYYBO010000239.1:0-6752 GCA_964470125.1 uncultured Planctomycetaceae bacterium | reverse complement strand
GCCGATGCCGTTCAGGCAATCGATTTCCGTCGCGCTGCATAACTAGACGCCTGAGCCTATAGCGATAAAGTCCGCGGAAGTTCAATACACTGCGACTCTCGTGGGTAACGACTTGTGTTACCTGCGAGTGCACGCCTGTACCAACATTAAGAAGAGCGGCCAGATTTACCATCCGATCCTGTCGGCGACAGGCCGCGGTCAGTATGTGGGCAATTTCCTGTTTCTGCACCAGCCGAGCTACAGCTTTAACATTTTGGAGGGGGATGAGGTTATCACCGTCGATGGTGTCAGCGACTACTATGGCACTGGATTGGAAGACGCCTACAACGGCGGTTATTACTACAATTGGGTCGTTGCGCAGGCGGATGAGCCGGAGGGCGTCAGGCCGACATCGGCCGTCCGGCCGCTTAGCGGCGCTCTGCACGTCCATCGCGAGGTCGGCGTCGAGGACGCTCGAGCCGATCAATACCGTTGGTATATTGCCGACCGGGTTTCGTTCGAGGACTCGATCGAAGTCAAGATAGAAAACCGCTACTCGGTGAACGGGGCCGAGTGGACCTCGGTCGCGTTCTGGTATCAACAGCCCCGCCTGCCCGGCGACATCGACGACGACGGAGACGTAGACGCTGTTGATCTGAGCCTGTTCGTTCAGACGCTGCTTGACCCGGAGTCCTACCCCGATTACCTGGCGGCGGCCGACATCAGCGGCGACGGCGAAGTGAACGGCGCAGACGTTCAGGGCTTCGTCGGCGCATTCTTGAACCAGTGAGCCGGCCACCGGGTTGCAGCCCTGGTGCGGCCGTGTACGCCTCGCACCAGGGCGGCATGAGAATCCCGTCCGCAAGGCGTATAGTTTTTATCGTGACGGTTGACGTTTCCGGACAGCTTGAGCAACTCGTTCGCGCCCTGGCTCACCGGCAGGGCCGCGACCTCCGCGCGGTCGTCGAGGAGGCCCTCCGCCGCTACCTCGAAGACGCGGCCATCACCGATCTGACGCCCGCCGAAGTCGCCGCCACGCAGGAGCAACTCCTCGGCGAGCTGAACCTGCCCCCCTGGACTGCGGAGCCCCCCGGCGATGAAGCGCAATGAGGTCAGGCAGGCCGAGCTTCTCGCTCCCGCCGGGCTGCGGCCGGTGGTCATCCCCACTCGCGACGCCGTGCTCGACACGCTCGAATCAATTGTTGTCGCCCTGGTCACCCGCACCATCCGCGAGTTGCCCAGCGAGGTGCGGCTCGGCCGTCGCGAGGGTCTGCCGCGGCCGTGCGTCGCCAGCATGGACAACATTCTCCCAGCGCGGCGAAGCCACAACCAAAGTAGCGTCGGCCCCCCGTGGCCGACGGGATCACGAGGAATCTTCGCGGCCCGCGAAGAAATCAACCGTCAGTAGTACAGTTCGCCGGGAGCGATTGACGCGCCAGATGGGTATGCTTTCGCAAACCAAGGTCGCGGAACTCAACGAAGCCATCCGCTTCGCCCTGGACATCCCCGAGGCCCTCCGCCGCGGCGAAGATGGGGACACGCGGGAAAGGATTCCCGCTATGATGGGTGCGAGCCCCTTGCCTCGCTTCGCTCCGTCAAGGGCGAGCGGGATTCTCGCACCAGGGCGAGCTTGGAGCGAGCATGCGGACGGCACAGGCATGTCCGCTCCGAGCAGCGGACATGCCACCCGCCCGTAAGCTCGTGTCGCTTCATGTTTGCCGACCTCCATGGCCTTGACCAAGATATCGCCAACCTTCAGAGTGTTGAGACAGAACCTGGTCCTCAAGCCGTCTCTGGGATGTTGAGCGGGATCATCCCGCTGGTGTAAGGTGAGACGATGACCGGCGATCCAGTCCACGCAGGCGCCCCTGGTTCAAGCACGTCTGTCTCTCAGTGCAAGGGCTGGCTGGTGGCAGTGGGCTTCGGTCTGGTCGTCGGCCTTCTCTTGGGTGTGGGCATGAGCGGAGCCTGCACGCACGGCGCGTGGGCGGCCGCCGCCGGCGTCCTGGCGGGCGTGGCGGGTTCGCTCGTGGTGCGGTTGCATCCGGTTCTCGCGGGACTGTGCAGCGGCGTCGTCATGGTGCTCAGTTGCTTGGCAACGATGACGGTCCAGCTATTGCGCAGCGGGTACTGGCCGATCAAGAACCCGGAGACAATCGAAGTCTATGGCACCGAGATAATGGCGGTGACGCGGATGGCGGTGATATTGCTGGTTGTGGCGTGCGTACCCTGCGCAGCGGCCGCCGCCCTGGTTGCGTTGGCGAAGCGACGAGTCGCCTGATCTGCTATTGCGCGTGGACCCGCTCGAACGAGAACCCCTTCTCGTTCGCCGTTTGGCCCGAATCCTTTCGGGCAGCGTGTGGATCCGCTCCGTCGCGGCTAGGGCATTTCACGATTGCTCGTAGCGTCGGCCCCCTGTGGCCGACGGGAACACCATGTGCGCCCCCTTGCAAGATTGCCCCCCGACAAGGGGACGCCTCATGCCACACCCAATCGTGAAATGCTATAAGATGGCGACACGCGGGAAAGGATTCCCGCGATAATGGGTGCGAGCCCCTTGACCTCGCTTCGCTCCGTCAAGGGCGAGCGGGATTCTCGCACCAGCGAGCAACCGGCAGGCCTGTGGTGCGCGCCGGTGTCAACTCAAATCGGCGGCCATGCGCTCCGCCTGCCGTGCCACAGCCGTACGCGTGTTGGCCTTCTGGCGGCGAACGAACTTGGCTACATCGGGCCGGCGACGAACGCTCGACCAGAGCTCCGACAGGACGCCCAACACCTGCCCGACGGCCACGTTCCTGCACTCGGCGGTCTCGTAGGCCGCCCGCTCTACCCCCAGAATCGCCGGGATGAGTCGGTCCAGCAAGTCAGGCCGGCTCCGAACGATTCGGCCCGCGCCTTGAATCGCGTTGGCGGCACTGATCAAGTTCCCGCCACGGATAAAAGCCAGGTAGGTATCCAGCAGCGCGTCCAGCTTGCGATCAGAGTCCGCTTGGGCCAGCGACGCAATAATCTGAATCGCATTCCATCGAACGATCTTGCTTTCGCTCTCGAGCAACGCCGCGACTACATCAAAGTAAGGATAGACCCGACCAGGGTCTCTCGCCGCGGTAAGTGACAACGCCTTGCCGGCGGCGAACCGCGCCGTGCCGACCGGGGCGGCCATTGCCTGCACCGCGGCGGGCACCCGCGCAGGCGAGAGCATTCGCACGGCCGGCCGTTTGTGAGAACCACGGCGTGACTTCTTCTTACGCGGGCGCGACGGAACCATGATGCCTTCCTCTCTGAGACAATTGACAGGGTCAAGCGGTGCTGTTGCCCATCAAAGCCTCTCAACCAGCCGATCAGCCGTACCGTGCTCGCCTCTACCGCCGAGCGCCTGAGTTGGCGGCTGTCTTCAATCGAAGCGCCCAGGCCAATCCCACCGCGAGACCAACTCCATCACTGCCTCATCTGCGGCGTTGAACCGCAGCGGGGTCACAGACACGTAGCCGTGCAGGACCGCCTCGGTGTCGGTGCCGGGGTCGTTGATCTTCTCCGGGTCGCCGCCGTCGAAACAGTAGACCTGTCGGCCCCTGCTGTCGAGCTCCTTGCGGTAATTGACGGCGGTCGTGATGGTTGTCCTTGGACAAACGCGGACGCCTTTGGGACGGCCGTTTTCCAGGGCGGGGATGTTGACGTTGAGGCAGAGGCCAGGGGCTGGGCGGGCCGCGGAGTAGTGATCGAAGATGCGGCGGGCGATCCGCCCGGCCAAGTCCCAGGCCGGTTTCTGGGACTCCTCCAGAGAGACAGCCATCGAAGGGATGCCGAAGAAGACGGCTGCTTCAGCGGCGGCGGCGACCGTGCCACTGTAGAGCGTGTACATGCCGGTGTTCAGCCCGGCGTTGATGCCGCTGATCACGAAGTCCGGGCGATGGTCGAGCAGGCGGAGGATGCCGAGCTTGACGCAATCTGCCGGGCGGCCGGTGACGGACCAGCCTTCGAATGCGTCGCGGACGCGCACGCGCTCGACGGTCAAGGGTGCGGCGACGGAGATGCCGTGGCCGACGGCGGTCTGCGGAGTGGCGGGGGCGACGACGTCGATCTCGCCAAGATCGCGGACAGCGTTGTAGAGAGCCTTGATGCCGGGGGCGAGGATGCCGTCGTCGTTGGTGAGCAGGATTCGCATGGTGGGGCCTTCGTGGAGGCGGCGCTTTCCTCCACACTACAAGCTTTCGGCTCGTTCGCGTCCCGTGAAGATTCTGGGACGCCCGTGCCACAATGTCAGTTGTGGCCTTGCCGATCCGACCCTTAGCGCCTTCGTTGTGGACGGTTGGGCCCACGCCGAGACACGTCTCGCCCGTGTGCGCGCAACAAGTCGATCAGTTCACGCATATCGGTGGCCAGCGGAGCTTCTAGCTCCAGGGGTTTCTCGTAAATCGGGTGCTGCACGATCAGTCGGTGGGCGTGGAGCATCTGTCGCGTGAAGCGGGGCTCGGAGGGGTCGTCGGGACGGCCGGTGATGTCGCGGATGGACAGGTGCCGGCCGCCGTAGAACGGGTCGCCGACGATGGGGTGGCGGATATGCGACATGTGGATGCGGAGCTGGTGAGTGCGGCCGGTCTTGGGGAATAGTTCTACGAGGCTGAAGCCGACAAATCGCTCGATCACTTGGTATCTGGTGACCGCTTCCTTCGAAAGTTTCTTCTCGAACTTGGCGCCCATCCGCTCCGCGAAACCGGTCGCAATGTAACGATCATAGACCGTCGGGTGACGGCCGATGGGCACGTTGATGATGTCCTCGTCGTACTCGGGGTTGCCGTGGACGACGGCGGTATAGGTCTTCTGCGTGGTCCGCTTCTCGAATTGGAGGGCCAGCCGCCAGTGGGCCTCCTCGGTCTTGGCGACGATCATGATGCCGGAGGTGTTCTTGTCCAGGCGATGGACGATGCCGGGGCGGAAGGGGTTGTCCGTCTTGGCCAGGCGGCTTGAATAATGTGCCAGGGCGTTGGCCACGGTGCCGCGCTGCGTGCGCGTGGCCGGGTGGACGATCATGCCGACCGCCTTGTTGACGGCCAGGACGAAGTCGTCCTCATAGACGATGTCCAGCGGGATGTCTTCGGGGGTAACCTCGTAGGGCTCCGGCGGCGGGAAGTGAAGGTCGACTACGTCGCCGCCCTCCATCTCATAGCTGGCCTTGGTCGGCTTGCCGTTCACGGTGATCTCGCCCTTCTTGATGAGCCGCTGTATGATCGTCCGCGACACCTTGCGGAATCGTCCGTGCAGGTACTTGTCCAGGCGATGCCCGGGTAGCTTACGCCGAATGACCAACCTGACGTGCCGCTGTCCCCCGTCGTCCTGCGGGTCGGTCCGTCGTATAACGATCTCGTCGTCGTCTGCGAGGGCGTCTGATTCCGCATCGTCGTCGAACAACTCGTCCTCCCGGGACGCGTCGGCATCTTCCGAAGCAGGGACGGAAGCGTCGCCGGGTTCGAGCCGGTCATCGTCGGGGGCCATCTTGCCCATGTCTCAAGCCACCGCCAGAAATCGGAGAGTGACCACCGCACCCGAGGTTGTCGAGCCTCTCCGTTTGCTGCATGGTACCACGGACCGCGAAGCCCTGGACGCGGTCGTGTGGGGCCGTCCATGGCGGGCGTGAATCGGATGTTGACCGTCCGTCAGACAAGCCCCCGCAGGGCGGCGTCCGTCCGGATGGGCGGATCGGCGGTTATATATGACAGAAAGCCTTGACAGCGAGGGTTTCGGGGCCTAGATTGCGAGGTTCGACAATCGACGCGGCCCGGGCCGCCGGCGGGGTGCGAGTATCGACTGTTGCCGAGTGAGGAGCGAGCGGCGGAATCGGCGGATGCCCGGCGCCCACAGGTGAATTCATGCTACCAGCGAGAAGGAAATCCAAGGCCAGGAAACGTGCCCGCAGATCGCATCATGCCCTGCGGCCTGTGAACCTCACGTCGTGCCCCCGGTGCGCGACGGCGAAACTGCCCCATCGGGCCTGCGCCAGCTGCGGCTACGTCAATGCGAAGACGTCGCTGAAGATCGAGGCGAAGAAGGAGAAATAAGCCGCAATGCGGATTGCGCTGGACGCGATGGGGGGCGATAACGCTCCCGGTGAAATCGTTGCCGGAGCAGTGGAGAGCCTCTGCTTCCTCAAGGAAGGCGATGAGCTCGTCCTGATCGGCCGCGAGGACGTCATCCGGCCGTTGCTGCCCGCGGACGAAGCATCTCGAAAACAGATCGTGATTCACCATGCCCCCGAAGTCATCGAGATGGATGACTCCCCGGTGGAGGCGCTGCGGCAGAAGAAGCATTCGTCGATCATGGTGATGGCCAAGCTCGCGGCGGAGCGGCAAGTGGCGGCGGTTATTAGCGCGGGCAATACCGGGGCCTGCGCCGCGGCGTGCCAATTGAAGATGCGCACCTTGGGCAAGGTTCAGCGCCCGGGTATCGCCGTTGTGCTCCCGTCATTCTCCGGGCCGCTGACCATCTGCGATGTGGGGGCCAACGTGGCCCCGAAAGCGCACCACCTCCTGCAGTACGCCCAGATGGCCTCTCTCTATGCCGAGCACATGCTGGGGATTCGCAATCCCCGCGTGGGTTTGCTTTCCATCGGCGGCGAGGAGGTCAAGGGCAACCCGTTGGTCAAGCAGACCCGGGCCTTGATCAAGCAGGATCCGAGCATCAACTTCATCGGCAACGTCGAGGGCAGAGAGGTCTTCGGCGGGGCCTGCGACGTGGCGGTCTGCGACGGCTTTGTCGGCAATATCGTGCTGAAGCTG
>CAYYBO010000238.1:0-6756 GCA_964470125.1 uncultured Planctomycetaceae bacterium | reverse complement strand
GAGCGCATGGAACAGCGCATCGACGGCTACGTGTTCAAGGGCCTCGAACAGATTCACACGTTGGGCAGGCTCTACGGCCAGAAGAACAAGATGCAGAAGTGGGTGCGCGACCCGATGAAGAACTCGTGCCGTTCGTGTCTTGCGCTGGACGGCCAGGTGCACCGCGCCAGGGAATTCCTCAAGTACGTCATCCCGCAGGACAGCCGCCTGCTCTGTCACGGGGATAAGTGCGGGTGCGGCCTGGAAGATACGACCGAGCGGGCGCGGGGACGGCTGGATCGCGTACCTCTCAATCGAGGGGCAAAGAGTGGCACTGTCACCGAGTATATGGGAGCGGCAGCGGCCAAGTCAGCCGGGGCCGTCCCGGTCGGCTTCTATGTATCGCTGGCAGGGGATGAGACACTGGTGATCCTGCGCCGGGCAATCGCGGAAGCGGTCGGCAGTATGGCCGGTATCGAGTGGCAGGAATCGCTAGACCTGCATATGAGCCTCGCCTACGCAGCCGAGCCGCAGTCGCCGGAGAAGGTCGCGGAGCTGATCGCGGAGTGGGAGCCGGAGATCGTAGGGCAGCGGCCAGTGACGGCCACCATCTCGCACCTTGAAATCTGGGACACGGAGAACGAGGGCCGGGTGCTGGTCGGCATTGTGGAATTATCAGAGGAAGTCGCCGCCTTGCAGAGCAAGGTCGCGGGCTTGCTGGCCGGGCACGGTATCGAGGTAGGGGAGTACGGGCAGCCGGAGAAGTTTAAACCACACGTCACGTTGGCGTATGGGGAAGGACTGCCTGATGAGCCACCCGTCATCGAGGGTGGGGCCGTCTTCCTCGATAACGTGTGCCTGGTCACGCCGGACAGCATCTTGACGGCTGTCCCGCTGCTGACCGAGGGAGAGGAAGAATTGTTGCTGACCGGGGCCGAGTCTGAACAGGTGAGTGAGCCGGTAGCGGCTTAAAGGGTGAGGGGCAAGGTGCCTTACACGAGGATCGCAGAACTACCCCCGGCAGTCAGGGAGAGCCTGACGGAAGATGAACAGCGCCTATGGCTGGACGTCTTTAACCGCGTCTACGCGCAAACCAGGAACGACGAGAAATCGAGTATGGCGGCCTGGGGCGCGGTTCATAAGACGCAGGTCAAGGCAATCCTGGGGCTGAAGTCGGCAGCACCGCGAGTCGTGGGATGGGGCCTCCTGTTTGACGACGGCGGGGACAAGGACCTGCACCGCACCTTTTTTGACGAGGCGACCAGGACGCTCCTTGATCATTACCAGGACGCACCCCTGTTCTACGAGCACGGAGCCGACCCTGCTTATGGGACGAGCGTCATCGGGCGGCGTGCGCTGGTCCAGGTATACCCGCATGGAGTCTGGGCGGAGCACGAACTGCTGCCGGATCACCCGCAGTTCCTGCGCACCAGGCAGGAAGTCGAGGCGGGACTGCTGGCCTATTCGTCTGACACGATGGGGCACTTGATTCAGCAGGAATACAACCCGGTCAGTGGGGAACTGGCCTTCTGGCCTATCGCGGCGTGGAGTCTGGTCGCACAGCCAGCGGAGCCGGGGCTTGGCCCGGTTAGTCTCAGGCAGTTTGCAGCGGCTATCGAGGCCGCCAAGTCATCGAGAGGTCGCGGACGGGAGTCCGATAAACCCCGTACCATGCCGGGGATAGCGCGGGACGCGCTGGCGGGGATGGGGAGCAAGTCATACGACACATCAAAGTCTGGTATGAGCACGAAAGGGGAATACCCGATGGAAGAACTACTGCAACTGCTGGCGCAGTTCTTCGGAGTGGAGCCGACGTCCGACGCCGTCCTGCCCCTGCTGGACGAGTTCGTGACGTACCTGCGCGGCGGGGAAGGCACTGCCGAGGAACAGGCCAACGCTTTCGCGGCGCTGGACCTCAGCGCAATCAAGGCCGCCCTCGAACTGGCCGAGGATGCCGACAACGAGGCCCTGGCCGCAGCCTTCGAGGGGTTCAAGACGACCCTCACCCCGCCGCAGCGCGACTACGGCCTGCTGAAGCAGGCTGCCGCTGCCCACGCCGCCGCCGCGAAAGCGGCTCCGGCTGGCGGCGACCCGCTGCCTCACCGCACCGGCAACGGGGCGGCTCACGCGGGGAAGTCTCGCCGGGGTGCGCCGATGATCAATCGGGGCGTGCCGGAGCCGGGCATTGCCGATCTGGTCCTCGCCATGCTCGAACGGAACGACCGCAAGATCGCCGCCGCGAGCAAGGCCGTGGGTGTCAGCAGCAACGTCGCCGGGGCGTACCAGGTGCGCCGCGAGATCAGCACCGACATTCTCGCGCAGCTGGAGGAGCAGGAAGTCGTGATGGCGGCTGGCGCGCAGGTTGAACGGATGGACGGCATCGAGACGCTGACCGTCTGGAAGGACCTGAGCACCATCACCGCGTACTGGGCGGCGGAACATCAGACCGTCAGCCAGAGCGATATCGCTCAGCGCCCGGTCAGCCTGTCCCTGAAGGAACTGGTAGCGGAGGTTCGGGTCAGCCGTCGCAAGCTGCGCGCGTCCGCGCCGGACTTCGAGAAGTGGCTGCGCAACGAGATCGTCAAGAAGATGCGCCTGCGCCTGGATCGGTCCTTCCTTCTGGGGATCGGCGCGAAGCCCAACGAAACCGGGCACAGCGGCGCGGAGCCTCTGGGTCTGGTCAACGTGCCGGGGATCAACAGCATCAGCCTCGGCACGAACGGCAAGTATCCGGAGTTCGGCGACCTCGGCAAGTTCAGCAAGGCGCTGAAGGCCGACAACGTGGAAGTCACCGACACGTGGGGATGGATGACCCACGGCTCGCTGGTTGAGGACATCAACGACCTCACCGACGTCGGCGGCAACCCGTTCATGCGGGAGAACTGGGCGGGCCGGGAGCGCCCGACGTGGCGGGGTTACGCCTACTACGACACCAACCAGCTCCCGACCAACCTCACGGCGGGCACGTCGAGCGACTGCACCTACCTGATCCTGGGCGACTGGCAGTATGCGGTCGTTGGGATGGGCCAGGACGTCGAGATCGGCGTGAGCGATCAGGTGTACTTCCGTGAACGCGACGTGCTGATCCAGGCCGTCGCCCTGGTGGACTTCGGGGTCTGGTATCCGGAGGCGTTCGCGGTCACCAGCGGGGCGCGGATCCGCGCCTAAGTCGGCAGTCGTCTTATCTGTCATCGAGGGAGCGCCGCCCTTCGGGGCGGCCTCCCCTGGCTGATCATCTGGCACGCAGCAGTTAGAGAGAGAGGTAAGGGACATGAGCTTCCTTCTGGACAATTGGGCGCAGATCACGAATCTGCTGGCCCCGACGACGGTGACGACCGACACCGATTCGGCCGTCATCGACTTGAGCCGGGTAGAGGGGAACGTGCTGATCGCCGTCAGCGTGGCGGCGAGCGGCGAGGGAACCCTGACCCCGTCCGTCGAGGACAGCGGCGACAATTCGAGCTTCGCCGCCGTGCCTGCTGACGCGCTGTTCACCCCCGATACCGGGGTGCAGGCGGCTTTCGCCGCCGTCACGACCAGCGCGAGCTTTCAGGTCCTGGCGCTGAAGAAGGATCGGTGCCGCCGCTATGTCCACGTCCACCTGGACGCGGGCACGACGCACGTCGTCGCGGTCGTCGCCGCCACCGCCCGCAAGTACAACCTGCCGTAGCGGACCTCAACTTGCCGTATGGCAATCGAGGAAGCGACGAACGGTTGTAAGAGAAGGGACTGACGACGATGGGATTCATGACGAGCGGCAGAGGGCCGCACGATGCGGACGGCTTCGCCCCACCGACCTACGGCGGGCCGATTGCCGTGAAGTATGGGCAGGTCACGTACCAGAATGGGGCGGCTGCCCCGGCGACCCTGTTCACGCTACCGAAAGGGGCGGTCATTGTGGGATGGATGACGAACGTCGTCACGCCCTTCAATGACAGCGGAACCGACGTGCTGGACATTGGCGTGACCGGGACGGCGAATCGCTTCGCGGACAATCTGGACGTGTCCAGCGCCGGGCAGATCGTCACCGGGTACGACGATGATGAGCTGTACGTGCCGCTGACTGGCGACACGACCGTGATCGGGTCGTACATCGGGCAGAACGCGGGCGGTGCTGGCGCGGCCACCGAGGGCGCGGCCACCGTCGCTGTGCTGTACATGCTCGGATAGGGTTTTCCGGCAGGGCGGGGGCATCGAACGACCCGAACAAGGCTCCCCCCAACCCCTGCCTTGCCGTTAACCAATCGAGGAAGTGAGGCGCGGTATGGCTGGCATCAACGCAACAAACGCATTCGGCGCGGCACAGGTCACCATCAGCGGCGTGTCCGCTGTGGGATTGGCGGACCTGACGTTTCATGATGACGCGGGGACCGTTCTGACGGACGCTCAGGTCCTCCAGGCTTCCCGTGTGGTGATCACACTGGACGGCGGCACGCCCGCAGTTCGGTACTTCTATCACGGTGAAGCGCCCACCGCCAACAGCGGGCACTACCTGGCGGAAACCGACCGCTGGGCTGAGGTGCTAGGGACGCACAACGTCAATCGTCTGCGCCTCATTTCCACGAACGCGGCGGGATCGTTCGCCACGATCACGTTGGAGATGTAATCATGCCATCGAGGATCGGGCGAGTGTCAGGGCGGAAGGTCACAGCGGGATCGTCGCTCAAAAAGGGGGCGGCGTTATCCCTCTCTCAGCGCATCCGGGCGATCCGCCCTGGCGCGCTGCTGGCGCACTGGCCGCTTGCCGAGCCGACAGGGACGCAGGCGACGGACGAGAGTGGAGCGGGGCGGCACGGCAGTTACAACGGCGGCTACACGTTGGGGCAGCCGGGCGCAGGGGATGGGCGGACCTCGGTCCTTCTGGACGGAGCAACCGGTTACGTGAACCTGCTGTCGGCATCCCTGGCGACGGCCTTCGATGGCAACGCGGGGACGGTCGCCGTTCGGGGCCGACTGGACGCGGCGACGTGGACAGACGGATTACCTCATCTGTTGATCCATCTGTACGGAGATGGGAGCAACAGCGTTTACCTGCTGAAAACCAGCGCCAACGTCTTCCGCTTTCGCCGGGTGACTCCGACAGCGGATCGGCAGTATGATCACACGGTATCCGCATCGAGCAATTGGTTTCGGGCGCTGCTGACGTGGAGCACCGCAGACGACGAGCTGCGCTGCTACTGGAACGGCCAGCACGTGCAGACCTTGACCGGGATCGGCACGTACACGGCAGGTCTGATCCTGGCCGTCGCGGGCGTGGCCTACATCGAACCGATCACGTCGCCATATCTGGGTAATCTCGCCCACGTGGCCGTCTGGAATGCGGCCCTGACGCCCACCCAGGCCGCGCAGTATTGAAAAGGTAGGACGAACATGAAACTGATGTTTATCGGAGAGCGACAGCGAGAGTTTGGGATCGTCGGGCCAGTGTCGGGCGTGCGGTATGCGGTCCTTCCCGGCCAGCCGATCACGGTGACGGAAGCGGACGGGGAAGCGATCTTTCGGCAGTACCCGGCCCTGTTTCGCAGGGCAGAAGGGGCGAAGGGGAAGCCGAACCTGCGCCTGGTCAAGCGGTCCAGCCCGGTCGCCTCCGTCGAGGAAGCGCAGCCGGAAGCTGACGACGAGCCGGAAGCGGAGTAGCGGTCATGGCCCGGTCCTACACCCCGACGCTTCTCCCGCTGGACCGCTATGCTCAGTTGATGGGCGTCCGGCTGGCGCACTTCAACAATCTGTACGACGCATGGCGGACGGATGCCTGCCACCCGTACTGGACGCAGGCCGAGCACGACGAACTGGCGCTGGCAATCGGGCAGGCTGAGGAGAAGTTGCGGGCGCACCTGCACTTCGATATTGCCCCGTGCTGGCGCACCGAGACGATCCCGTTCAAGCCGGGGGCTGTCTGGTACGACGACTGGGCCATAGCGCCAGTCAGCCCCTCGTATGGGTATCCGGTCGCCTATGGTCGTCAGCAGAAAACGCTGCTGGCAGATGGGGCGAGCGTGACCTACAGTGGCGGGACGGCACAGATCACCGTCAGCGCGACCGGGATCACCGACACCAACGAGATCAGGGTGTACTACCGGGTCGCAGACGGCGCGGATGCAGCGGGCAGTGATGCATGGGAGATCAGGCCGCTCCGGACGGTCATCGGAGCGGGGCAGTTACTCATCTCCGGCCCGCGCCCGCAGTTCGTGCGGCAGGAAGTCAGGGAGCAAGAAACGCCAGCCGATGCGGAGACGTCGGGGAACTACGTCTCCCAGGTAGACGTGTACCGAGTGACGACCGACCCGGCCTTGCCGGTGACTCTGGTATGGGACGCAGCGTCAGGGAGTGACCCGTCCGGCAGTGTCACCCAGACGGCGGCGGCGCGTGCCGTTGATCCGATCACGGGAAGGTTTTACGTTCGGCCTGCAACGTGGGATGCGGTGCAGCAGCAGCACATCGAGGCACCAGCGGCGAAGACAGAGGCTCCGGAGCGTATCGAGGTCGCTTACTGCGCTGGTTTTCGTCTGGGGGGATGGGGGCGGATCGATCCGCAGCTTGAGGAAGCGGCCCGACGCCTGACCAACGTCCTCCTACCGGAGCGAGGTATCCCGTTCTGCGACCCGGCCACTCGGCAGTATGAGCGCGACCGTGAAATCGAGGAGAAAACCGGCCTCATGTACGGTGAACTGTTCGCCGTGCGCGTGGCCGAGCTTCGAAAAAGTCCTACGGTCTGGGAATGGGTCGCTGTTTAGGAGAGATGGGCCGTGCCTGTTGTCCAGAAGCGGAGGGTGAACA
>CAYYBO010000237.1:0-6769 GCA_964470125.1 uncultured Planctomycetaceae bacterium | reverse complement strand
CTCGATCCATCTGCCGGCCGGCTCCGAGAAGGCGAGATGGATCGGGCTCTACTGCGTGGTGGAGCAGTCGTTGGAGTCCGCCTGGCACCCGGACAAGCTTCGACCAATCGACTATCGCGACGTTCGGGCCACCGCTTGGTTTGACGACATAGTAGTGCTCCGCTTGCCACGGGCAGGGCTTGAGTTCAGCGCTGTGGGCAATGTTTTCGAGGCGGACCAGCCTATTGAGTGCGAAGTCCGGGTTGCGGATGTCAGTGTGCAAAGCGTGGCCGCCAAGCTGGAGATCATCGATGCCCAGGGGAGCGTTCTCCAGGAGCGGGCGGTGCCGGTTGTCGGAATGCGTGAGGCCGGCGTGAGATTGCGGATCGGAGATTTGCCCGCCGGGTGGTACAAAGCCGTCCTTTCCGTGGACGTCGGCGAAGGTGTCGTCCTGACGAGGGAGCAGTCATTCCTGCGGCTGAATCCCGATTTGCCAGGCTCAAGCGAGGCGGGCCACGGCTTCGGAATCATTCTCGATAGTCCTGCAATAAGCAATCCTCGCGTTTGCGAGAGGCTTCTGTCTGCGGCGGCCTGTGGGGCGATGAAGATTCCACTGTGGCGCCGTGAACTCGATGACGCCGCCGTTCTGCACGGGGATTCGTCCTTGAACGAGCTCCTGCGGCGCCTGCAAGACGAGGACTTGATGTTGGTCGGAGTTCTGGAGGAACCTCCAGATTCTCTGGCCAGACTTTGCGGCCATCCCAAACTGAGCCTCCTGGACGTACTCAGCCGTCCGCCCGAGCAATGGCGGCCGTACCTGGCCTTTGTATCCGCCCACTACGGCCGACAATTTGCCGCTTGGCAGATCGGCGCGGAAGCCGCCGCCGGTGGCGAAGAAGGGCCTCGATTGGCGGCGGCCCTCGCCAACGTGCGGGCCGAACTCAAGCCGCTGATCGGTTCCGCGGAATTGGCCGTCCCTCAGAACTTCTTGGCAACCGAAGGGGCGACTGTTCATCCAGAAGCCGGAATCGTATCGGTTCGGATTCCGCCGCATGCCGTGCCGACCCTGTTGACAAAGCGGCCCGCCGGCTCCGGCGGCTCGGAGGGTCCCCGCAAATGGGCGGTGATCGAGCCGTTGCCCGCGGGACGATACGGCCGGCTGACTCGGCTTTCAGAGTTGGCTCGAGCGATGATCGCCGCGCGGATCGGCGGCTTCCAAACAGTCTTCATCCAACAACCGTGGAGTGTCGGAGTCGAAGCGAGCGACACCGCTATGTCAGTGGCAGAGGACCTTATCGTGCTCCGCACGCTTGCCCAGACGCTGGGAGGGCTGGAGCCCGTGGAATCTGTGTGGATCGACCATGGTCTTCGCGCATGGTTGTTCGCCGACGCCGAGGGAACAAACGGGGCCGTCGTTGCCTGGGCAAAGGGCGACGGCGCCGCTGCCTCCGTGCCAGCCCTTTTCGACTTGGGCCCGGAAGCTCGCCAGATTGACCCATGGGGCAACTTGACGGCAACTGAGCCCGCATCCGGCGGCCGGGCCCTTCTGATCGGAACCATTCCGACCATCATCTCGCCGGTTGAGCCCTCGCGGGTCCGCATGCTGGCCTCCTTCGGCTTGACGGGGCCGGACCTGCAGGCGGTCATTGACAAGCAGCAGCGTACGGTGACGCTGTCCAATCCGCGATCAAGCAGGCTGAGCGGAACGCTGTCGCTTGCTCCCCCGGCCGGCTGGCGGATCGAGCCCAGCAGAGCGACGATTAATCTGGCTCCCGGCGAGCAAGCCCACATTGACGTGGACGTGATCCTGCCGGTCAATCAGGCCGCCGGCGAATTCGCCTTGGCGGGCCGCCTCTCGCTGGACGAGACGGACGCCCCCACGCTGGTCTTGAAGGCGCCGCTGACCGTGGCATCGCCAGGGCTGGACGTGACCGTGCTCACCCGCCGCGAAGGGAGGACGTTGGAAGTCTTCCAGAGAATCACCAACCGCACGCAGGAGAACCTCAATCTCCGCGGCCTGCTGATCGCTCCAAGCTCCCCGCGACAAACGCAAGTCGTCACCAATCTGCCTCCGGGCGACACCGCTGTACGCCGGTACACCGTCCACGACGCCGCTTCGGTCGTCGGCCGCCCGATCCGCGTCTCGGCTGAGCAGGTCGATGGGCCGCTGCGGCATAATGCGTTGATCGTGCCCGATTGAGCGAGGCCGGTTCGGGTTCCTTCCGGTCCTCGCGGGCACGCTGGGCGAGAACCAGAAGACGGGCGAACCTTCAGCGAACCACAACGCCGAGGCTGCAAGACGCAAGTCTACACCTCGACGCCGGCCGATCTCCTCGCGCAGTCCTGTCGAAGAGCTTGGGGTGGCGGTGCCGGACGTGTATATTTGCCGAGCGGCACGGAGCTTGCCCTCGGCGCGTGCCCAGGCAAGCCTGACGAGCTGACTGGCGAGCCACGCACTTCCGCGCAGGAAACCGGCCAAGGTGCGTGAGGACATCGGCATTGGCACAAACGGCTGCTAAACGATTCAAAGACGACCTTGCTGCCGCGGAGACGACCCTTGCGGCTCTTCGGCACCTCTCCGCCGCCGACAAACGATGGCCGGGCCTGATCGCCCGCGTTGGGCCTTATCTTCCAAGCCTTACCCCAAATCCCTTTGTCGCCCTGGTCGGCTCGATCGTCCATCAGCAGGTTTCGATGAGCGCCGGCGCAACCATCTTCAGGCGGTTGAAAGCTCTATGCCCGCAGAGCCGGCTCACGCCGCGAGCCATCCTGGAGACCAGCGAAGCCCGGCTGCGTTCCGCGGGCCTGTCGCGGCAGAAGTCGGCATACGTCCGCAACATCGCGGAGAGTTTTGCATCACGGCGGATCACGCCGGCTGGCCTGCGACGGGTCTCCGACGACGAGGTTATAGAGGCCGTCACGCAGATCAAGGGCGTCGGCCGATGGACCGCGGAAATGCTGTTGATCTTCTCACTGCACCGGCCGGATGTGTGGCCGATCCACGATCTCGGTCTTCAGCGGGCGGCGCAGGCGTTTCTCTCTCTGCGGAAGTCGCCCACGCCGGAGGCCGTGCACAAGCTGGGCGAACCGTGGCGGCCCTATCGCACTTTCGCAACGTGGTACTTGTGGCGGAGCCTGGAGCGGCCGGTCGCGCCGGCGGTCGCGCACTGACCACCGCCGCTGCTTGCCTGGGCGATTGGTGGATGCGGCGCGCGGTGGGGCCGCCGGTGCTATAATGCCGCCATGTCGTTCGATCCTGAAGCCCTGCCCGTGCCCGACCTCGGTCTCCACTGTCCGGCTTGCGGTTACGGCCTCGCCGGCCTGCCGGAGCACCGTTGCCCGGAGTGTGGCAGGGGCTTCACGATGGAGGAGTTCATCCCTCCCGGGCTCTACCCCGTTGTCATCTTCAACGGCAGGGAGGTGTTGAGCACGCCGCAGATCACGGACCTGCTGCAACGCATGAAAGTGCCGTACATGGAGGTCATGCGCCCCGGCGATATCGTTTACGGCATCGGCAGTCCGATCGGCAAGGGCGCCCGCGTCGCCGTGCCGCGGGCCTGCTTCTTCGAGGTTATTGATCTTCTGCGTCGACTTGCCTTCGAGGAGCCCATGCCGGAGGAGGAATCACAGCAGCCGCGCCGGCGGTCATGGAAATGCGCCGGTTGCGGCGAGAAAAACCCGGGCAATTTCGAGATCTGCTGGAATTGCGGGGAAGAAGGCACTCTTGAACGGGCCTGATGCCGCTTCCCGGCGACAAGTGGGGGGGTACCAGCCGGCCGCCGAGCAGCATGCGGCGGATGGTTCCGAGAGGTCTCGAACAAGACTGGTCGAATGATTGCGTTCAGACTGCAGTGAACTGCGCACGCCGTCGCGGTTGCCTCTACCGCACGACGATGATGGTGCCGGGGGCGGCGCGGAGTTGCACGGCCGCGTTGCCCTGGTTGATGGCCACTTCCAGCATTCCGGTCGATCCGACGATGGCGATGATCTCGCCGGGAGCCACTTCGCCGTAGGTCGTCCGGAGCGGACCGACGCGGAGAGGGCCTACGTACACGTTGAGGGCGCCCGCATCACCCGCGGCGACGGCCAGGTCCGCCTCCGCGATGTTGGAGATGAGGTTACCGAAGCGATCAATGTAAAGCACCTGCCCTTCGATGCCGCCGTGCGGTAGTACGGTCGGCCGGTCCAGGTTCAGGATTTCCAGCTCGGCGATGACCGGCCCGACGTTCTCAAAGCGAACGCCGCGGGCGAGATTGCCGGCCACCGGGCCCAGCACATCGCGGCCGTGAAAAGTGGCACTGATCTCCTCCCGGAAGAGCCTTCGGTTCTCGATGGCTCGCAGTTCTTCCAGGTTGAAGTCGCGGTGTACAAGGCTGACCAGCCCGTTGTCCGGAGCGAGGAATATCTGTCCTTCATATCGGGCGGCGATCAATCGCCGCGACGTGCCCACGCCGGGGTCGACGACCGCGACGTGGATCGTTCCGGCGGGAAAATGCTCGCATATTTGCCGCAAAACGAACGCACCATGCACCACGTCGTGCGGTTGAATGAGGTGGGTGACATCTATGATGCGGGCGTCGGGGGCGTGTTGCAGGATAACGCCCTTCATACAGGCGATGTAATGATCGGCCTCGCCGAAATCAGTTGTCAGAGTGATGATGCTCATCGGCCTAGCGGCTCGTGCGACGCCGTTTCGTCAGGGCTTGCGCCGCCAATGATTGTCTCCCGGAAGGTCCGTGACGCAAGGGAAGCGGCGACGCCACGCTCAAGCAGTCTGTTCAAGGCGTGCCGGTGGCGTCTCCGCGTCCGATGCACAAGTCACCTCGGCTTGGAGGGCTGCTCCAACGGCTAACCGGCACTGTGCCGGCTCGGCGAAGACGTCAAACAATGCCGACGGGCCGGGGCCTCGATCGACACCGCGGAGCACTATGGAAATGATGAGCAGGCCAAAGGCGGAGCAGGCGAGACAGATCAAGCGGCTCGTTCTGGAGTTGGTTGATCTCTTGAGGTTCATCGACTGCTTCTCCCCTTGCGTCACCCTCCTGGCAAGTCGCTCTTGCTTGGGGCAAGGCGGACGAGCCCAGGGCTCCGGGTTCACCCCGCGGATGCGGCTGAGCCGCCGCAGGTGGCCGGATGTCGGGGTGATCCTTGCACGTAGGGTGCCGCCTGGGAGGATCGTGCCTGCCCGTTCGGCGGGTGCGAAACAGGGTGGGAGAGAGACGGGCTTTGCGGACGCTAGGCGGCTCTGCGGCCTGTGCCGAATGGAGGAGACTTGCGGACCCGTGACTAAACGCCACAACCGTCGCCGGAGTCTAGTCTGTAAGTGCATATTTTTGCGTAAGTTAAGGCTGTAATTGAAACAAGACCGGGGCGTCGCTTCCGAGCGAACGACCCCCGCGAGGCTCGAAATTGGTCACCCGCAGGGGGTGGAGGGGCGATGATGTTCAGACGCCGTCGAAGGCAGCATATAATCACCTCATCCGAGGACCTTGCCCGCGGGGTATGGTTCCAGCAGCGCGGCGAGTGACAGCCGTGAGCAGGTGATGATCGTCTCCGCCGTCGGCCTCGGTTGTGCTCCCGGGCCGGCGTGCAAACGCCGCGGGAAAGGATAAGGAGAGAACGCCGGTCGTGGAGAGACGGCGGCGGACCCGCAATGCGGACTTCCGGACAATCTCGATCCATACGCCACGGTGAAGCGAGGAGGAAGCTGGGCGAGAGTCTGGCGGCCTCTTACCTGCTGCGCCTCCGGGGCCTGATCGGCTGGCCGGCGGTTATCGCCACGGCGTTCTGGGCGTGCGCCGGGTTCATCGTCCTGTCCGGCGAGGAACGGCTCCAGTACTACGTCGGGCAGCGCTTGACTCAGCCCGTGTCCACAAGGGTGAAGTTCGAGGTCGTTGACAAGACCAAGACCGAGGAGGAGCGTCGGAACACCGAGCAGCGGGTGCCCAATTACTTCCGCTTCAACCAGGCGCTGGCGGACACGATCCAATCGGAGTTTCGAGACCTGCACGCGGCGGTGAAGGCTTCGGAGAATTTCGAGGCGTACGAAGGGGCCAATGCCCAGCGTTGGCCGCTGGATCAGGCCGCCTTCATGGCTCTTAAGGCCATGACCGACGAGGCGGGGAGCGAGCGGTTCAAGAGGAACGTCGACGCCCTCGCCGACCGGCTGGCGGGCGAGGAGATGATTGAGCGAGCGGACGTGGACCGGGAGGTGCGGAGCACGGCCGGCAAGGTGATGATCATCCTGCCGGACGGCGAGAGCAGGGCTGTTCCCAAAGAGCGGCTGAAGTACGCGGCTAACCCGGATCACGTGGAGCGGCTGGCCGCGGAGTTGGCACGTTTCGTCTTCGCCGAGGAACTGGCGGGTTCGCTGGTCGCCATCGTCAAGGACGCGATCACGCCTGTCGACAAGCGTCCGCAGCCCGTCTACGAGTTCGACCGGGCGTTCACCAAGACCGCGGTGGAAGAGAAGCTGGCGTCTTTCCAGCCGGTGAAGGATCTCTACGCGCCGGGACAAGTCCTGGTGCAGGCGGGCTTGATCGAAGCCGCCGACCTGGAGCTGCTCAAGGCGGAACACCAGGAGTACCTCAAGCAGCGGACGACCGATCCGGAGCTCTTGAGCCAGTGGCGATGGAAACGGCTGGGGCTGCTCGGGGTGGTCGCCATCGTGACCATCGGCTTGTCCATTTACACCGTCTTGTGCCAGCCGCGCGTGGTCAGGAAATCCACGAGGGCTTTCGCCCTGGCGACGCTGTTCCTGCTGATGCTGCTGGTCGATCGAGTGGTCTTG
>CAYYBO010000236.1:1130-6773 GCA_964470125.1 uncultured Planctomycetaceae bacterium | reverse complement strand
GACTTCGCGCGTGTAGCGGCCCCAGCAGCCCGCCAAGCCGGATAGGTCGTCCAGCTTCGTCCCGACGGCCACGTTCGCCAGCGGAGGCGGCGACGGGCTGAACGTCGCCGGGTCCGCTCGGACCGCGTCCAGTTCAGCCGGCATTGCGTTCGGCACGACTGTCGTGGCGGCAGCGTTCTGGCACAACATCTCGACAAGGCCCATCGTGAGGAACCGGATCGGCGATTGGTCCGCGCCGCAGCCCGCAAGGCCCGCCAGCACCGCCGCCGCCGCGCACTTCAAGCTCTTCTTCATCGCAGTTCCTCCCCACAACGGAGGCGCGATCTTGCGTCTCCACTGCGGCTCTTGCGCGTCAGCGAGGAACACGCCCGGTTATGTGGTTTGACGGCATAGCAGCATGATATCCTTCACGCAGAATATCAACGCCGATCCGGGAGCGCCGAAGGCGCGCCCCCCCTCCTTTCCGCGGATGGCGCCAAGATTACACCGCCGCAGTTCGCAGTCGGCCTAAACGGCAGGGCGCCGGCAAGATCGCGGCTGTTCTCCAGACAGGTATAATCGCCCTCATGCCCCGCAGCAGGACAGACCGCAGGACGCCCTCGCTCATCGAGCCGACGGAGCTTCGCATGGCTCGCGTGGCAACTGTCGCCCTGATGCGGCTGACGGATAAACTGTACAGCTACGTCGTGCCGGAGGAATTGACGCCGGTCATCGCGCCGGGCATGCGTCTCACTGTCCCCTTCGGCGCCGGCGACCGGCCCGTCGTCGCCTTCTGCCTCGACGTCAGCGAGCGCGACTGGGACTCGACGCTCAAGACGATCATCGCTCCTTTTGACGAACACCCTCTGCTCTCGCCGAAGATGCTCGAACTGGGCCGCTGGGTGGCACGCTACTACGCCGCCTCGCTCGGCCGCACGCTGGATCTGATGGTCCCCGCCGCGGCCAAGCGTCAGGCCGGCTGGCGGAAAACCCGCTACGTGGCGCTCCCCCAATCCGCAATCCCCAACCTGCCCTTGACGGGCGAAGCAGCGGCTTCGCATGTCAAGGGTCCCCAATCCGCAATTGCACCGAAACTCAGTGCCAAGGCTGCGGCAGTACTAAGAACGCTGATCGACGCCGGACGCGAGCTGCCCCTCGATAAATGCGCCGAGGCCGCCGGCTGCGGCTCGGCCGTCGTGGCCGGGCTGGCCCGCAAAGGGCTGGTTACTATCACGACTCGCCTCGAACCGATCCCGCCGAAACTGGACTACGTCGAGCGCAACGAGCCGACCTTCGAGTTGAACGCCGATCAGCAGGCGGCTATCGAACAGTTGACCGCCGCCATCTCCGCTCGCCGATTTTCAGTGCAGGTCCTCTTCGGCGTGACCGGCAGCGGCAAGACGGAGTGCTACGTCGCCGCCATCCGCCGGGCCCTAGCCGAGAGCCGCCAGGCGATCATGCTGGTGCCCGAGATCGCCCTCACCACCCAGACGGTCCGCCGCCTCCAGGCCCGCTTCGACAGAGTGGCCACGCTGCACAGCGGCCTCAGCGAGACCGAGCGATCCCGCGTCTGGGCGGCCATCGCCGCCGGCGACATCCCCGTCGTCATCGGCACGCGAAGCGCGATCTTCGCCCCCTGCCCGAACCTCGGCGTCATCGTCGTCGATGAAGAGGCCGAGCTGAGCTACAAGAACCAGGCCCTCCCGCGATACCACACCCGCGACGTGGCCGTCAAGCGCGCACAACTTGAAGGCATCCCCGTCGTGCTCGGCTCGGCGACGCCCTCGCTGGAGACATGGAAGAACGTCCGGCAACTCAAGCACTACCACCTTGTCCGCCTGCCGCGACGCGTCCGCGATCTGGCCATGCCGACGATGCACCTGGTCGACATGCGCGACGAGCACAAGATACGCTCCGGCGTCCACATGCTCTCCCGCGAGATGGAGGACTGGCTGAACCTCACCCTCGGCCGGGGCGAGCAGGCCGTGCTGCTGCTCAACCGCCGCGGTTACGCCAACTTCCTGCACTGCCCGAAGTGCAAGGTGGTTGTCACCTGCCGGCATTGCAGCGTACACATGGTCTTCCACAGCACGACGGAACTGGCCCACTGCCACTATTGCCAGGCCAAGCAGGAGGTGCCGACCCGCTGCCGGACGGTGGGCTGCGGCGGCACGCTGGTGAAGTTCGGCATCGGCATCCAACGCGTCGAGGAGGAGCTGCGAGAGAAATACCCGCAGGCCAGACTGCGACGGGTGGACTCCGACATCATGCAGCGGCCCGGCGACTATGCCGAAGTGCTCGGGGCCTTCGAGCGCAAGGAGTTCGACATCCTGCTCGGCACGCAGATGATCGCCAAGGGCCTGGACTTTCCCTTTGTCTCCTTCGTCGGCGTGGTCAGCGCGGATACGTCGCTGGCCATCGACGACTTCCGCTCGGAGGAGCGGACCTTCCAGCTCGTTCTGCAAGTCGCCGGTCGAAGCGGCCGCGGCGAAGTCGGCGGGCACGTCGTCGTACAGACCTTCGCCGCTGACACGGCTCCGATCCGCCACGCCGTCGCCGGCGACTACGAGGGCTTCGCCGAGGCCGAGTTGGTCAAGCGAAAACGCGCCAAGCTCCCACCGCACACGCGCTTGATGCGCATTGTCCTGTCCGACCCGCGAATGAGCCGCCTGCAGAACCAGGCCGCCGCCGTGGCGGAGAACGTCCGCGACGCGCTAACTCGGCACGGCATCCCCGCCGAAATCCTCGGCCCCAACCCCGCCCCGATTGCCCGGCTCCGCGACAAGTACCGCCACGACATACAATTGATCTTCCCCGCGCCGGCGGCCTTGATCTCGGCCATCGACTTCTTCAAATCCGAAGGCACGCTCCGGTCGAAGGCCAAGACGCTGATCGTCGACGTGGACCCCGTCTCGCTGCAATGACAGCCCGACGAACCGCGCGGCGCAGCACCCACGAGCCACGGGCTTCAGCCCGTGCGGCGTTCGGAACACGAGAGAGGCCTCGCGGTGTGCCGGCGGCCGCCCGGACTGAAGTCCGGGGCTCGTCGTTCAGATGAGTCTCACTACAGTGAGGACGCCACAGTAGGGCGGGCTCGGCCCGCCGTCGCCGGACCGCGCCGGTTGGGCCGACATGGCGGGTGGAACCCGCCCTATGAAACTGAAAGAACCTTCCCAGGCGACGGGTGATCTCCCCAGCCCGAAGGCCTGCTCGGCAGTAGCCGGGGGCCAGTCCTTGACCGTTGCGGTCAAGGACGCCGCCCCCGGTCACCAACGCCCAACACAACATCCTCTCTCCCCAGTCTCGTGAGGGACGCCCGACAATAGCCCAGGACGAAGTCCTGCGTCCGCGTCCTCCCACGTAACCCCCAAGCCCCAGCGGGGTGACAGAATAGTGACCTCTCAACCAGAGCCCGCCCGACGCCCGTCACGACGCAAGGTCGCGCGGCGAGTCCAAACGAAGATTGTCCTTCTCTGTCGCGCGGCACCTTCCGCCCAACCTCGCCGAGAGTCAGCAGTTCCGGGCATCGCCGCCGAAGAGGGCGATGGGCCCGCCCTCAAGAGAAATCATCCTGACACCTTCAGTGACCCTGACACCTTCAGTGACCCTGACACCCTCAGTGATCCAACGACGATCTCTGCGATGACCACCTGATGAGCCACGGGCTTCAGCCCGTGCGGCGTTCGGAACACGAGAGAGGCCTCGCGGTGTGCCTGCGGCCGCCCGGACTGAAGTCCGGGGCTCGTCTGTCAAACCAGCGGCCGGCCGATCATGTCGGCGGGGATGGGCATGCCAAGCAGCTTGAGGATCGTCGGGGCGACGTCGTAGATCGTGGCGGAATCGTCGCGTCCCGTAGGCTGCGCGTCGCGATCTGGGAGCTGGGTGTCGCGGCCGGTGGGCTGGGCCTCGCGGGCAGCGGACCGAGCGTCGCGAGCCGCGGATCGGGCTTCATGGGCAGCAGGCCGAGCGTCGCGAGCCGCGGCTCGGGCGTCACGGCCCGTGGGCTTCGCGTCGTCGGGGCAGGCCAGGATGTACATGCCCTCCATCGCGTGGTTGGCGTCGTCCGGACCGGTCTCGTTGCTGAACGTGTAGAGGCTCTCGTTGCCGATCCAGCCGGAGGCCCGCCAGTGCAGGTTGTCGAAGAGGATGATTAAGTCCGGCGGGACGCCGTTGGCCTGCCGGTAGACGTCCTCCGGCTTGTAGACCCTCGTGTCCATCCGCCGGCCGGTATGGTCCGTCAAGGCGGCGATCTTGGCGATCAACTCGTCGCGCAGCGGCTCGTACTCGCCCTCGCTGACGATGCCCCGCGGCTCGCGTCCGGCAAGGTTGACGTAGAGACGGCCGTAGTAACCGCCCTCGCCCCAGGCCCGCGTCTTCGACCAGTCCACCAGGTCCGCCTTGAATCGCGTCGGCGTCGGCTGCGGTTTCTTGAGGACGAGGTAGCCCTCGCGGATCAGCCAGTCGTTGATGCAGAAGCTGCCCTCGAGCCGCTTCGCGCCGTGATCGGATACGACGAAGAAGGCCGTCTTGGCGGGCTCGCACGTCTTTATGAGCTTGCCGATCAGACCATCCACGTGGACGTAGTAGTCCCGTATGGCGGATTCGAAGGGGTTGCCCTTCTGGTAGCGATGGTGCCGCTCGTCGAAGAACTGCCAGAAGCCGTGGTGGATGCGGTCCACGCCCATCTCCACCATAAAGAGGAGCTTCCAGGGCTGGCTGGAGGCGAGGTGCTCGACGACGGTAAACCGCCGGTCGGTCATCAGGTATATCTGGTCAAGGAGCCACTTCTTGTCCTCTGTCTGGAAATTCTTCACGTCCACCATGTACTCGCCGACCAGCTTCTGGATCGTGTGCTTGAGCGACGGCGGATGCGTGAACTGCTTGATGGGGTTGTCGGAGGTCATCGCCTCCGCGGGGTCGGGCGTCAGGAAACAGGAGATCATCTGCCCCTTGATCGGCCGAAGGATCGGGAAGGTGCCGGGCACGCCCACGATGATGGATGGATGGCCCGCGCGGGTTAGCAGGTCCCAAACCCGCGGCTCCTTGACGGCCGTGGACAAGGCGATGCTCAGGCCCTCGTAGCCGTGGTCCTTGCGGTTGCCGAAGCCGTAGATGCCGAGCGTCCCGGGGTCCTTCGAGGCGGCCATGCAGCTCCAGGCCGGGACCGTCACCGGCGGCATGGTGCTCAGCAGATTGCCGTATCGACCTCGCCGACAAAGGGCGTTGAGATTCGGCAGGACAGCCGCCCATTTGTCGAAAACAAGGACTGGATCGGCACAATCGAGACCAATAACCGCCACTCGCTCCACTGTCACAAAACCACCTCGGATATAAGAGCCTGCCTCGTTGACCCTTGTGGCACAGGCGTCTCGCCTGTGTTCGCACCGCCGAGACGGCGGTACCACAGGTCCTTGGGATAGGCTCTCCAAGCCCGATCATCGCCACCCGGCGGTTCGAGATCGGGACAGAAACGGCCTCGCCGGCGGCACGAGCCGCAGGCCCGTGCAACTTCCACGATCCTAGGTGGTAAACACTTCTCTGTCGAGCGCGATGAACCGAAGTAGACGGCGCGTTTGGAGGGCGACAGATACCGTGCTATAATGTGCGGCTTGTTCACGCCCAGGGAAGCCGACCATCGGGAACAGCCAGGTGGGGAACTCAGCA
>CAYYBO010000236.1:0-1120 GCA_964470125.1 uncultured Planctomycetaceae bacterium | reverse complement strand
AGCAAGGAAGATGACGATCGCGCTGGCGAGCCTCGTGCTGCTTGCCATGTGCGCCGACGCCCATGCCTGGGGGCCGGCCACGCACGTTCAACTTGCCTCGGACCTGCTATCCAACTTGTGGTTACTGCCGGCTGCCCTCGCCGCCTTGATCGCTCGAAATCGTCGCTTTTTCGTCTACGGCTGCGTGGCGACCGACACGATCTTCGCCAAGAAGCTCAGCAGGATCAAGCAGGTGTGCCACCACTGGTCCACGGGCTTCTCGCTGCTCGACGGCGCCAGGACCGACGCCGGCAAGGCCTTCGCCTACGGCTATCTCTCTCATCTTGCCGCCGACACCGTCGCCCACAACAAGTACCTCCCCAGGCAGATGGCCGTCAGCCGATCCACCATCTCCCTCGGCCACCTCTATTGGGAAATCCGGGCTGACTCGACCATCGAACCGCTTCGCTGGCATGAACTCCGGGCGGCGCTCCGCGGAAGCTACCCTGAGCCCGAACGATTGCTCGCCGATAACCTCGGCCAGACCTTTCTCTCCTTCCGGACAAATCGCGTGTTATTCAAGCGGATGAATCTACTGGCCTGCGAACGAGGCTGGCGGAGCTCAGTCTGCTTCTGGTCCGGGCTTTCGCGATTCGACCTGGATGCCGGCGTTCTTCGCGCTTACAGCGCTGAATCGCTCGATCGGATCGTCGACGTGCTTGGGCGCGGTCGCTCCTCACGGGTGCTCTACGAAGACCCCAACGGCAACGCCGCCCTCGGCTACGCGAAGGTCCAGCGCAAGCTTCTGTGCAAGATGAGGCGAGCGAGAATGCCCCATGCCCACATCATCCGCGAGGCCGCGTTCGGCCACGCCCCTTCCTCGACCGGCACGCTGACGCCCATCGAAGACAGGTAGCGCACGATCCGCGAGCCGCACGAGAGCGCGGCTCGGATCATTGTTTGTCAGGGATGTGCCCGGAATGACCAAGCACACCCGACGTGGCTCCCCGCTTGCCGCCATCTTCTGAGATCAGCATGCGCGGCGCGATGCCCTCGGTACATCGGTCCGGCTTCCTGCCGCGGCGATGGAAAAGCAGGCGGCTCCGGTGTCAGAACCTCGCCTGCCAAGGCGGGGCCAAGC
>CAYYBO010000235.1:0-6790 GCA_964470125.1 uncultured Planctomycetaceae bacterium | reverse complement strand
GCCCGCATCTTCGCTTTTCGCTCCAGGGAGGCCTTATCGCCGTCAATGCTCAGCCCGGCGGAGCGCCGCTTCACCGCCTCGTCATACTCCTCGCTCCGCTTGGGCCACAAGGAATAGGCAACCATGCCGACGGCGACGACCACCATAGCGAAAATCAACATTGCGTCCGTCATGGTCCTCTTACACCTTGATGTTGACGATCTTCTGGATCATCGCCAGGCCCAGCAATTGGCTGATGAAGGCGGCAATGAGCATGTACTGCCCCATCGGTTCAGTGAACAGCACGTTGGCGTAGTTCGGATTGACCACCAGCTCCATACCCAGACAAACCACCGGCAAAGCCAGCAACACCCAGCCGGACAAACGCCCTTCCGCCGTCAGCGCTTTCACCATGCCGAAAAGTTTGATCCGCTCCCGGATCACGCCGCCGATATTGTCCAACACCTCCGCGAGGTCCCCGCCCGTCTGCCGCTGGATCAACACCGCCGTAACAAAGAAACGCACATCCAGCAGCCCGATGCGCCTGGCCATGTTCTGGAGGGCTTCCTCGATCTTGATGCCCAGGTTCTGCTCGTGAAACACCCGGGCGAACTCCGTCCCCGCCGGATCGGGCAACTGCTGCCCAATCAGCATGATGGCGTTGGCCAGCGAGTGGCCGGCCCGAAGGGCCTGCCCCATGAGCTCGAACACGTCGGGAAGCTGCGCCAGAAACCTGTTGAGCCGGCGCTTTCGTTTGAACCAGATGAACCCCAAGGGAAGGAGCAGGGTGATTCCCGCCGTCGCAATGCACAACCATAGGCTGAATTTCAGCAGGTAGCCCCCGATATAGGCCAACGCGGCGAAGCCGACCAAGTTGAGCATGAACCCCGTCGCCGACCACGGCAGGTTGGCCTGGTCCAGCATGCGCTGCAGCGCCGGCACGAAGCTCATCTTGGAGAGGGCGGAACTCATCAAGCCCGAGGCCTCGTAAGTCCGCCTCAGGATGGACTCCTTCGCCGCCCGCTCATTCTCGCTTTCACCGAGCGGACCAAACGGTTCCCGCAAGCGGCCCGCGACCTTCCTTGACTCAACCTTGCGAAGGTCTCGGATGAGGTTGAAAACGGCGTAAGCCAGCATGACCGAGCCGATCAACGGCAATGCGTATAGGGCCGCATCCTCGCCCCATGTGTCGCCGAAGCTCAGGTCCGCTAGAACAGTCATGCGCTCAAACCTCTCGCACTCTCCGCCTCAACTGCCTGCGGGTGTCTCTCCATGCCCCGCACCACCCACGCGGACGGCCGTCTCATTTCATCGCGGCCGGCGGAAAAATCCGTTCCCGCACCCCTCTTGGTCCGCTACTCCACATCATCCGCCACCAGCACCTGGCGTTCGAAGATCGCCGGATTCATCTCCACGCCGGAGTACCTCAGTCTATCCAGGAAGCTCGGCCGCAAACCCGTGGCGATGAAGCGGCCATAGGCCCTGCCGGTCGGGCTTATGCCCACCTGCTCGAACTTGAATATCTCCTGCATCGTGACCGTTTCGCCCTCCATGCCCTGCACCTCGGCGACGGACATGATCTTCCTCGGCCCGCCGGTCAGTCGCATGGCGTTGACCACCAGGTGAATCGCGCTGGCGAATTGCTGGCGAATGGCCTTCACCGGTAGGTCGAAACCCGACATCATCACCATGGTCTCGACACGTTGCACGGCGTCGCGCGTGCTGTTGGCGTGAATGGTGGTGAGCGAGCCGTCGTGGCCGGTGTTCATGGCCTGGAGCATGTCCAGCGTCTCCGGTCCGCGGCACTCGCCGACCACGATTCGATCGGGCCGCATTCGCAGGGAGTTGATCAGCAGCTCGCGAATGCTGATCCGACCCTTGCCCTCGATGTTCGCGGGGCGCGATTCGAGGCGGACGACGTGCGGCTGCCGCAACTGCAACTCGGCGGCATCCTCGATGGTCACGATCCGCTCGTTGTCGGGGATGAACGACGACAGGTTGTTGAGCAGAGTGGTCTTGCCTGAACCGGTTCCGCCGACAATGAGTATGTTCAGCCGCGAAATCACGCAGGCCCGCAGAAACTCGACCATCTCCTGAGGAACCGACTTGTAGCGGACGTAATCGTCCCAGGTGATGGGGTCTTTCCCAAACCGCCGGATGGACATGGAGGGACCGTCGATGGCCAGTGGAGGAATCACCGCGTTGACGCGAGATCCGTCCTTCAACCGGGCGTCCACCATCGGCGAGACCTCGTCGCAACGGCGGCCAACGGAGGAGACGATCTTGTCGATCACGTGCATCAGATGGGCGTCGTCGCGAAAAGTCACGTGAGTCTGCTCCAGCCGCCCCTTGCGTTCCACGTAAATCTTCTTCGGACCGTTGATCAGAATGTCGCTGATGTGCGGGTCCTTCAGCAGAGTCTCCAGAGGACCCAGGCCGAACGTCTCGTCGAGGATCTCGACGACGAGCTGCTGCCGCTCGTTGAAGTTCAGCAGGGCATCCTCCTGCTCACACAACCGGGCGATGACCTGCTTGACTTCGTCCTTCACCTCCTCGTCCGCCCGTTTGCCAATCGCCGCCAGATCCAGCGTTTCAACCAACTTGCGATGGATGCGAGACTTGAGGGCGTAGAACTCGTCGGTCCGGTCCTTCGCAACCGGCTTCAAGGCAGAGGGCGGCGGGGCGGCGGCCGGGGCGGGATTCAACTGAGGTGCTGACGGCGGACCCGGAGCAGCCGCACCTGCTGCGCAAGTTCCTTCGCTAGGCCGCGCCGCCGGCGGCTTGGGTAACTTCAAAGTGGGGATCTTCGAGCGACCGAACATGACCGGCTTTCACCTCCCGTGAGCTCGGTTCGCTTTCTCAGGATGAGAGGCAGCGACCGCGAAAGCCTCGCTGCAAGCCTGCATCCTCGCCCGCGGAAAGGAACGCAGCGACCGAGAACACCACAACCCACTTCCGCTCTGGCAAACCCCCCATCGAGATCATCATCGGCCGTCGAGGGCGTACAGTTTGGAGCCTTTCGGAAGCCCGCATGCCGCCTCTTGGTTTGCAGGCAATCCCCCCTCTGAACGCGGCTTGAGCCCCGGCGTGACCGAGATCGGGCCGCGGGCTTCTCGGACGCGCCCTCATGTGCTGCTGGCGGCCGGTGGTCGCGGAGCGGCGCTGTGGCCCTCCGGCTCCCTGGCCCCGCTCTTCCGCAGCAGCTTGCCGAGCAAGCCCCCGCGCCGGGCTTCGTCGTCGGGAACTTCCTCGGGACAATGGATCTTCATCGCCAGCGTCCGTATCTCCTGTCGAACCCGGGCTCGACTGAATTCCGTCTTCAACGGCTGTCCGATATTGATGGACGCGCTCACCGCCTTCCAGTCGTCGCTGATCGTCATGAAGACTTTGCGGTTGAGAATCGTCTCAACCTGCGCCACGCCCAGGTGTGCCGAGTCTCGCCCGAGCCTGTTGCAGATGAACTGGATTCGATCCGTGTTGAATCCCTGCGATGCCAGCTCCTGCATCATGCGGTCCGCGTTGCGCACGCTGGGTACCAGCAACTGCAGCACCATGAAATTGAAGTCCGCGACATCCAGCACTGACCGCCCCCCGGGGTCGTGCCGTGTCGGCCCGTCAACGATCACGTAGGCGAACATCTCCTGCAGGCTGGTGAGCACGTTGGCGCAATGGGCGGCCGTGATCAGTTCCGCCTGCGCGAAGGAATGTGGACGACGCAGGATGTGCAGCCCGCTCTCGTGCCTGATCAACGCCTTCATGATCATCTGCTCGTCGAGTTCCTCCGGCGTCGAACAGAGATCGGCTACCGTGTATTGGCCATGAACGTCCAGCAGCGTGGCCGCGTGGCCGAAACGAAAGTCCAGGTCCACCAGAACGACCTTCGACTCGCCGCCGAGCAAGTCGGTCAGTTCCACCGCCAGGTTGGTGGCGATCATCGTGCAGCCCACGCCCCCGGCGCTGCCCATCAGCGAGATCAGCCGGCCGGGCTCCTTGGTCCTGGGCCGCGAACCGACCGCCCGCTGGATCGCCTCCTCCAATTCCTGCACGTCCACCGGCCTGACCAGATACTCCCTAACACCGGCGCGCAGCGCCTGCAGCACTACCTCCCCTTCCGTGTGCTCGCTCACCGCGAAGACCGGTAGCGAGGCGTGCGACTCCTTGAGTTGCTTGAGGCACTCGACCACGACCTGCGTCGCCGGATCGAGATCGGCGATCACCAGATCGCACGGAAATTGGATCGCCGCTTGACCCAGAAGACTGGGCTCGTCCAGTTCCGCCACGATGCGAACATAGGGCAACGACGTGAGGGCTCGGCGCAGCTCCGGCGCAGCCGACTCGTTACTCGTGAAGACAATGGTGCGAACAGTCTGCGCCATGGCTGCCACGGTATCTCAGACGCCCGAGGGCCGCTCCCCGAGGAACGCAAATGCCAAGCCCGGCCCCGCCGCCCCTCGAACGGCCTGGCCGATCGCAGCTCTTTAGCTTCTCGGGCTTCGAGGCAGACTCCTGCCCCGTCCCCTCGGCTCGCGTTGGCCTTTATCGGCCGCTTAGCCGGACCGCTGAAGTCAGACCCGCCGCGGTTTCGCAACTCCCGGCGCGCCGTAAACCTCAAGCGCCGCCGCGTGATCGTCGCCGCGGCTGCCGCGTCCAGGAACCAAGTTTGCCCCCGGCTCGAGCCTCATCCGCCGAAGCATCTCGCCCCGTCCGAAAAACCAAGCCGCTTCAGCACACTAAAAAACGACGGCAGGGGCGCCCGACCAGGCCACATGCCCGGGACGAACACCCCTGCCGCCCCCACGGCCTGCCGCGACCGCGCATTCGCGGCGCCGGAGCAGACCGAAAAACGCGTCTTACTGGATCAAACGCACGGGCCGACGTCCGCCCAGCGTCCGGAAAATCTGCTGCAGCTCGGTCACGTACATGGGCTGTCCGCCGTTGTCCGGATCGGGCGTGTTGTCTGCGAAGAAGTAGTGATCCGGCGAGCCGGCAAGACTCGCGCACAACTCGGCGTTCACGTCGCCGCCGACGCCGATGATGTAGATGGTGGCACCGATTTCCCGGAGGGCTGCAGCCCGGTCCTCCGCCCACGCGATCGCCTGCGCATGGTTGTCTCCCACGTGCTGGTTGTCCGCATTGACGTTGGGCTTTCCATCGGTCAACAGCATCACCACCTTCGCCGCCGAGTTCCTGGCCCGGTCGCTGGTCAACTCCTCGTAGGCCTTCTGGAAGCCCCCGCCGATGTTGGTCACCGAGGTGAAGTGACCGGCTTGGTGTCCGTTCAACGTCGCGGGTATCTCCAGCAGCAAGGTGCTCAGATCATCCGGCGAATCGGGCACCGTTAGATCGTGAGCGTGATACCCGTACTGGGCGAAGGTCTCCAGCGAGACGTAATCCTGAGTCTCCAAACCGATGATCAGGTTGATCATGGACTCCACGGCGTTTTTCACCGATTGCAATGGTTCTTCCGGAACGCTTGCCAAGTTCGGAGTTTGGGAATGACTTGGGCGACTCTCCAGAAGGTAGTTCACAAACGTCTTCAACCCGAACCGATACCTGAAATTTGAATCAGTCTGCGTCATCTGCGTGGAACCAGCCGCATAGTCTACATAGCTGTTCCACGTATTTGAGGAGGCCCCCAGCGGATACGGAAATCCGATCTTGGCAGTCAGCTCATCGTCTTGGACGTAGTTGTCCCCGTTGCCGCCGCTGCCGGAGCCGTACTTGCCGCCGGACTTGCCGCTCTTCCAATCGGCCAGACCGAGTATGACTCTCACGCGGTTACGATAGTAGGCAGTGGTCCCATCGCCGGAGCCGCTCATGAGGGCGCTGCGCTCCGCGCTGCTATAACCCCGGGAAGTCAACTGAGTAGTGACCGCCGACTCAGTGCAACTACTGCTCTTCGGAATCCTCCACAATCCGGGGTCTCCCACCGGAGTGTACGAACCGAGGACGACTTCGTTGCCCCAGTTGGTCATCTGGCCCCACGTGGGTGGGGTACCCTCCAGGGCCTGCCAACACTCCTTGATGTTGATCTGCACACCGGGTCGGGTGCCGCCGCTCTCCGACGGGAACTGCTTGTAGTGCCGCAGTTCGCTGTCGTCGTTCATCGAAGCCGACAGGTCGATAACCAAGGCAATATCTCGCGGAATGAGCATCGCCGTGGCGCTGGCCCGCATGCTGGCCCCCGAAACCCCGAACATCTTCGCGAATAAGAGCGACACCGGCCCGTCCGCCGCCGTGGCGTCACGCCGAATGGTCACTCTGGCCGCGTCGTAGGGGATCTGCTCCGGCAGGAACTCAAATCGCTCCCCGTCCATGACCGCGTGGCCGAAAACGACGTCCGCCTCAATCGCAACGTCCGCCCCCAGGCCGGCGATCTTGTTGAGCGCCGCGAACCGGGCCGCCTCGATTCCCGCCATGCCGGTGGGGTCGACCTTCGACCCGAGTTGTGATGCCGCTGCCAAGGCCGCGGCATCAGCCGCGTTCTGCAACTCAGACTTGGCCGCAAACATCAAACCGGTGTCGACGGCCAACGCCGCCACGCCGAGACCCACCGTGCTGCCGAAGATAACACTCTGCACCATCACGCTGGCGCGTCGCAACCTCCGGTTCCTGAAACCTCTTCGGATGCGCATTGTTCACCCTCCGCGTAGAGTGGCCCCCGGCGCGCGGACCGGCGCTTCGTTGGCCCAGACTCCCTGTCACCGATGATTCCTGCAGCCTCGCGAAGCGGCCGGCAGGTTGGACGTGGCTGCCTACCTGCAATTCTCGTCGAAGTCCGCGATGCCCCAAGGACCGCGCAAGGCCAACT
>CAYYBO010000234.1:0-6837 GCA_964470125.1 uncultured Planctomycetaceae bacterium | reverse complement strand
GGGTGAACCGTCGACCGCAAAGCTCATGGGGTTTGGCGTCGGAGGGCTTTGGTCTTTGATGACCATGTTTACGAAGGTGTAGGTGTCGGCGCCGTTGAACACACCGTCGTCGTTGGTGTCGCCTACGGTGTCCGCGTCCACGTCGGGGAATTGGCTCTCGAACTCCGCCCGGTTGGTGAGTGCCAGAGCGAAGGGAATGATGTCGGCGGAGTCGACGACCAGGTCGCCGTTGAGGTCGCCTGGAATCTTGGGGGGTTCGAAGGGCCAGTGGAGCGTCGCCGCCTGGTAAACCACCTTCTGAGAGGTTACCTGGGGAGCAGCCCAGGCGACGATCTTGATGTTGTTTTGGTTCGCCCAACTGTCACCTGTAAATGTGAAGTTGTGCGTAACCGTCGTGCAATTACCCGGCGTGAGAGTCACCAGGTCCTCTGAGCCGTGAACCGTGGCGGCCTGCACAAGGCCGTAGCGGGGAGTATGAACGGGGTAGTTCGGCCAGTAGTCGAGCACCTGAACGATGTAGATGCGCATGGTCTTGCCGGTGCCGCCCGGCTCGATGCAAACCTGGGCGTTGACCTGGTAGGTTTGGCCCGAGATCAAGCTGCCGCCCAACTGGATGGTGACGTCCGTGGCCACCGCCCGCCGGGCGTTGTAGGCCGCGAGGTAGTTGGTGTACGCGGATTGAGTGCTGCCTGCGCCCACCACGCTTTGAGCACCGTCGAACCAGGCGGTGGGAGTGCCGGTAATGCCGTAGTATGAGGTTCTGGCGACTTGCCACGCGTAATTGCCGTAGGATCCGTTGGTTTGGACTGTAACAACGGTAAATGTGTCGGGCGTCACAGAACCGCCATGTCCGAAGTTATTGAGCATCTGGTCGAACGCCGCACCGGCGTAAGTGCAATAACCTCAGGACTGTTGCGTAAACATTTCGCCGATGACCATGCGGTCGGCCGACCATGCCGTGGCCGGTACGATCAGTGTGATGCCGACAACGACCCCCAACCAAGCTCCGCCTCTTTTCAGGTTCTGGTTCATACTCTCATTCCCTCGCTTTCGTTAAGGACGCCAGCACGGCGGCCGATCATCTCCCCCCCCAAAAAAAAGCACAGCCGCACGAGCGGCTGAAGATGGTACAAACCGTCCGCAGGTTCGGACGTATTGATCGTTGCTACAGTAACAGGTCAAGCCCGGTGCGAACTTGAGAGCGTCGGCTTGGCGGGCAAGGCAGGAGCATGTCAATGGCGTCGCGTTACCCGCGCTTCCCTCTGTGCGAGCGGCGACTAGGCCCTGACTTCGGGAGAGGGCGCTCGACCAGGCGCGGCCGTGCAAGAGGGTGAGCTGGCAGCCGTTAATCCCCATATGCTGGTCCGCGGAGGGGCTTGGCCGATCGCCCAGCGATGCGGCCCCTCGGATAAGCCCCTTTTGGCCACAGATAGTCGATTCCCTGCCGAGCCAGGAGAATGCCTCCTACTCCACCCCGGTCAACCGCCAGGGCGGGCAGGCACGGCACCCACGCCGCGGCGAGCAAAGGGGTCGGCTACTCCATTGGCTGTTGCCTTGCCGAGCTATGGACCAGAGTATCTGAAAAGCCGCTTCAATGCAAGGAAAACAGACCGACAAAACGGACGGATAGCCAGAAAACAGGTCCTATTCGAATCCCGCGAGGGCCGGTCTTGGTCGCGTCTGCAAGGCTGAGAAACGGGCCTTGGACCACGGGGGACCGACGTGCAATCGTGGGGTTTCGGGTGGCCCATATTTCGCGGATCATGTGCTGCGTGTGCTGGGTGAGTTCCTTAGAATGCGGCCGGTGCCAGGGAGGGCAAGGACCAGTCACAGGGAAGTTCCTCGAAGTAATCGAAGAAAGAGAGGGCGACAGTGGACGCCAGGCGATGGCAACTGACGGTGGCAGCGGTAATGGGACTGGGCTTGAGCGCCCCTAGCGCGGGCGCGGAAAGCCGTCTGATGCGGCAGGCGGATGTGCATCAGGACAAAGTTGTCTTCACTTACGAAGGCGATCTGTGGCTGGCGAGTACTGCGGGCGGCGATGCCGTTCGCCTTACCAACGATCCCGGGAATGAGCAGTGCGCGAAGTTCAGCCCGGATGGCTCTTTGATCGCCTTCACGGCCAATTACGACGGCGGGGCGGATGTTTACGTGATGGAGGCAGGTGGGGGAGTCCCGCGGCGATTGACCTACCACCCGGCGGGGGATTACGTGTTGGACTGGTATCCGGATGGAAAATGGATTTTGTACCGGTCTCGCCGAGAGTTTTCCTATCGAGGGGAGCAGGTGTATCGAGTTCCGGTTGACGGCGGCCCGGAGGAGAAGCTTCCGGTGGATCGGGCCGGCTTAGCGTCGCTTTCACCGGATGCGAAGAAGATTGCCTACAACCGCATCACGCGCGAGACCGCGACGTGGAAGCGTCATCAGGGCGGGACAGCCCAAGACATCTGGGTCGGCGATCTGGAGAAGGGGGCTTTTGAGAAGATCACCGACTGGGTGGGCACGGACAACTACCCCATGTGGCAGGGGGAGGCGATCTACTTCGTCTCCGATCGCGAGCACGGCACGCTAAACGTCTACAAGTACGACCTCGGCTCGAAGAAGGTTTCGCCGCTGACGGCCCACGCGGATTACGACGTGAAGTACCCCTCCATCGGACCGGGGGCGATTATCTACCAGTACGCCGAGACGCTGTACCTGCTCGACCTAAAGAGCGGCCAGGAGCGCAAGCTGGACATTACCATCCCCACTGATTCAGCGCGGATGCGGCCGAGTTATGTGAACGCCACGGCCAAGACGGGCTCGTTCTCGCTCTCGCCCAGCGGCACCCGAATGCTGCTGGAGGCCAGGGGGGAAATCGTCAACGTCCCCGTAAAGAAGGGAGAGCCGATCAACCTGACGGGCACGTCGGCGTCACGAGAGAAGAACGGCGCCTGGTCGCCGGATGGGCGGTGGATCGCGTTCCTGTCTGACAAATCCGGCGAAGAAGAGTGGTATCTGGTGGACCAGAAAGGGGAGCAAGCCTGGCGGCAGCTTACGAAAGGCAACAAGGGGTGGCGGATGCAGGCGGTCTGGTCGCCGGACAGCAAGTGGCTGGTCTTCGGCGACAAGTACATGCGGCTGAACCTGCTCGAGGCTGAGAGCGGAGTCTTGACTCTTGTCGATCAGGGGGAGTACGACGACGGCTGGGAGCGGTGGGGGATTCGCGACTACGTCTGGTCTCCGGACAGCAAGTGGATCGCCTACGCCAAGCAGGAGGAAAACCTCAACCAGTCGATCTTCCTATACACGCTGGCCGACCACAAGGTGCACCGCGTCACCAGCAACATGACGCAGGGCTGGAGCCCGTCGTTCGACCCGCAGGGGCGATACCTGTATTTCCTCTCTGAGCGAAATTACGCGCCGATCATGAGCTTCGTGGACCAGAGCCATGTATTCCTGGAGATGTGCCGGCCATACATCCTGGTGCTCCAGGACGGCAAGGCGTCGCCGTTCGCCCCGGAAGACTCCGAGGAAGACGTAAAGGCAGCGGCGGAAGAGAAGGCGATGGGCGAGGAGGAAAAGTCGGAGAAGGCGGAGAAAGCCGAAGATGACGGCGCCGCGGCCGGCGGTAAGGACGAAGCCAAGGTGGTCCAGATCGACCTCGACGGTTTCGACCGACGACTCATCGCCGCGGAAGGAGTGCCCGCGGGGAACTACTTCCGTCTGGAGGCGACCGAGAAAGGGTTCTTGTACCTGAAGAAGGAGGGTCACCAGTTCTTGAAGTACCAGAGCGTGACCGACGAGACAGGCGAGAGCCTGGACCTGTACTACTACGAAGTGGATACAAAAGACCCGGAGGAACGCAAGGCCAAGAAGCTCATTTCAGGCATTAACAACTACCACCTCTCCGCCGACGGCAAGAAGCTTGTTTACCGAAGCGGAGGTAACTACGGCGTGCTGGACGCATGCAAGGAAGGCAAGGTCGGGGACGGCAAGGTGGACCTCAGCGGCGTCCGGATCAAGATTGACAGACGCGAAGAATTCATGCAGATGTTCAACGAGGCATGGCGGATTCAGCGCGACTGGTTCTATGACCCGGGCATGCACGGGGTCGACTGGGCGGCGGTCGGGGAGATGTACCGCAAGTTCGTGCCTTTCTGCGGCAACCGCAGTGACTTGAACTATCTTATCGGCGAGATGATCGGTGAGCTCAACGCCGGGCACACCTACGTTTCCGGCGGTGACGATCCCAGCTCGGCAAAATCGGTCGGGACGGCCTTTCTGGGGGTTGAGTTTGACACGCCGAAGGGGTCACCATTCCACCGTATCGCCCACATCATTCCCGGCTCGACGTGGAGGCCCGAGGAGTTCTCGCCGCTTGCGGCCCCCGGCTGCCCAATCAAAGCGGGCGACTATCTGATCGCGATCAATGGGCGGCAAATCACGTCCAGGGACAACGTCTATCAGTTTCTGGAGAACCTGACCGGCCGAGTTGTGACCGTTTCGTACAACAATGAACCGTCGGCCGACGGGGCGAAGGTCTATCGAGCCCGCACGATCGGCAGCGAGAGCGGCATCCGATATCGCGAGTGGGTGGAACGAAACCGCCTCGCTGTGCACGACGCCACGAACGGCGAGGTGGGCTACCTCCACGTGCCGGACATGGGCGAGTCCGGCTTGATTGAGTTTGCCAAGGCCTGGTACCCTCAGCACACTCGACAGGGCATGATCATCGACGCCCGATACAACGGCGGTGGCTTCACCGGCGACATGATTATCGACCAGATCGAGCGCAGGCTGTGGGCGATGACCCAGCCGCGGGAAGGCAAGCCGATCCGCAATCCGGAGAAGGTTTTCCACGGGCATATCGTCGTTCTTATCAACGAGGATACCGGCTCCAACGGGGAGTACTTCGCCGAGGCTTTGAAGATCAAGGGATTGGCCACGGTTATCGGCATGCGGACGTGGGGCGGCGCCGTGGGCATTGAGCCGCATCAGGACCTGGTGGACGGCGGGAGCGTCACACCACCGCAGTTCGCGCCTTACGGGCTTCAGCGGAAGTGGCTCATCGAAGGGCATGGCGTGGTGCCGGACATAGAGGTCCAGAACATGCCGGGCGACGTGGTGCGCGGCAAAGACGCCCAGTTGGAGGCAGGTGTTGCGTACCTCCTGGAGAAGCTCGCCAAGGAGCCGATGACGCTGCCGGAGCCGCCGGAGTATCCGCAGAAGGCGAAGTGACCGCAGGCGGCGGGAGCTCGCTCGGACGAACGGCCCCACCGGATGCAATTGATGCTGATGTCTGGCTGATCTAGAATGGTGCCCGAATGGATCAGCCAGACATCACGGACGAAAGTACGGATACAGGCGGACCTCGCGTTGAGCGGTTGGCGAAGCGGGGCCTCTCTCGGGGGAAGAGCCGCCTCTTAGCCATACTCAATTGCGGTCTGGTCTCGCTGACTGGGGTCGGTTGCGCCCAACAGAATGGGGTGATGGAAGTTGACTCCGGCCCCCCGGTTCGTGTCAGCCGGGATGCGGGGCGAGTTGATATACCCGTCTATGCGGTTCACCTGGGCGAGTCCTTGCCCATGCGTTTTCGCGCCAAGGTAGGTACCTGCGACTACGCCGTGCTCCACGATGAGTCGGCGGCCTGGCATTCTGACTGCGGAGCGCCGTTGGCAGGTACGTTCGAGTGGACCCATTTGGTCAGTGCGGACGTGCCGACGGGCGTGCCGAGGCTACTCGTTGTGAGTGGGTACGCCCAGAAGGGGGCGAGGGACTGCATGCCGATCCGCGGCCAACTCGTCGCGGGGGGACGGCCGAATGACCCGCCAGATTGGCGGATCGCCGAGGCCGCCGTGATGATAGAGCCGTACCAAAGCGTGCTGGATACCGCGGTAGTAGTGGAGGGCTCGCGTCCGGATTGGGCGTTGAGCAGGCTGGTTCTGCGGCGGTCTGACGGTCGTCAGGCGACGGTTAGGGTCGCGAGCGGGCAGGGTCGGGGATTCACCGGCACTGGACCAGACGACCAGGGTCGCTGGCACGTGCGGTATGAACCGACGTTCGACGAGGTGAACCCCGCCGGGGAGACTGCGGCGGAATTGATCGTGGCCGACGAGGACGGGCGAACGACAGTCTTCCGTGTTTCGTTCTCGACGCCTTAGCCAACTAGCGAGCGCCGCCCGCCGTCATGGGATCGGCTCGCTGATCGGAATGTGGTCCATGCCCATTCAATCCGTTAAAGGCACCCGAGATTTCTACCCCGAGGAATACGCTCCGCTTCGGAGGATTTTCGATACCTGGCGGCGGGTATCCGAGCGGCACGGCTTCGTTGAGTATGAGGGACCCACGCTGGAGATGCTGGACCTGTACCGCGAGAAAAGCGGCGCTGAGCTGGTTGGCCAACTGTATCGCTTGACGGACAGTGGCGGTCGAGAGCTGGCCCTGCGACCGGAGATGACGCCGACCTTGGCGAGGATGGTGGCGGCACGACTGAGTTCTTTGCCGCGTCCGATCAAGTGGTTCTGCATCCCACGGCTGTTTCGGGGCGAGAACGTCCAGCGGGGCCGGCTGCGCGAGTTCTTTCAGTGGAACGTGGACGTGATCGGCACGGCCGACGTGGTCGCAGATGCGGAGTGCATCCTGGTGGGGGTGGAGGCGCTGCGGGAGCTGGGTTTGAATGCCCGGGATTTCGTCGTGCACATCAGTAATCGGCGGCTCGTCGGGGCAATGCTGAGCGGGTTGGGGTTCAGCCCCGAGGACCAGGCGGCGGCGTTCGCCCTGATCGACAAGACCGGTACGGAAAGCAGCGAGGAACAGGGCGGGAGATGGGACGCCGCTTTTGGCCGGCGGCTGGGG
>CAYYBO010000233.1:5006-6890 GCA_964470125.1 uncultured Planctomycetaceae bacterium | reverse complement strand
AGGATTCCATTGGCCGGCGAGAAGAAGGCTCGCGACGTCTGGACCGCCGGTCCTGATTGCCCGTCGGCCGTCTAACACTCAGGAGATGAAAAATGCCAGCAAGAACCCTTACCTTCGGCAGCGTGATTCTCTTTGCCGTGGCGGCTCTGTGCCCTGCACAGGAAGCCGCCAATCCGCAGGAATCTGAACGGGACCACCCCATGATGCAGAAACGCCACCGCGACCGCCAGGAGGGCATGCTCCAAATGTTGGTCCGGGAGCTGAAACTGGACGAGGCCCAGGAGGCCCAGCTCAAGACCATCCTCGATGAGCACCGCAACCGCGAGCGGGAACTACGCATCTCCACTCCGATTCCGCCCGAACTGCAAGAGAAGACCGCTAAAGTTCGCCAGGCGATGATGCGTGCACGCGAGGCGGGCGACATGGATACGCTGCAGCAGCTTCGCGAAGAGCTCCAGGGACTCCACGCGGAACGGGAAGAGTTCCTCAAGCCGGTCAAAGAGAAACTGGACGAGTCTCAGGAGTTGCTCCACGATCAAATTCTGAATTCGCTGCGCGACGACCAGAAAGCTCGTTTCGTGGAATTGTGGGATGAGCAACTGACAGGGGGCGACCCCTACGGCGGCCCGATTCGGAACCCGCGGGCGCTCAAATCTCAAGTGGAGAAACTGCCTGATCTCTCGCCGGAACAGAAGAAGCAAGTCAACGCTTTGTTCGAACAGTTTCGGCGGGCAAGCCGGGATGTGCAGAACTCCGGACTCAAGGCTCGCAAGGAGCTGACCAAGAAGCTCTATGACGACGTCTTCGCCCTGCTTGACCCGGGACAGAAGGAGAAGGTTGAGAAGGCCCTCGGAGGCGAACGCGGCCAGCCTAAGATGGGGCGTCAGAGGCCACCCGCGGCCGAGAGGGGCGGACCCGGCGCGAGGCCGCCTGCGGAAGAGGCCTTGCCGCCCCCTGCACCGGCTCAATAGGGCGCTTTCAGGGCGCCTGCCGCAGGTCGCACCGCATTTCCCACCGGCCGGCTGAACCGGCGGGGAGTGAGCTGCCGCCTGGACAACTGAGGCAGCCCGGGCGGACCGTGGCAATCCACGGTTCAGGTATCCAGAATCGAGATTCCGGGGTGCATTCTTCCAAGAGGGAGGCGGCGTCGAATCTTGAGCATCGGGGACTTGGCGGGTTCACACTGCGTCGAGCCGGCAAAGATCAAGATCGCGCGGAGATTCTGCGAACCGTTGCAGGAGAGGATCCGTACAAGTTATTGTCCCTCCTCTACCTTCCGGACCAGAGGAATGGCGGTCTCCTCACAGGGGGCCGCCATTCCTGTTGGCCCCGGCGGAACGGCTGGGGCGATTTCGCCTGACCACCTCGCCGGCGTTGAGGAACACTGCCTATCACGGGGCCGTATTCCGCTACAATTCTTCTTGTCGGCCGTGCTCCTGACGACGGGCTGTGCAAACCGTGTTTATGAGAATACGGCTGATGTTCTGGATCGCCCGACTCACGCATCGAACGACACACTGGCCGGCACATGGTTTAAGACCTCATACGTCTATCCCGGCCGCGACTACATCACGTTCACTTGGTTAGGGCGAGTTCTGCTTGGCGATGAAGCCTGGAATGTGGGCCCCGACGGCCGGGTCGCCGACGGGCCGTTCTTCGTCAATCGCGATATAGGTGAGGTCTCGGCGTCGCAGCTCCTCAGCGATCCGTTCGGTGCCGGCGCCCCTTCGGCGCCCTGGCGGATTGAGAAACAGAAGAAGCAGGGAACAACGCCGGGCTTCGTCGGTCAAGACGCGACAGGCCGGACGTTCATCGTGAAGCTCGACAACGCCGAATACCCTGAACAGGGCACCTCGGCGGAGATCATCGGCTCTCGCATCTACT
>CAYYBO010000233.1:0-4996 GCA_964470125.1 uncultured Planctomycetaceae bacterium | reverse complement strand
CTGGCTTCTCGGTTATCGCATTCCCCCCACATACCTGGTGACTTTGGACCATACCGGCGACGGACGATTCGATGGCCAGAGGGCCACGGCGTCACTGTATGTTCCCGGAAGGGTGCTCGGCAGCTTTCCCTTTGATCGGTTTTCGTTGCGGAGAGAGGTGCGGGCCGCTCGGTTGGTCGCCGCCTGGTTGAACGACACTGATCGCACGGATAACAACACGCTGCTGGCGATCGAAAGGGGGCGGGTGTGCTGCTATTTTGTGGATTTCAATTCCTGCCTGGGCAGTTGGAACGGTCGGCCGAAGGAGCCGTGGCGAGGGTGGAGGCACGCGTGGGATGTCGAGTGCCAGTTGATAGGGCTGCTGACTTTGGGCTTGCTGCCGCGCCTTCCCGACTCAGTGCCTATTTCAAGCCCGGCCGTGGGCTCCCTGGATTTGTTGACCTGGAACAGCGCTCGCGCCTGGCGAGCTCAGAACCCCAACGCCGCGTTTGACCGACTCACCCAAGCTGACGCCGCGTGGATTGGACGGCGGATGGCCGCGATTTCAGTGGACCAGTTGCGGGCGATCGTGCTTGCCGCCGACCTGACCGATCCTAGTGACGCCGCCGAGCTGCTCGACATGCTCATCAGCCGCCGGGCGGCGGTCTTGCGAGCCTGGGGCCTGGAAGCCTTGTTGAACGCGCCAAGCAAGGGTTAGAATCCGCCGCAGATGACCAGGAGCCCTGCGGGCAACTTACGCGGGGCCACGGACGAAGGGAAGCGTTACCGTGATCGGCAATCCCACGATGGTGCGGCGGCGGCTCTCCGAGAATCTGAAGCGGGTTCGGGACCGCATCGAAACCGCCTGCGCCGCGGCCAAGCGAGAACCGTCGAGTGTACGTCTGGTCGCCGCCACCAAATACGTAGACGTGGATGTTGTGCGTCAGGCGCTGGACCTGGGGATTCTCGATCTGGGGGAGAGTCGAGCCCAGCAACTGAATCAGCGGGCCGGGATGATCCACGAGCTATACGAACGCAGGAGCGGCCTTGCGGGCAGGCGGGACTGCGGTGTGGTTCGGCCCCGTTGGCACATGGTCGGCCATCTGCAACGCAACAAGGTCAAGCTGGTGGTCCCCTGGGTGGAGTTGATTCACAGCGTCGACAGTCTGCGCTTGGCGGAGGACTTGCACAAGCAAGCCGAGAGGCTTGGGCGTGTCGTGGACATTTTGCTGCAGGTCAACACCAGCGCGGAGCGAACCAAGTTCGGCGTGGCGGTTGGCGCGGTGACGCACTTGATCGAGCATATTGACATGTGGTCCGGCATCCGTTTTTGCGGGTTGATGACCATGGGGCCGTTGGGCGCGGCGGCCGGCGAGACCCGCCTTTGCTTCGAGAGGCTGCGGGACATCCTTGAAGACCTGCGGGCCGAGCGGAAGGTGGGTCCCCACTTCAAGGAGCTGTCCATGGGCATGAGCGGCGACTACCCGCTGGCGATTGAGTGCGGAGCCACCATGGTGCGCGTGGGCTCGGCCCTCTTCGAGGGACTGACGAGTCGGACAGAAGCTGATTTGCCGGAGGAAGACGACGGTCTCTGACCCTCAGTGAACCCTGAATGGTTAGATCGCCGTGCGCCGGCCCGCCGAGTCTCCGGGGCCGCCGCGAAGATAAAGGACCGAAATCTGTCGCGCCGCCATGAACCGGCGCGCATTGGGATGGATGCTCCATGCAATTCATTCTCTGGTTCTGGCTGGGCGTGACGGCCTTGGCCTTCTGGGTGTGGAACAGCCGCCACTGGCAGCTAAGCAGGGCCCGCCGCCTGATGCCCCCATTGCGCTCCGAGATGTTCGGCGGCGGTGATGGGGACTTGCCCTCTATCAGCGTGCTGGTCGCGGCCAAGGACGAGGAGGCCAACATCGAAACCTGCCTGCGCTCGCTGCTTCGCCAGGACTACCCGGCTCTGCAGATCATAGTGATCAACGACCGAAGTTCCGATCGCACCGGCGAGATCATTGACCGTCTTGCCCGTGACGACCGGCGTCTTTCCGCAGTACACGTCGGCGAGCTGCGGCCGGGATGGTTCGGCAAGAACAACGCCATGCGCGAAGGGATGGGGCTGGCGGCGGGGGAGTGGCTGTGCTTCACTGACGCGGACTGCGAATACACATCCGACCGGGCGCTGACCGTCGCCATGCGGTTCGCGCAGGAGAAAGAGGCGGAATTCCTTTCGCTGCTGCCCACCCATCAGACCGACAGCTTCTGGGAGCGAGTGATTCAACCGGCGTGCAGCGGCATCTTGCTGATCTGGTTCAACCCCATGAAGGTTAACGATCCTCGCTCGCCGACGGCCTACGCCAACGGTGCGTTCATGCTGATGCGCCGGAGCTGCTACGAGGCCATCGGTGGTCATGAGCCGGTCAAGACCGAACTTAACGAGGACATCCACATGGCCCGCTTCGCCAAAGTGGCGGGCCGGCGACTGGTGGTGGTGTCCAACGAGGATTTGTACACCGTCCGGATGTACTCTTCACTTCGCCAGATGTGGGCCGGCTGGAGCCGCATTTTCTACGGGTGTTTTGGCACACTCCGCCGCTTGTTGTTGTCGGCGGTGGTGGTCACCGTCTTCAGCATGCTGCCTTGGATCAGTGTGATAACGGCAGGATGCGTGGTGCTTCAACAGGGGCCTGCGGCCTCTGAATGGCGGCTTCTGCTGGTGCTGGCGGCGGCGACTTGTGCCGCCCAGCTCAGCATCATGGTGCGCTTCTACGCCTTGAGTCACTCCAGCCCTTTGTACGGCCTGCTGTACCCGGTGGGCGCTGCCGTGGGTTTGGGCGCCTTGATCAACGCCATCCGTCGTGTCGGGGGGCGTGAGAAGGTCACTTGGCGCGGCACGACCTACCGCGGCGGGCAGGTGACTTCGGGATCGCCGACGGGGAGGTGAGAGGTAGGGGGGGCGAGCCTGCCTGGTGATCGTTCGGCGCGGCGTCACTCTCCATGGTGCTGCTGCTTGTCCTCCAGGCCGCGGAGGAAGTTGATTACTTCCGTCTTTGTGAATTCATGGGCGATTCTGACGCGATCGACGATCGCCGCGTGGTCCCACTGGACGGGATTGGCCCAGCGGGCGTCTACTTCGATGTACATCTGGCTGACGTCTTCGATGAGTGACTCAACCTTGACCTCCGCCTGCCAGTTGGGCTTGTCTTTGCCCGGCAGCGGGGGCAACAGCATCTTAAGCCCGACCGCATGGACTGGTCGGCCGAGCGGCCCCAAGCGGTCGTCCAGGTGAAGACACCGTTGGCCGAGAAAGACCCGTGCGTCTCCCCCGTCGGCCTGGGCGGTCAGACGAACGATGACGCCTGAACCCAGAATCACCCGGGGGCTGAAGACCGTCGCAACGCAATCCAGCACAAGCTTGAGGTTGTCGAAGAAGATGTCCAGGGGGCCGATGGGGAAGGCGTCCTCGAAAGTCACCAGATCGGGATGCACCGAGAGCTTGAGATGACTGCGTGGATCTCCATCAGCCTGTGGGCTGGTCAGGAACCAGCCGGTTTCGTTGTACTCCTGCCGGCGCCAGTCAAAACCCTCGCTGCACTTCGCCTGGAACTGTTGCTTGTGCGGCTTATCCAGTACGGCCGGGGGCGCAAAACGCACGGCTACGTGCAGCCCGCGAGTCTTGATGGTTTCCGAACGCATGTCCCGTCCTCATTCCGGCTCGGTTGGACTTGGATCCTCCTGCATCCGGCACTGCGCGGTGCGCCGTTCGTCTACTGCGCTGCCGCACCGGGCGCCGCCGGAGTGGGGGCCGCGGCCCCGCCGACACCGGGTGCCGGCGATCTCGCTTCCGACGGGCTTGTCGGGGCGGCCTCCGGCGCGATGGCGTCTGCGGGTGTGGCCGTCGGCGTGGGCGGGAGCGTGAATGCCTCCACCTCCATGCCCTCCGGGATTGGAACCGTCATTTGCGGCGAGGAGAAAGCTACCCAGGCGGACCAACGATCAAGGTTGTCCAACCGGTACTTCGCCTGGGCGGTGAACGGCAAGACCGCGAAGCGTTCGTCATTGACAATCTTCTCGTACCAGTCTCGGGCTTCGTCCGGCCTGCCTTCGTCCTCCGCCAACACGCCCAGCCCGATCATCGCTTGGGCGCTTGCGATAGGGTCCCTGGCATGCTGCTGCAGAATCCGCGTGTACGCCCCTCGAGCCTTGGTTCTCCAGTCTGTCACCGTATTGGGCGAGAGGGCACCGCCGCCCTCATTGGCGTCAGGCTCTGGAAGCGTTGCCGCTTGCATGGCTGCGTCAGCAATCTTCAGAAGGGCCGCGACATTGAGCTGGGGCGTCAGGTTCAGACTGGCGACCGCCTCCAGGTCTTCAATGGTTTTGCTGACGCTGACCGCCGGGTCGCTACGGCTGATTGTGGCCCAGGCTTCGATTCTTCGGTCCCTCTGCCATTTCGCATACGTAAAGCCCGCGCCCACCAGGAGGGCGGCGCCGACCACGACGAAGGCGAAAGTGGTCGCGTTCCGCCTCACGTACTCGCGGACATCATCGAGTTGCTGCGACAGCTCGTTGGTTCGTAATCCCTGCCGTCTTTCGGTTCTCATGGCTCTCCAAACTCTGTCAACTCTCGGCTGCCGAGGGTGCTCCTACTCCTGCTGAATGATCACGCGAATTTGCGTGACCGTGCCGTAAGAGCCGCTGGGAATCCTCTCAATCCTGATCTCGCACTTCTCCAAATCCTTCCGGTAGTTCAGGATGTACACCACATTCTGCAATTGCTCGTCGAGGAGGTCCCATCCTGCCGTGGCCATGTAGTGCCGGTAGAAGTTCCGGACCGCCAGCGAAGGTTCTTTTCCCTGGTAAACATCACGAACATCTCTGCGGCCGGCCGTCGTCGTGTAACTCGACTTGCGCTCCTCTCGCTCGAAACCACGCGGCACGGGGATATCCGGAATGTACGGTTGCGGGCGGGTCTGCAGGAGCGTGGGGCTTTGCGGCTCCTTGCCGCACCCGGGAACCATCACTG
>CAYYBO010000232.1:5253-6903 GCA_964470125.1 uncultured Planctomycetaceae bacterium | reverse complement strand
AGTACAGCAATGTCCACAGAGGAGTTCAAAGTAGCAGACGTCAGCCTGGAGGGTTTCGGCAGGAAGGAGATACAGCTTGCGGAGCACGAGATGCCCGGCCTCATGGCCATCCGGCGGCAATACGTGAAGCAGAGACCGCTGGCGGGAGCGCGAATCGCGGGCTCGCTGCACATGACCGTTCAGACGGCTGTGCTGATCGAGACACTGGTGGAACTTGGCGCTGACGTGCGTTGGTGCAGTTGCAACATCTTCAGCACGCAGGACCACGCGGCGGCGGCGATTGCCCGGGCGGGCATCCCGGTGTTCGCTTGGAAGGGAGAGACGCTTGAAGAGTACTGGTGGTGTGCAAACCAAGCCCTGACTTGGCCTGACGGGCGAGGACCCACGCTCATCGTCGACGACGGGGGCGACGCGACGTTGCTGGTACACAAAGGCCATGAATTCAACCGGACCGGAAAAGTCCCCGACCCGGGCAGCGCGGACGTACACGAGATGCAGATTGTACTGAAACTGCTCGCGGCCGAGCAGGTCCGCGATCCGCAGAAGTGGATCCGGGCCGCGCGTGACATCGTCGGTGTGAGCGAGGAAACAACGACCGGCGTACACCGGCTCTACGAGATGCAGAAGAACGGCACGCTGCTGTTCCCGGCGTTCAACGTCAACGACTCCGTGACCAAGAGTAAGTTCGACAACCTCTACGGCTGTCGGCACTCCTGTGTGGATGGCATCATGCGAGCGACGGACGTGATGCTGGCGGGCAAGGTGGCGGTGGTCTGCGGTTACGGAGACGTGGGCAAAGGCTGCGCTCAGAGCCTTCGCGGTCAAGGCTGTCGCGTCATCGTCACGGAGGTCGACCCGATCTGCGCCCTCCAGGCGGCGATGGAAGGGTACCAGGTGCTTACAATCGAGGATGTGGTGAGCACGGCCGACCTCTTCATTACCGCCACGGGCAACCGCGACATTCTCACCGCCGCGCACATGAAGAGGATGAAGCACAACGCCATCGTCGGCAACATCGGGCACTTCGATCACGAAATCGACATGGCCGGCCTGGAGAGCCTGCCGGGCGTCAAGAAGATCAACGTCAAGCCGCAAGTGGACGAATGGGTCTTCCCCGACGGCCACTCGATCATCGTGCTCGCCGAGGGCCGGCTCTTGAATCTCGGCTGCGCCACCGGCCACCCCAGTTTCGTGATGAGCAACAGCTTCACGAACCAGGTGCTCGCCCAGATTGACTTGTGGCAGAAGCGAGGGAATTATGAGAAGAAGGTCTATACGTTGCCCAAGCACCTGGACGAGATGGTCGCCCGCCTGCACCTGGACAAGATCGGGGCCAAGCTGACCAAGCTGACCCAACGACAGGCGGACTACATCGGCGTGACGGTGGATGGGCCGTTCAAGCCGGAGTACTACCGGTATTGATGCAAGCGAGCATGAGAATGGAAGCCAACGTCGAAGCCAATCGCTTGAAGCAGTTGCTGCTGACCACCCACGAGCGTCCGACGCTGGAGGACTTGAAACGCCAGGTGCGCGGTTGGCACTCCAGCGGCGCACCCGGCCAGGAAGCAATCAACCGAGCGGTCGTGCGGGCCATCGACGAGCTTCACGCTCGGATCGACGTGCTGCTGAAGATTTGACCGGCTGCCAGCG
>CAYYBO010000232.1:0-5243 GCA_964470125.1 uncultured Planctomycetaceae bacterium | reverse complement strand
GCCTTGAAAACCGCTCAAAGAAAACCTTCGTTTGGCCCTCGGGCCATCGCTCTCTCGCTGTTATGGCGTCAAGCGAACACTCCCTTGTTAGCCTGATCGCCGCCCAGTCGTCCGGCGGTTGAGCCCGGAAGGAAGCCGGCTCAGCTCGCGTAGATTTTGATGATCGAATCCAGCAGCTTGAGGGCGTCGTCACGCTTGCGCTGGAAAGTGTTGCGGCCGATGATCGAGCCAAAGCCGCCGCCGTCGCGGATGGCCTTGATTTCCTCGAGGACGTCCGCGTCCTTGTCCTTCTTGGCGCCGCCGCTGAAGATTACGATACGCTTGCCGTTGAAGGCGCATTGCACGACGTGCCGCACGCGCTCCGCGGCCGTGGCAATCGGGATCTTCTCTTTCTCATAGACTTTCTTCGCAGCCTCTTGCTCGAGGTGAGCGCTGGGCAGCTTCACCTTCACGATATGGGCGCCCATCTGGCAGGCGATCTGAGCCGCATAGCCGGCCACGTCGACGGCCGTCTCGCCTTCCTTGCTCAGGGAACTGCCTCGCGGATAACTCCAGACGACGACCGCCAAGCCGACTGCCTTGGCCTCCTCGGCGTAGGCCCGCAGCGTCTCGTACATCTCCTGCCGCAGGGCCGAGCCTGGATAGATGGTCAGGCCGACGCCGGCGCAGCCGAGGCGCAGGGCATCGCCGACCGAAGCCGTGACCGCCTGCCACGAGTCCTTCTCGTCGGCGAGCGAGTCATGGTTGTTGGCTTTCAGTATCAACGGTACCTGGCCGGCGAATTCCGCCGCCCCAGCCTCAAGAAAGCCGAGCGGCGCGGCGTAGGCGTTAAGCCCGGCGTCGATGGCCATCTTGAAGTGGTAATGCGGGTCGTACCCTGGAGGATTCGGCGCGAAGCTCCGTGCCGGTCCATGCTCCCAGCCCTGGTCGACAGGCAGGATGACCATCCGTCCGGTGCCGCCGAGCCGACCTTGATTCAGCATCCGGGCGAGGTTGGTGAGAACGCCGGGGTTCTCACTCCTGTACCAACTTAGGATCTCACGAACGCGTTCTGTCATGGTATGAACTCCCAGGGTGGTGTTCGGCGCGGCGGAGCGACTGCCGCCGCGAAGGCACATAGCATACATTCTCGGACTCAGGCGTCAAGCATATTCCCGCCCCCCGCTGAGGCTTCATTCGTCGCTGCGTTTGAGGTGTGCGGGGCGGGCGCATCTTCGCTCGAGGCCGGTACCACAGAATCGCTCGGCAAACCTAGGCAATGAAGGCGTTCTTCATCCTCCATGTAAGCCCAAAAACGCTGGTAGGAGTGGTCCTCGAGCTCGCAGCGGAGGATCGCGTTGGCGAATGGACCCACCACCAGCGCCACGACCTGATCAGGGTGGCGCCTCACGATCCTCCGAACCGCGTCGCCCAAACGGGCGGCGGCGGCAGGGATGGTCTCGCCCTCCGGTGGCTCGACAGACCTCGGGTCCTCGCGCCACTGTCGGTGAATCTTGCCGAATCGCTCGCTGAAATCATCGAGCGTCAGGCCTTCCCAATGGCCCAGGTCCAGCTCGCGAAGCTCCGTGACAGGTCGCGACCGCAGGTGAAGTTCGTGGGCAATAAACGAGGCGGTCTGTCTCGCAGCCTGCTCCGGCCCGGAGCGGATCAAGGTGGGTTTGAGGACTACGAGGGCTTGCCCGTCAGCCATGGCTTGCCGATGACCGACTTCGTTGAGCGGCAAGTCAGCATCCCCAACCAAGCGCCCCTGCGCCTGCCAGTCCGTCTGAGCGGTGGGGATGAGGATCAGGCGGTTCATGTTGTCCCAAATTGAAGCCGCGTACGCTGCTTCAGGCCTCGTCCAGTATCTCGATAGTCTTGAACGACTTGCCTTCCAGGAACTCCAGGCTGGCTCCGCCGCCGGTGGAGATGTGGGTCATCTTCGCCGACAGTCCCGCTTGGTCGACCGCCGCGGCTGAATCGCCCCCGCCGATGATCGTCGTCGCGCCCCTGCCGGTGGCCTCGGCGAGCATCGCGGCAATCGCCCGCGTCCCCTTGTCAAACGGCGGCGTCTCGAACACGCCCATCGGCCCGTTCCAAACGATCGTCTTCGCCGTCGCGAGAACATCCGCGAACGCCTTCACCGTCGCCGGGCCGATGTCCAGGCCGAGCAGGCCCTCGCCGATCGGGCCGGCGCAAACGCTCGTCGATACCCCTGCCTCCAACTTCGCCGCGCAGACGCTGTCGGTGGGCAGGCGGATCTTTCCGATCGCCTTATCCAACAGGCCGCGGGCAAGTTCCAGTTTGTCTGTCTCGTGTTTGCTCCCCCCCACCGCGATGCCCTTCGCCGCCAGGAACGTGTAGGCCATGGCGCCACCGATCAACACGGCGTCAACCTTCGGCAGCAGGCTCTCGATCACGCCGATCTTATCGCTGACCTTCGCCCCCCCCAGGATGGCCACGAACGGCCGGCGAGGCGAAGACAACGCCTCGCCGAGAAACTTCAGCTCCTTCTGAACCAAGAAACCGCAAACCCGCCGGCCCGGTCCGAGCTTCATCGGCACGTCGTACATGCTGACGTGCTTGCGGTGGCAAGTGCCGAAGGCGTCGTTGCAGTACAGATCCGCATGCTTTGCCAACGCCGCCGCGAAAGAGTCAATCTTTCTCGCCTGTTCGGCGGTCGGCTTCTTGTCCGGGTTCTTCTTGACTTTGTCAATCAGGTCTTCCTCGGCGTGGAAACGGAGATTCTCCAGCAGCAGGATACCGCCGGACTCCAGATCGGAGACTGATCTATCCGCATCCGGACCGATGCAATCCCGAGCGAAGGCCACCGGCTTGTCCAACAGTTTTGCCAAGTGGTCCGCCACCGGTTTGAGGCTGAGATCCGGTTCGAGCCCCACACCCTTCGGCCGGCCGAGGTGGCTCATCAGAATCAACCTGCCGCCGCGATCTGTAACTGAGCGGACTGAAGGGAGAGCCTGCACGACTCTCCGATCGTCGCTGATCCGCCCGCTTTCCAGGGGTACGTTGAAATCCACGCGCATCAATACTCGCCGGTCATCCACTGCCGCCTGGTCGATTGTCTTCTTTGTCACGTTGTTGCTCCCTCTCGGTTCGGGGTTCGCGCATGAGATGGTCGAGACGAAAGCCATCCGCACCCGGATCATCGCTTCGGAGATTGTCGCCGAGTTGCGAGGGGTCAAGGTCGCCGAATCCGCAGTCCGGACCGGCCGAAACGAACACCGGACGCCCCTCATTGCCTCTAACGTAGGGCGATTCCGAGTCGGCGGGGTAGAAACGTAACGGCATTCCCCAGGGGTCAACCAGGTTCCGTTGACCCGGCCCACTCCAAACCGCGGGCGGGAATGCTGTCAGGATCGGACGGGTCTTGTCGAAATCAAGGAGATAAACGGTCGCCTTAATCGCAGAGTCCGGCGCGTGCGAGGCCGGATAGCAGCCGGTGGCGCGGTAGTACCTTGCCAGTGCCACGTCCAGGTCGCTGAGCACGCGCTCGGCGAGCGCTAGCTTAGCCCCCTCGCGGATCGTGGCGGTCCATCCAACCAACAGGAACAAGCTGACGAGCATGCCGCAGAGAGCGATCGTCATTTCCACGAGGGTCATGGCCGGCCGCCGCAACGCCTGCCCTGAAAGCGCCCTGGAAGGTAAGGACAGATTAGCCGCCGAACCCAGACTCCTCATTGTCGAGATCGTAAGGCATGGTCCTAAAGCGTCAAGCGGGCTGAGGCCTGCCTGCGGATTCGAGCCTCGCGTTTGTTGGAGATTCCAGCCATCGCTGATGGGGTACTTGCCCGGATCCAGCTTAATCGGCTGCATGGAGGTGGTTTCCGTTGATCCGACCACTGAGAATTCTTAGTTTCCATCGCATGCTATCGCAAGCCGCCCGCTTCACCAGGAGTCATATCTCCTGGCCACACCACCACTCCGTCCGCGCGGGCCCGAGGTGATTGGGCCTGCACATCCACGGCAATCACCGTCGTCCAGATTTCTTGACTCCACCCACGTCCCTTGCCTGCAGGCGGGCAGCCCCCCACGTCCCCTGTTGCCGCAACGCTTGGGCTTTGGGACGCGGCGGCAAAGCCTCTTCTGCCGAGCGGTTCCAGCGTGGCCGGCTCCGGGGACAATCTCCGATTCACCTATTTCGTTCAGCGACGTTTATGCGGCGTGTCATCCAGATCAAGAGATTGGCATCACCTGATTCTGTAACACTCATGGACACAAATATATACGTGCAACCGCCATCATACTTGCGGTGCTCCGCCAAACGGCTAGAATCATCCATAACGTTGCCTGTGAGATGCCATGGAACCAACTCTGACACCCAGGAACCTGGCGCGGGCGCTGGGCGTAAGTGAATCCACCCTGAAACGCTGGGCGGACGACGGGCGAATCCGCGCCACGAGGACGCCCGGCGGACATCGACGCATCACGATAGCCGAGGCGGCCCGCTTCATCCGCGAGTCGGGCGCGACATCCGCCCAAGCGGAGGCACTCGGCCTCGCCGAGATGAGCCTTCGGGAGGACGAATCGCTCGCGAGGGAAGAACCCGCAGTCCGCCTCTACGAGCATCTGTTGGCCGGCCACAGTCAGCATGCGCGCGGCCTCATGCTCGGCTTGTATTTGAGCGGTCAGTCTATTGCCGCAATCGCCGACCGGCCCATACGAGAGGCCATGCGACGGCTGGGTGAACTCTGGCGGTGCAGCGAAGCGGGAGTCTTCATGGAGCACCGGGCCACCGATATCTGCGTGCAGGCGGTGCAGGAGATCCGTTCATTGGTTGACACGCCGACGCAGGGCTTCGTCGCGATCGGAGGCGCTGCGGCGGGCGACCCCTACGTGTTGCCGACGCTCCTGGCCGCCACGGCTCTTGCCGCCGAAGGCATCCACGCTGTGAACCTTGGGCCTGATACGCCCATGGCGGCCTTCGTCGAAGCGGCCAGACGGCATCAGCCCGCATTGGTCTGGCTCAGCGTCAGCCATGTCGAGGACCGCGCCGCGCTGCAAAGGGATCTCTCCAAGCTGGCGAGCAGCCTGGAGCCGCTTGGGGCGAGGCTGATGGTCGGTGGACGAGCATTGTCCAAGCTGCGCCTGCCTCGCAGTGAGGGTGTCCAGATCGGGCAAACCATGGCTGAGCTCGTGGCTTTCGCCAAGGGTCTCCGGGCCTCGCATCCGCCGACGATCTGTCCTTCCCACAGCGATACTTGGGGGACCAAGCCATGAGACGATCTTGGACCGCTTGCAAGCTG
>CAYYBO010000231.1:6614-6915 GCA_964470125.1 uncultured Planctomycetaceae bacterium | reverse complement strand
CCAAACTCTCCCTAATGTGGGTGGACCACATCCGCATGTGCCACCGCTCGACGCCTCCCTCAATCAGCACGCGCAAGCACTCGAGAACATCACCCGGATGCGACCCGACAAAGCGCGTCAGGCCCTCTACAACTTCCGACTCGGGTTCCGACCACTTGGATATCTGCACAGCGTTTTTCAGTTGTTCCAGCGCCCAATCATCGTCGAACTGTCCGGACACAAACCACGATCCGAAAGCCACCAACTCGGGATGCCGGTCACGGGTCTCCTCAGAAGCTGCAATGGCCGCCGTTCGCCTCGC
>CAYYBO010000231.1:0-6604 GCA_964470125.1 uncultured Planctomycetaceae bacterium | reverse complement strand
CAAGCCTCGGAAACGCTCCAGAACCTCATCCGGGATCGCCCCCTTCTGACCCTCAAGAGTATCACCCACGAACTCGATTGCGTGGCCACGGAGCCATGTTGGCGCTATGGCGAAGAACCGCTCGATGAGGCCGCCACTCTCATCAAGACGCACGATACCTCGCCCCAGAAACACCATCAGATGCTCAGCCAAGTGTTCGGAGGGATCATAGTCAGGCGCAGACGGACTAGTAGTCGCATTGAGCCTATCCACGGCCGCTGCGTACTCATTCTTGAGAATCCGGAAGACCTCATCATACGGCCGACACCACACAATGTAGCTTTCCCAGGCTGCCTCATGGGCGAACACCGACGCCGCTCGTTCTCTTGCCCATTGATCGTCCGACAGGCCGAGCCAGGGAAACCATCGGCCATACACAGAGCGGATGATGGGCGAAGGCTCGCGTTCCGGATCAAGATGCGCGTCAAGCATCGCCCGCACCTCTGGCATTTGCCCAAGGCATTGATGCGCTCCGACCAGACCACTCAGCGATTCTCCGGAGCAACGCCGCACCCATAACGCGTACCGAATCACCGCCTCGATAGCATTGCCTCTGACCGTGTTGAGCGATCCCCTGACATAGTCCCGACCTTCCTCCCCATACCGCGCGTCATCCGCAGGCGTCGGCTCGGGATCAGAGGTCATCGGAACGATAGTCTCCCACACGCTCGGGCGCAGGCTGAGAGGAATCGAAGATGGGCCATCTTCAAGCCCGACGCTGAGAAAGCGTAACACCGCCCGCCGCGCCGATCCCCACATCGACGCCTCATCACCATGTGTAACGCCGGCTTGGTCGTTGCTGCGCCGCGTCTTCTGCGAGACTGACCGGCACAGTCCCAGCACGGGCTCCCACCATTCTGACTTCCACGATTGCCCTTTCGCCAGCTCGCGGAATCCATCCATCACCTCACCGATATAGAAAGGTGCTGTCTCGCCGAATCTCCCTGCTTCAATCGCGAATTTCTCAGGCTGTTCAGCGAGTGATTTCCGGAGCGCGGAAGCAAGCCCCCGACTGGACGGCCCATCCCAGTCGTCTGAGGGCCTCCAGCTTTGCAGGAACTCGACGATCTCTGACACGGGCATCCGCTGAAGGTCCTCTGGCTGCTTCGGACTGGTTTCTCCACGCCAGCAGAACGAATCAGGAGTCGGCATCGAGGCGTGCCGCGGTTCGCCGTACCGTTCCACCATCGCTGTGTACCGCTGTCGCCACTCCCGAGGGAGCGAATCGCGTATCGGATGAAGCCGCTTGAGTCGCCACCGTGCAGCGTATCCCTCGATGTCCTCAGTTGTGGGCCTCTGTCCAAACCAGTTCTCCATGCCCTTCCGCCATTTCTCCAGATCGGGTCCTTCCTCGATCCAGCCGAGGATCGTCCCGCGACCAGCATCACTCAGCTTGTCGAAGGCACTCTCAGCCAGCAGTGCGTACTCTGGTCCGTCACTGTGCCTCTCGAAGATCAAGCGATTCGCTAGACGCGCCTCGATCAGCGTAGGATCGGCGACAGGCAGTCTTCGCAGGAAATCAAGCGACATCCTCAAGAAGATGGGCCACTTGTACTTCTCCAGTGCTTCCACCACAACGCACACCGTCACATCATCACGACGCGCTACCTGCATCGCGGCATCGCTTACCGCGGCGACAAGTGCGTTCCTCAATCGCGTGTGGGCGTCGCCGGTTGCGTGCTCAACCGTTCTACACCACGTGTACGAGTAATCCTGGGGCTCCGTTTGCGACTGCAGTCCTTCTCCGTGAATCTGAATCGCCCGTCTTAGAACCTTGCACAGCACCTCCAACGCCGGCAGCCCCATCGTTGTAACAACCGTCGGTGCGTATTTCTGCAGAACCTCACCATAGAAGTAAGTGTCGAACTTGGCCCTGGGTTCAGACCAGTGTCCTCCCTCAGCGTCGCCGTCTTTCTTGCCCGCTTGCGGAGAACGCAGCGCCAGCAGTGATTTCATAAGGCATAGACCTTCGCGACCACATCCACCACTAGCGAGGTTCCTCATCAGACCTCCGAGTTTCTCGACTAGAAAGAGGTCCACCGGCCCATTGAGCCATTTCCTTATCGTCGGCACGAGCTGCTTCGCCAGTTCTGGCGGCATCGCGAGCGCTGCATCCAGGATGTCCCCCTGAACGCTAATGTTGTCCGTAGCCGGCATGGCACCAACGATCTCAAGAACCGCCTTGGGATCATGGCGGGCCATGCGCGCAACGTACTTGGACTCCGGCCACATCGGATGAGCGATGGTGTTCCGCTGCGCGTGTCTCTCGACAGCAGGGGGCTGTCTGAAGAACCCCTGTGCCCACAGAGGCCGCAGCCAATTCGGGTTGTCCAGGCGATCAAAGAAACGCCGACGATGCTCAAGATGCACCAAGTACAACACAGCGCGGTCGACCTGCTCAGGAGTTGGCTTCTTCCAAGATTTCATCGAGATCCCTATCCGTGGCGAAGAACTCACGCGCGAAGACACTCAGAGCTGTCTCAAACAATTCGAATTGAGTCCTCACCTCCTTCGCATCGAAACTGGTGTCTGGGCTTCGCGTCGTATCATGCACCCTGGCTTCAAACCAGCCCTTCACCTCCAGCCATTTCCGAAGGATCGGCCGTAGGGTGCTTCGCAGACGGCGGTTTTCTGGAGCTATGCTCTCGAACAAACGACCCGCGGACTCCTCTGGCTTCTCTCGGGTCATCTTGTGGTCGTGGACTAACCTCGCGAACGTGTCTACCAATGCGGCGGGCAAGACGACGTTCGGAGAGTTCGGTATCCCTCCTGCGGCGGGATCGAGCAGGCCCAAACGAGAACCATCAACGGCCAAACCCGCATCTTCCCAACGTAGCACAATCTCATCGAGGCGGTTTTTGTAGTCGAGACGCTCACCGCCCATTCGTTCCGCGATCACATCAGGAAGCCGATTGCCAATCTCGCGGACGGCGTGACATACGAATCGGGTCCAACCTGGTGGATGGTGTCGAAACGTCATCTCGACCGCCCCTTCATACAGTTCTGCAAGCGAAGGGGCCTTCAGTCGCAACCAATCACGGATTTCGCTTCTCCTCGGCGTCCAGTGGGCTGCTTCGGCGCGCGGCGCGTCGTTGACTGTAGGTAAGTTCTGGGAATCCATGCCCATTACCGTTCTCGAAACCGATGTCGTCCTCCTTCCCGCTAATCACTCGCCACTATATCAGCTTCACGCCTCGGGTCCATCCCTTCGACGTTCCAACCGGACAATAAGCCCTATGCCCGACCCGGCGACGCCCGGAACTCCCGCCCTACCGATCCCCTGCGAACATTCTGCGCCCAAGGTGGCGCGGTGAGCAAGAGTAGTAGACTGAGAGCCAAGCTGCGGAGCACCGCATCAGCGAGCCGGGCTGCCTGCCCCAGGCGCCCCCGGCCCCAAGAGCCCCCGACCTTGGTCGGGGGCTGCTCCCCCTGGAGCGCCGCGTCCACACTCGGCCCCGGCCCCGCTCCGTTTAGCCGCGACGCCGAGCGGAGCGCGACGCGTGGCGAAGGACCTGCCGGAAATGACACAACGACGGCACCGCCGTCAACGAGGAGTTTCTGCCCCATGCCTCCATACAGCCCATCAGGCATCCGATGTGCGGCTTCTTGCGGGCAGTTGCAGTTTGCCGAAGCCCGCAAGGTGCAACTCCCGGTCTCTGCGCAGTCTCAGTGCCCCAAATCGCCCGCAGCCACACGCCCCCACGCGGCCCTTTTTTCAGGCAGGTTCAGGCAATTTCAGCTTGGCTTGAAATTACCGAGCCCTCGGACAGCGCAGACGTCGGCCAGGGGCGGCCGACGCTACGCCGGCCGCGCGAGGGCGCGGGCCGCTACATGTGACCGATCCGGAGACCGGCCCCACAGGGACGACTTTCGGCGTCCCGGCGTTTCGGCGTTTCCTCAGCCCGGGCGCAGGAAGTACTCCATCAGCTCGTGCCCCTGCTCGATGTGCAGGTCGCTTTGGGCGGCGAGACGCTCGGTCAGTCGAGACCGCGAGATGACCCGCACCACGTTCGAGCCGGCCATGCAGAACGGCGGCGGCGTGGCCGAGTGCGTCTTGATCCGGATCGGCGTCGGGTGGTCCGGCGAGACCAGAATCCGCCATTTGGGGAATGTCCGCAGCTTCTGGAGCACCGGGCCGACGATGTGCTCGTCAATCCTCTCCAACGCCGCGACCTTCTCGGCGATATCCCCCATGTGGCCGGCCTCATCCGGAGCTTCGATGTGGACGGTCACAAGGTCGAATTCGTCGAGGGCTTCCACCGCCGCCCGGCCCTTCGCGGCGTAATCGGTGTCCAGGTAGCCCGTCGCCCCCGGCACGTCAATCAGCGTCCAGCCGAGCAGCTTGCCCAAGCCGCGGATCAAATCCACGGCGGCGACGACCGCCCCGCGCACGCCGAATCGCTGTCGAAACCGGACTAGGATCGGCACCATGCCCTGGCCCCACAACCAGATATCCGTGGCCGGCAACTCGCCAAGGTCCTTCCGGACGTAGTTTACGTCGTGCTCGGCGACGATCCGGCGGGCCTTCTGCATGATGTTCCGCAGCCGCTCGGCGCCCTTGCCCTTGGGCAGGTATTCGGCGACGGGCTCCTGCGGGATGTCGTGCGGCGGCATGCACGAAGCCTCCAGCGTCGTCTCATCGCGGATGACCATAAGATTTCGGTAGGAGATGCCGGTGTGAAACTGAACCTCATCGGATCCCAACTCAGCGTTGATGGCCTTGATGATCTGCTCCGCCTCCGCGGTTCGAATATGCCCCGCCGTGAAATCAGTCATCTCCCCGCCGGTGATGTTTACCAGGTTACAGCGAAAGACCACGTCGTCCGGACGAGTCTGCACGTTCCGCGCCACGGCCTCGATCGGGGCCCGTCCGGTGTAATGCTTGCGAATGTCGTACCCCAGCAGCGACATCGTCGCCACGTCGCTCCCCGGCACGAAACCCTCGGGCACCGTGCGAACCGTGCCCAGCCGCCCCGACGCGGCCACTGAGTCGATGTTGGGAAGGTGAGCGACCTCCAGCGGTGTCCGCCCGTCCAACTCCTCCAGTGGTTCATCGGCCGCCCCATCCGGTAATATGATCGCGTACTTCACGTCCACGCTGTTCGCCCTTTCGCCAACACTTTCTTCCATGCAAGTGAGCGGCTTGTCGACTGCGAGAGGTCGTGCCGGCCTGCACCGCTCCCGATTGAGGCGAGGCCGCCACTGTCATCGAGTGACACTCTGCCGCCGAACTTCGGCACGCCGCTGCTGATGCCGACTCTTTCGGGAAGACCCGCCCCTGACGCCGTCATCGACCACCGATCGTTCGCCGCCTTGTCCAGGGGCGCTCCCATCGAAGATTGTATGTTGCTTCTCGGAGGAGGGAAGCCGCTTTGTGGGGATCGTCAACTCGTGGAAGGCTCGGACCTAGGCGATCACCCTGGGTGGCCTGCTCCCCACGAACCGAGCCATCGGCTATGAGAGTTTTTGAAGCCCGGCGGGGCTGGAAGATTATTGTTGAAGAAGCGGAATCGCCGCAGTGCGGAGGAGATCGTGCGGAAGCCCCAGTCGGCGGAGGTTTGCCCTCGCATGTTTCGTCCTGGGTGCGACCGTTGCGGCAGCCAGGAAGACCGTTGCGAGCCTGGCGATCATCTCCGAGAGGGCCCCATACGATGGGTGCCGAGTTCCCGCACGTTACTGCGGCGTCAAGACCAGCCGGGAAGGGTCGTAGCCCTTGAGAGGCAATCGGCTGAGGATATCGCCATAGGTCGTCTCGCTCAAGGTCGGCGTGCGGCTGAGGATCCACAGCGTGCTGCGGCTGGGTTCGCCGATTACCGCCCATTGGTACTCCGGGTCCAGATCGATGATCCAGTAAGGGGCGCCGAAGGGCGGAAAGAACACGACGCTCAGCTTGGCATTGCTGTTCGTGTCGGTGACCGTCGCGTAACCCTCGATCCGCGACTCCGGTCCGTCCAACGACCCTTCACGGCAGATGTTCACCACGCTGATGCTGCCATCCTCGCGGCTGGCGTACTCTGCGGTCGTTCCGCCGTGGCATTGTTGCTGGAAGAAGTTGGGGTACTTGGCGATTTCGTACCACTTTCCGATGAAGCGGTTGAGATCAACGGATTCGACGACCGGCAACGGCGGGAAGAGACTATCGTGGGCGCAACCGGGGGCGAGGAGTCCAGGCCCGCAAGCCAGGAGCAGCGATGCCGTCTTGCAGGAGGCCCAGCGCACAGGCCGGCGGCTGCCTACCCTCCGCGTTAACTGAGTAGCTGTCATCTGTCGCATGTTGTTCCGTTCTCCCATCCGCCGAGCACGGCTCTGGCTTGCTTGGGCGGGGCGGGGCACCTCAGTCTTGACGGCCTTGCTGCCGCATGCCTGAGATCGCCCCGTTTCCGCCAGACCAGAGAGCTCTGTTATCTTCCCTCCGGTAGCAGGACGGTGTCGATCACGTGAATGACGCCGTTGGACGCCGCCACGTCGGTCGACAAAACATAAGGTAATTTAAATTTTACCACACCCCCGCCGGCAAAATAAAAAACCCCACCGTGAAAGTTTTGCCAAACGCCACAAAAACACC
>CAYYBO010000230.1:0-6932 GCA_964470125.1 uncultured Planctomycetaceae bacterium | reverse complement strand
CCAGGCTCAAAAGGAGGCCGCGCTCGAAGACTTGTTCTGAGAGACTCAGGGATGTTTCTTTGTCGGACCGCTTCCAGATGGCAGCCAGCGGTAGTGCCTGACTGAATACACGGTATGACTGTGTACACAACAACGGCTCGCTTCGCCGTTGTAAGGGTTCGGATGTACGAGGGTTTTTCGCTTGCCACGAATTCTGGACAACATCGAAGAGCACCTGCTCACCGCGTTACGGGATACCTTGGGCGTTTCCGAACGGGCGGACTTCTGCGTCGGCTACTTCAACCTGCGAGGCTGGAAGCTGATCGACTCCTATGTTGAGCGGTGGGCCGGCGGGGATGGGCGTTGTTGCCGGCTTCTCGTGGGGATGCAGCGGCTGCCGGAGGAGGAACTCCGGCTAGCCATGAGCCTGACCAAGCGAAGCGACGAAATCGACAACGCGACCGCCGTGCGTCTGAAGAAGCGGCTTGCGGAGGAGTTCAGGGACCAGCTTACTGTGGGCATCCCGACGGCCGAGGATGAGGCCGGCCTTCGCCGACTCGCTGAACAGATCAAGTCGCGAAAGGTCACTGTCAAGCTGTTCTTGCGGCACCCGCTCCATGCCAAGCTATACCTGCTCTTCCGGCCGGACCCGATAAACCCCAAGGTCAGCTTTCTCGGCAGCAGTAACCTCACACTCGCTGGCTTGTCGAAGCAGGGCGAGTTGAACGTCGATGTGATGGACCGCGATGCCTGCGATAAGCTCGCGAAATGGTTCGAGGATCGCTGGGCCGACCGGTTCTGCGTAGATATCTCCGACGAGCTAGTGGACATAATCCAGAATAGCTGGGCCAGCGAGACGCCCATCCCGCCGTATCACATCTACGTGAACATGGCGTACCACCTTTCGCAGGAGGCCCGAACCGGTCTGACCGAGTTCCGCATCCCGCGTGACTTCGGCAACAAGCTGTTCGAGTTCCAGAAGGCGGCCGTGAAGATCGCGGCGCATCACCTGAACAAGCGCGACGGCGTGATCATCGGTGACGTGGTTGGTTTGGGAAAAACGCTCATGGCCACGGCGCTCGCCCGCATCTTCGAGGATGATCACGGAATCGAGACGCTCATTATCTGCCCGAAGAACCTCGTGGCAATGTGGGAAGACTACCGGCAGCAATACCGTCTCCGCGCCAAAGTGATGTCGATTACGAGCGCCCAACGAGAACTGCCCGACCTGCGGCGCTTCCGGCTGGTGCTGATCGACGAAAGCCACAATCTACGAAATCGTGAAGGCAAGCGCTACCGGGCGCTGTCGGAGTATATCCAGTCCAACGACAGCAAGGTCATCCTGCTGTCGGCTACGCCGTACAATAAGACATACCTCGATCTTTCCAACCAGCTTCGGCTCTTCGTCCCCGAGGAGAAAGACATCGGCATCCGCCCGGAGCGGCTACTCCGAGAACTCGGCGAAACCGAGTTCATCCGCCGGCATCAGTGCTCGATCCGGTCCTTGTCGGCGTTTGAGAAGAGCCAGTACGCCGACGACTGGCGGGATCTCATGCGGCTCTACCTTGTTCGGCGCACCCGCAGCTTTATCCGCGAGAACTACGCCAAGAATGACCCTGCAAAGAACCGCAAGTACCTTGAGTTCGAGGATGGAACGAGGTCCTATTTCCCTGATCGTATCCCGAAGACGCTCAAGTTTCGCATCGACGAGAAGGACCCGAACGACCAGTATGCCCGGCTCTTTGGCCCGGCTGTCGTCAACGCTGTGGACGGCCTAACGTTGCCGCGCTACGGCCTGGGCAACTACGTCAAGCCCTCGCCGGACAAGCCGCCGACCACCGATGAGGCGAAGGTCCTGCAAGATCTGTCACGCGCAGGTATCCGCCTCAAGGGCTTCTGCCGAACGAACCTGTTCAAGCGGCTGGAAAGTTGCGGATACGGGTTCATTCTGTCAGTTGAACGACACATTCTCCGCAACTACATCTTTCTTCACGCCATCGAAAACGACCTTCCCATGCCTATCGGCACGCAGGATATGGGCCTGTTGGATAGCCGGATCAATGATTCGGACTCCGACCTGTTTGACGCCGGCGACGATGACAACAACGACAACGGCGGCGACATCGTGACGAGCACGCTACGGAGCGAGGCGGACTTCAAAAAGCGGGCCGCCGAGGTCTACGAATCGTACGCCAATCAGTTCCGCCGCCGGTTCAAGTGGCTACGCTCGAATCTGTTCGACAGCGTCCTGGCCGATGATCTGAAACGCGACGCGAACTCGCTCATCGCCGTCCTCAAGTCGTGCGGCGACTGGGACTCCAAGAGGGATGCCAAGCTCAAGGCCCTGATCGATCTGCTGACCAAGACGCATCCGAATGACAAGGTCCTTGTCTTCACGCAGTTCGCCGACACCGTGGACTACCTGGAGAATCGGCTGGACGCCGCCGGAATCAGGGCCATGGCGGGCGTTACGGGCGACTCCGCCAATCCGACAGAAATCGCCTGGCGGTTCAGCCCCGTCAGCAACAACAAGCGGGACCAAGTGACGCCCGACCGGGAGCTTCGGGTCGTCGTCGCGACCGACGTGCTGAGCGAAGGTCAGAACCTTCAGGACGGCTGCATCATCGTCAACTTCGACCTGCCGTGGGCCATCATCCGTTTGATTCAACGTGCCGGCCGCGTGGACCGCATCGGCCAGAAATCTGACCAGATCCTCTGCTATTCTTTCCTTCCGGCCGACGGTGTCGAGCGGATTATCCGGCTCCGAGCCCGCGTCCGCACTCGACTCCGCGAGAACGCGGAAGTCGTGGGCACGGACGAAGCGTTCTTCGACGACGACCGCGACGACATGCCGCTGTTCAACCTGTACCACGAGAAGGCCGGCATTCTCGACGGCGACGACGACACCGAGGTGGACCTAGCGTCGTACGCCTACCAGATCTGGAAGAATGCGACCGACGCCAATCCTGAACTGGCCAAGATCATCCCGGCCACAGCCCACATGGGGCAGGGGATGATGTTGAGACCGTACGGTCCCGGTTTGTAGCAGATGGACCGTCCGTCGAAACCCGACGCGCTGATTTCGCGGGACGCTAGCCGGACGCGGCGCGGGAACTCGTTCGGAGGACTCGCATGTCACTTGAAGGCGCGCTGATTGCCCAGGCCCGCCCGTTCATGCTGGCCCAGAAGGCGCGGGAACTCCTGCGCCTGGAGATTGCCAAGGGATGCCAACCAGATATCGCACGTCAAACCGCGGCCCTTGAACCCGCCTACCAGCCGCTGATGTTCACTCGCGAGCGTTTCATGGCCGGCGACGGCCCAGCGTACGTGCCGGAAGCGGCGCCAGCCGCGCACGAGCTCATTCGGCTGCGGGTCTGGATTCCACCCGATCAGAAGTGCGACTGGCGCGCGTCCGAGCTGTTCATCCGACAGATGCGCTCCATCACATGCCGGGCTGGCCTCGAGATTTGTGGAAACGAGCGGGTAATTCACATCACGCTACTCTGCCACCGCTCGGATTTGGAACTCGTGGCGACGGCCTTTCGCGGCCAGTTCTGTCAGTGCGAGTTGGCCCTGCAAGAGCAGCACGCGCTGCTGGATTTGCCGGCCGCGGCATGGGAAGAGCTCTGTCTGTACGATTACTATCCACCGCCCCCGTATTCTCACCTGCTCACGCGCCCAGAGGAACTGTACACGTCGCCATTCGGCCCCCTGGTCACAGCCATGGCCGCGGTTCCGGCCGAAGCTGTGGCGATCTACCAGGCGCTTTTTCAGCCGGTTCATCCCTCGCACGATTGGCATCGTAACGTACAGAACCTCCTGGATTGGGAGTACACCATCAAACTGACGGCCACTCCGCAGCCCCCGCAGCGGTATCTTCAGGAAGGACCGTCAGGTGATCGGCATCACATGGCCGGTCAAGTCGAAACCAAGGCTCACAACGACCGCCCGTTCTACGCACTGGCCCTTCGCATGGCCGTGGTCGGGGCCGGCAGCCGCGGCCCGCAGTTTCTGCGTTGCATCGGCGCAATCTGCAACTTGTTCCAGCACGGTGGCCGCCCGCTCAACTACCTGACGGAGGCCGATTACGCAGCCAACCTCCCGTCGGATGAGTTGAGGGAGATGTTTCTCCGGGGCCTGACCTACCGCCCCGGCTTCATCGTCAATTCATTGGAACTCACCGGCCCGGTTCACGTGCCTCCAGCCCAGATCGTTGAAGATCGGGCGGCGCCTGTCGAGATGCTGGAGACGCTGCCCTTGCGCGACGCGGAACTCACCACGGGAACACGAATCGGCTTTTGTGAGTACGCCGGCCGGCTCGAACCTGTGTGCATCCCGCTTGCCCTGCGCGGGCAGCACGCACGCGTGATCGGTCGCCCGCGTCAGGGCAAGTCATCGATGATGGAATACATGATCCTGGACGACCTGGAAAAGGGCGCCGGCGTCGCGGTCATCGATCCGCATGGTGACTTGGTAGAACGGATCCTTCATCTGCTGCCTGAGCGAGACATCGCACGCACCATCTACCTCGATCCCGGCGATAGTAATTGGGTGCCGATCTGGAATCCCCTTCAACGGATTTCCGGGCAGGATCTTGGCCGCACCGCCGACGACTTAGTTGGGGCGTTCAAGAGCTTTGTTACGGGTTGGGGAGACCGACTCGAACACCTGCTCCGCCACACGTTCTACGGCCTGCTCCATCTGCCCGGCAGTACACTGCTTGACGCCTCAAACCTGCTGCGCAACCAGTCGGAGGAGAGCGAGCACATCCGCAAGCAGATTCTCCAAGTCGTGGACAACCCCGTTGCCCGACCTTTTTGGCTGCATGATCTCCAGAAATACGGCAAGGACGATCTCGGACCACCCAAGAACAAGCTCAGCAAACTCCTCGTCTCGGACACAGTCTCCCTCATGTTGTCACAGCCGGACAGTGCTTTCCATCTGCGCCAGGTGATCGATGACGGCATGATCCTGTTAGTCAATCTCTCGCACGTTGGCTCCGAAGTGCGAGAGATCCTCGGCTGCCTCCTTCTGTCGCTTCTCCACCAGACGGCCCTGAGTCGAAGCGATACGCCGATCAGTGCCCGGCGCGCGTACCACGTGTATTGCGACGAGGCCCATCGGTTCATGACCGACTCGCTGGAGGACCTGATTACTGAGACTGGCAAGTTCGGTGTCAGCTTGACGTTGGCGCACCAGTTCATGGGCCAGTTTTCCAGGCACAAGCTTGGCGCCCTCTCCAGCGTGGGCTCCACCATCAGCTTCAGCGTGAACACCGACGATGCACGGGATTTGATCCCCTCGCTACGCGGGCTGGTGGACGTGGATGACCTCATCAACTTGAAGGTCGGGCAGGCGATTGCCCGGATCGGAAGAGAGATCGTACGGATCCAAACACCCCTCCCGCGAGAAAAACCATGCCCAAGCCGGCGGGATGAGATCATCGCCGAGTCGCATCGGCGCTACTACAAGCCCGCCTCCGAAGTACGCCAGATGCTACGCCGGCGCCGCGAGCGGTGGGCGGCCGATCGCACAGGGGCACCACTTGCGGCGGGTGATGACCCCGAGACGGCTTTGGAGCTCGTCTATGACACGTGGTCCTGAGCAACCAGCGGTGCAGGCCCTGCTCGTGCGTGTGGCTCACCTGCTTGATGAAGAGCGCATGGCACGCGCCATTGATGGCCCCATCGAGGCTGCCGCTGCTACGTTTCCGCTGCTGGATTCGCCGAACGCCTCGCACCGCCGCTTCCATCAGGTCATCTCCGCGTTTGTGCAACATGTCTATCAGCGCGGTTTGGTCCCCCCTCGACACCTTTCGATGGGCCAAGCCGGCAGCGAGGCCGTCGCCTTGCTGGATGCGTGGTACTGGGGAGCACACGACCGGGGCTACGCTGCCGCATTCCTCGACGCACTCCACCCTGAACGCGACGGCGTCAGCCTCATGCTGGCGCAGCTCGAGAGCATCATCAAGGAGAACGAGCGACGCAAGTACCGACGATGGGTGTTCGCGTCGTCGGTGGAAGCGCTGGGATGGCGAGCGAAGCTCGAAATCGCCGACCAACTGCTCAACGTCATGCGGCCATACCTGCCACCCCAGTTCCATCGCTGCACAGGCGCGCAATTCGTGGACGACATCCCCGCGCTCATCATGATGCACCTCAGCACTGACGCGTCCGTGCAGCGCCTGCCTGATCTTGCTGCTTTTTCCTGAGCAAGTTGGAACAGCCATCCCTGGCTAACCGCTGTCTTGATGAGGATAAGCCAGGCGCTCGGCTGCGTGCGGTCGCGGTTGTTTGACGTCGCCGCCGTCGCGTCTTGCGTCAGACTCCTGGTGGGTCTTGGCACGTCCTCCCCGACTGGTTCATCCATGACGACCAGCGCGGCCCAACGAAGCAGGCGCTCCGTTTGTGCCGGCACAGGCAGTGACCCAAGCCGGGCGGACTCCCGGAATCGACATCGCTTATGCCCGGACCTTACCGGGTGGCAAGGAAGGAAATGCAACCGACCGCTGACCAGATCAGGCTCTTCCGCAGGTTGTTCACCGGACTGACGAACGTCTTCGGGACGTACGATCCGGCCACCGGGCGGGCTTGGCAGGTAAAACGTCCGGTTACGGATGAGGTCATTGTCGCCCACCTTGAGGGCCGGCAGCCGTACGGGGTGTACCTATTGGTAGAGGATTGCACGCGCGCGGTGGTCGCGGACTTCGACGTGGATGACCTGGATCCGCCGATGCAGTTCCTCGCGGGCGCGCTGAACTACGGCCTCGCCGCCTATATCGAACGGAGCAAATCGAAGGGCTACCACGTCTGGATGTTCCTGGACGAAAGCGGCGTTTCCGCAGCGAAAGCGCGCCTGGTGGTGCGGCACATCCTCGAAGAAATCGGCCAGCCTTGCACAGCTCGACTTTTGCCCTTTTTGAGGGCTGATTCATGTTGACCGCGCGCAATCAA
>CAYYBO010000229.1:0-6941 GCA_964470125.1 uncultured Planctomycetaceae bacterium | reverse complement strand
CGTCGTGTACATCACCACCGGTACCGGCGGCGCCCGCCGCTATCCGATGAACCTGCCGCCGCCGCACTACAACCAGACGTACAACGATCAAGTGCTGGGCTTCTCCTGTGTTGACCTGACGGCAAACCGCCTTGAACTCAAGCAGATCAGCATCACGGGCCGGGTGCTCGACAGCTACACCATCGAGAAGCCAGCAGCCGGCGCACCATCACAAGGCGGCAGCGTCTCCAAGGGCAACGACCCATCGGTTGCCGATGCCGCGCCTTAACCGCCACGGCTCGGGGAGAGGGGCTGACTTGGGGGCCGCTCAGCCAGCGACCGGCGAGTGGGCCGCGCCCCGGGGTGTGTAGGGCTCACGGCGTCCGGCTACAATTCCGTCGTGCAAGAAAGCGGGCCGGTGCGGCTTAAGCATGCCGGCGGCGAGAAGCGTGTCGTACGGTTGACTATGATAGGCCGGACGAGGTCAAATAAGGGAGAACAAAGATGACCGAGCGAAGCGGCGCGATTACGTTCAAGGGAAATCCATTGACGCTTGTTGGATCGGCCCTGAGAGCGGGGAGCGAGGCCCCGCACTTCACGTTGACGGCCAATGATCTGTCCGACCTGAAGTGCGACGCCTACCACGGTAAAGTCCTGGTGATCAGCGTGGTGCCGAGCCTGGATACGCCGGTCTGCGCGACACAGACGCGGACGTTCAACCAGAAGGCCACGCAGCTCTCGCAGGACGTGGTCGTCCTGACGGTGAGCATGGACCTGCCGTTCGCTCAGAAGCGTTTCTGCGGGGCGGAGGGCATCGAGCGAGTCGTCACCGCCAGTGACTACAAGCACCGCTCCTTCGGTCCCGCCTTCGGCGTCGTCATCAAGGAGCTGGGCCTGCTGACGCGGGCGGTCTTCGTGATCGACCGCAAGGGCAAGGTGGTCCACGCCGAGTACGTCGGCGAGGTCACGAGCGAGCCCAACTACGACGCCGCCCTCGCCGCGGTGAAATCGGCGATGTAAGTCGAGCGAGAAGCAACGCGAGGCGAGAGGCCATGAGGAAGCTCCTTCACCGGAAGGTGGCGGTTGAGCTTGCAATATTCGCTGCGGTGATCATCGCCGGTGGTACGGGTTTGTATCATTGCTTCTTGAAGGAGCCCCTCGCCGATTCTTGGTTGGCCCGAGCGAGCGTCGCGGACATTGACGCCGGGATTCAGGAGGCACTGGTCTCCGCAATCGGCGCGCGACCGTTCATGGCGGAAGGGATGGCGGCGGCGATTGACGGGAAGACCGGTTGGGATCGACTGATCGTCTGCGAGCCTTACTGCCGTGCAAGCGAGTTCACGGATGCCGGAGTATCCTCGGGCAAGTTGGCGGCGGCACTCGAGTGGGCCTCCAACGCGAAGGAAGAGTGGCATGTGTTCGTCCTCGATGCAGCGGACCGAATAGTCGCTCACGCGTCGACGTCGCTGTCCGCGGAGGAGCGGCCGCGACCGGCGGTAATCATGCTGCGGCAGGGGCTCGACACAACGAATCCTGCCGATAAACGAAATTGAACGGGCCGTTTGACGGGGACGGGGACCGCTCCCTCACGGTCGCGGCTCTGTTTGGCGGCCGCCGGCGCTGCTGCAGGGGTCGACATCCGTCGTCGGCCAGAGGGGGCAAGGTTACGGGTGGCGTCCTCGCTTGCGGACGCACAGGGTGTTCCCGCCGGCCACGGGGGGCCGACGCTACTTTCGCTGGTCGATGGGGACGTAGGAGCGCACGGTCGGGCCGGTGTAGATTTGGCGCGGGCGGTAGATCTTGCCGTTGGAGCCGGTGAAGACTTCGCGCCAGTTGGCGATCCAGCCGGGCATGCGGCCGATGGCGAACATTACGGGGAACATCTCCACGGGGATGCCCAGTGCCCGCATGATGATGCCGCTGTAGAAGTCCACGTTGGGGTATAGCTTGCGCTCGATGAAATAGGGGTCCTTGAGGGCGGCCTCCTCGAGCCCGAGGGCGATGTCGAGCAAGGGGTCCTGCACGCCAAGCTTCCGCAGCACGGCGTCGCAGGTCTGCTTGATGAAGCGGGCGCGGGGGTCGAAGTTCTTGTAGACGCGGTGGCCAAAGCCCATCAAGCGGGCACCGCCATCCTTGCGCTTGACACGCTCGATGAACGCCTGGACGGATTCGCGGCCTTCGTGGATTTGCGAGAGCATGTTGATAACCGCAGCGTTGGCACCGCCGTGAAGCGGCCCCCAGAGGGCGCAGACGCCGGCGGCGACGGAGGCGTAAAGGCTGGCGCGGCTGGAGCCGACCATGCGCACCGTGGAGGTCGAGCAGTTTTGCTCGTGGTCGGCGTGGAGGATGAAGATCTGGTCAAGGGCCTTGACGGCGGCGGGGTCCGGCTCGCACGGCTTGTTGGGCATGCAGAACATCATGTGCAGGAAGTTTGCCGAGTAGGACAAATCGAAGCGGGGATACATGATCGGCTGGCCGATGGATTTCTTGTAACTGGCGGCGGCGATGGTGCGGACCTTGCTCATCAACCGGGCAACGGTTTCCAGAAATTGCTCGTCGTCCTCCGGCTGGATGAGTGCCGGGTCAAAACAGCCGGCGGTGTTGATCATCGCCGAAAGGATGGCCATGGGCGGGGCGCCGGCGGGGAAGCCCTCAAAGTGGTGCCTCATGTTCTCGTGGATGAACTGGTGCTCGGCGAGGAGGGCGTTGAGCTGCTGGGTCTGCGGACGGGTGGGCAGCTCGCCGAAGATGATGAGATAGGCCGTCTCGACGAACGTTGATTTCTCGACCAGTTCTTCAATCGGGTAGCCCCGGTAGCGCAGGATACCCTTCTCGCCGTCGATGTAGGTGATGCCGCTCTCGCAGGAGCCCGTGTTGGCGTAGCCTTCGTCCAGGGAGATCAGGCCGCTCCTGGCGCGGAGCTCGGTGATGTCCACGCCCTTCTCGTCCTCGGTTCCCACGTGGACCGGCAATTCGTAGCTCTTGCCCTGATGAGTCAGAACGGCCTTGTCCGTCGAAACCGCCATGGTGAAGCTCCTAAGTGCTTTGGCAGTGACCCTACTGCCTGGACCGAGATCGGCAACTCTGCCGGAGTGAGGGATTGTAGCAAGATGGGGCTGCAAGTCGCCGGTCAAGACGTGTTGAGAGACCGGGTTCCGATCCCGCGGACGGGCGGATGCCCTCGTTGACATGGCGGCCTGCCACCTGGATAACGGGCTCGACCGGCCGCCGGTGCTGCGCCGGCTCCGGAGGATTCCAGGCATGCAAGACGACCGCGCAGGCCCGCCCAAAGAGTTAACGGCAGGTCGCAGCGTTGCGATCTATGCCGTCGTGGCCGGGTTGGTCTGCTTTGCCCTTCTGGGCCAGGCCGATCTGACTCGTATGGAGCCGATCATCGCCCTGGGGGGGCGGCACATGCGAGAGGCCGGCCAATGGTTCGTCCCTCGCTTGTATGGCCAAGTGTACGCGTTCAAGCCCGCGTTGGCATACTGGCTGGCGGCAGCGGCGGAGTGGGCGGCGGGTCGGTCCGAGTTCGCCCTGCGGCTGCCGACCGCGATGTGCGGCCTGCTGCTCGGGCTGCTCATCCAGCAGGTCCTTGCCCGGCTGGTTTCTCCACGGTGTGGTCTGAGCGGCGGCCTCCTGGCCGTCACGTCGTTTCTGTTCGTCGAACAGGCTCGCATGGCGGGGTTCGACATGCCGCTTGCGTTAGGCGTCGGCGCGGCGATGCTGGCAGCCTGCCGCAATCTCGCGACGGGCAGGTCCGACTGGCGGTGGTGGATGCTTGGTTATGGGGGCTTACTGATCGGCTTTCTTGCCAAGGGCTTGCCGTCGGTCTTGCTGTATGGTCCTGGGCTGGTTCTGGCGGCCGCTTTCCTCGGGCGGCTGCGGCTGCTGTTTCGATGGCAGCATCTGTCGGGGGCAGGTTTCTTTGTCCTGGGGGCATCCGCGTACGTGTACCTCGCGTACCAAGAGGCTGGAGACTCCGTGTGGGCTCAGCAGGTGGATGAGATCCGTTCGCGAGCCTCGGCTTGGACGATTCACTCAGTAGCGGCGACGCTGCTCAAGCCCCTCGTGATGTTCGCAGTGTTCCTGCCGGGTTCGCTTTTGGCGCTGTTCCATCTGGCCAAACGGTCCAAGGTCGCCTTGACGCACACTTCGGGCATTGCCTCATCCGCGTGGGCGTTTCTCGCCGCGGGGGCTTTGATGTTCATGCTTACTCCGGCCACGAACAGCCGCTACTACCTGCCGTTGGCAACCCCCGTGGCCCTGCTCGCCGCCATCGCCTCAGAAGGCCTTCGCGCCCCGAGCTGCACCCGTTCGCCGCAAGAGGGATCGCGGCGGCCGGTTGTGCGTCGAAGGGACCCCGTGGTTTGGGCAGTCCTGGCGGGCCTGATGTTCTGGTCCGCATATGTCTTCGGGATTGAGCTGGCGAGGGGTGCGAAGAGGTCGCTCCGCGAGGTGGCGGCAGCGATTGCGCCGCATGTCCCGGCGGGCGAGACGGTGTACGTTGACGTTGGCGACAGCTTCTCCTCCTTGTTCTACTACCTGGATCGGCGGGTGGAGACGCGTCCCATCGACTCGCCGCCGCCTGCAGAACCGATATTCGTCCTTTTGGCCGGAGAACAGGCGGAAACGCTGGCGGGGAAGCCCGGGATCGTTGTTCAACCGCTGGCGGAGCAGCAAGGCTCGACGGGGAAGCGCTTCGTGATCGCGTTGGCGGCCCGGGGAGAGGAGCCCGATCCAGCGGCAGCTTCCACGAGGGCGAAGAGGCTCAAGGATGCGGTGGAAACCGGGGGATAGACGGTCTGGGGCAGCGGCTCGAAATTGTTTCGGCGAAACGAGGTCGGGAGAGGGATTTGGTGTTCGGACAAAAAAGACCTTTCCGCGAATAGTCCGGCCGACGGCAACGAATAGACTTATATAGAGTGGGTCATTCGATATGCGGCCGTCGAGTCTGGCGGCCGACCCGCGTTGGCATCCGCGCAGTCGTACTCATGGACGATGGTCGCACGCAGCCTAACCTGCCCCGCATACGGCTCAGGGACGTACTCCTGATCTTTGCCAGGCCGGCGGCTCTGTTTTCGCGAGTGGAGGACACCGGCGCCTACGGCTGGGCGCTTGTGCTGCTGATGGGGCTCGTGCTGCTGATCGGCTTCGCCGAGGTGCAGACCGGCCTCATCGACCGGGTGGTGGATCAGCAAACGGAGACGCGGCTGGCCGAATTGGAAAAACACCAGTCAAACCTGGTGGATCGGATTCGGCTGCGTGAGGCCATGGAAGACATCCGGAAAGATGGAGAATGGAGGAAGCTGATGAGCCGGGCCGGCGCGGTCGTTCTGTCGCCGGCATACATGCTGTCAAGCCTGCTGCTGATCTCCTCCTTGGCCTATGCAGTTGTGGCCTTGACCGGCCGGAAGCCGGAGTATCACACGCTGATGGCGATCTGCGTATACGCCGGCTTCGTGGAACTTGCGGCCCACATTCTGCGGCTGAGCATGATGCTTTGTTATCGCACCATCGAGGTAGGCACCTCGTTATCGATGCTGGCCCCGCCGGGCAAGGCGGCGTGGCTGTCGGCGATTGATCCGTTTCGTATCTGGTTTTGGATCCTGTTTGCCGTGGGGCTCAGTGTAACACAGCAGTTAACTCGGCGCGCGGCCGCCGTTACCGCAGGGCTCATGTGCCTCTTTGCGGTGGGCTCGCGGATCGGGCTCGCCCAGCTCGGATTACAATGGTGATCAGCCTTCCGTCGGCAGCAGACGGAGATCACAAGATGTTGGTGGAGAGTTGAAGATGAAAGCCGTGGTGCCATTGATTGCTCTGGCTGGGATTTCGGTGGTTGTCTTCGCCCTGGGCAGTCTGAAGATCGGCTCCGATGACAAACCGCTGCTGCACGTCGCCGCCGAAGTTCCCTTGACGGTCAACGTGGAGAAACCGGAGCAGAGGCGGATCGTGAAGATCGTGCAGGCGCCGGGCGACGTGGAGGCCGTTCTTGAAGTCGGGATCAGCTCGGAGATCGTCGCCAAGATCGAAGAAATGCCGGTCGAGGAGGGTGACGCGGTCAAACGGGGCGACCTGCTATGCCGTTTGAACGACAAGGATTTTCGGGCGGCCGTGGAATCCGGCGAAGCCATGGTGGCCAAGCTGGGGGCGGCAGTGCTTCAGGCTGAAGCGGAACACGAACAGGCGGAACGAGATTGCCGCCGCCAGGCAAGGCTGTCCGAGGTGGACGCAACCAGTGAAGTCGAGCTGTCCAACTACATCACCGCCCGCAAGCGGGCTTCCGCGATCCTGGAAATGCGCCGGCAGGAGTTGGTCGAGGCCGAAGCTCACCTTCGTCGGATTCGGGAGGACCTCAAGCGGACTATCATCACGTCTCCGATCGACGGCACGATCGCCAAGCTGACGGTAAAGGAAGGCGAGGTCGTGGTCACCGGCACAATGAACAACCCCGGCACGGTGATCATGACCATAAGCGACCTCTCCAAGATGCAGGTACGCGTTCGGGTGGACGAGATCGACGTGCCCCTGGTGAAGGCCGACCAGCCGGCGAAGGTGTACCTCCAGGCCGACCAGCAGGTGCCCGTGGCCGCCCGTGTGGTCCGGGTCGCGTCGAAGGGCTCGAAGCAACTCGGGCGAGACGTCGTGTACTTCGAGACTCTGCTGGAGGTGCTTTCCACCGACGCCCGGATCAAGCCGGGCATGACGGCGAACGTGGAGATCGAGGTCGCCAGCCAGGACGACGCGGTCACGATCCCGGTCGAGGCGGTGGTACACCGGATGCGCAAGGACCTTCCGGAGTCTCTTGTGGAGGTCTTCGACGCTCGACAGGCCAGTCTGGGCCTCTCGGAACGGGCCCGGCAGGCGCAGTACATAAAGGTGGCTTTTGTCAAGGACATAGAGACCGCCAGAGTTCGCCTGATCGACTCGGGAATCGCGGACACGCGGCGAGTGGAAGTCCG
>CAYYBO010000228.1:0-7010 GCA_964470125.1 uncultured Planctomycetaceae bacterium | reverse complement strand
CCAGCCTGCAAGGCTGAACGACAGTAGCCGGGGGCAAGCGCAGCGCCGCCCCCGGTCGAGGGAGTCCCAGCAGGCGGACCGACCCTGCAGGGGTCGTCCTCCTCCTCCGCTGGGGAAGGATGACCCCTACAGGGTCAACGAACTGACGCGCGGCCGATTCCCGTGGGCGTTGCCCACGTGCGTGTTTGGTGTGCAGCGTCGCCCCCCCGTAGGCAATCCAAAAGTGGTGCCGGTGCCCTCACCGGCATCATGCCGACGAGGGCGTCGGCACCACAAGGGGCCGACACCGCCGCAGACGGCCGCACCCCTGCCGAACACGTACTTGCCCACGGCTGCTGCATGCCGGCCTTTCCGGCAAAGGCTCGGCTGCTTGCCAAACGCTCGTCGACGACCTGGACAGTCCGAGGCAGGCTGGACTCTCGCATCAAAGCCTGCAGACCCGGGTCGCCGCAAGTCGAATCGGGTGGGGCTTGGTCCCGGAGATTTGACTTCCGCGCTCAGTTTTCGGTAGAGCCTCCCCTCGCCAGGCTCTAGCATGTCGGCATGTTCACGCGACCGACGGACCGCGAGATGCAGCGAGCCTGCCAGGCCCGCGACGCCTCCTACGACGGCGTCTTCTTCCTCGCCGTGCGCACGACGGGCATCTTCTGCCGCCCATCATGCCCGGCCCGCAAGCCACGGCCGGCAAACGTCGAGTACTTCACCACGCCCGCCGCGGCCCTCCACGCCGGCTACCGCCCCTGCAAGCGATGCCGCCCGCTGGAGACCGACGGTCGCCCGCCGGCCTGGCTCCGCCGCGTGCTGCAGGCGGTCGACGCCGAGCCGCACTCGCGGCTTCGCGACGAAGATCTGCGTTCGCTCGGCGTCGACCCCGCCCGCGTGCGGCGACACTTCAAGCAGCACTACGGCATGACCTTTCAAGCCTACCATCGCGCCCGGCGGATGGGTCTGGCGCTCAGCGCCGTTCAGAACGGGAGTGACATTACCATGGCAGCTTACGATCACGGTTTCGAATCCTCCAGCGGCTTTCGTGACGCCTTTGAGCGGACCTTCGGCGGCCCGCCCGGAAGACGCCGCCACGCGGAATGCGCCGTCGCCGGCATGATCGAAAGCCCCCTTGGCCCCATCCTCGCCGCCGCCACGCCCGCCGCAATTTGCATCCTCAGCTTCGCCGACGAGCGCGACATGCAGGCCCTCGCCGAGGCCATGCGCCAACAGTCGGGCCTGCCCGTAGTGCCCGGCACGAACCAGCCCTTGGAACGCCTGCGCATCGAGCTCCGCGAGTATTTTGCCGGCCGCCGCCGCAAGTTCACCGTCCCCGTCCAGGCCCGCGGCACCAACTTCCAGATGGCCTGCTGGAAAGGCCTGCAACGAATCCCCTACGGCCAGACGATCTCATATGCGGAACTCGCCAAGCGCGTCGGCCGGCCCGGCGCCGCCCGTGCCGTCGGTCAGGCCAACCACCGCAACCCCGTCAGCATCGTCATCCCCTGCCACCGTGTGGTGAACGCCGGCGGCCAACTCGGCGGCTACGGCGGCGGTCTGTGGCGCAAACGCTGGCTGCTCGACCTCGAAACGGCGGCGCGGCCGGCTCTGCAGCCCACAGTCGCCTCGCGGCGGTGATCTTGTGTTCGTTGCCCAGCGACTGCCCCAGTGCCAGCAACTTGCCTGTCCGACCGCTGGCGATGTCAAAACTCGTGACGCCCGGCGTCCGCCGCGGCTGGGGCTCAGACGGCCACGATTCTCTGTTCGGGTCCGGTTGCCGGTCTGATCGGCAAAAGCGGAGCGTGCAGACCCTGGAGCGAATAGATACTGGAATTGAACGAGTGCTATGCGCGTGCTTGTGGTAAGTCGTCGAGGGCGACGCTGATAACGAATGGGCACACCTGCCTGACTTGCATGGTCACTTCAACCGAGAAGCGGCCCAGCGAGGAGTCACAGGGCAGCAGCAGCACTGGCGACGTCGCGGACTCCATCAGGCGATGCCCGGCCCCCACGATCACTCTCGGCAAAGATATCGCGACATTGACGTTAGGCAGCTTGGCCTTGGCCTGCCCCGCGACGATGTTGGTCAGCTCGCCCAAGGCGTCAACCAATTCGGTGGTGTCGAGAATGGAGAGTTCGGTACCGGCGAGCTTGCTGGCCACCCGAACAGCGGTCTGTTTGGAGAAGCACATGGCGACGCTGCCGGCCGCCTTTCCCGAGAAACCGATGATCGCCGACACGTGCGAGGAGGCTGCATCGCCGTCCTTCAAACATGGCCTGCCCACGAAGACATCGGCTTCCATCATCGTCTTGAAGACGTGCTTCACGGCGGCAATAAATGGGTTAACGTAGCGAACGTCCATGACCATGTCCGTCGAATACCGCCGTCCGGTCCCTGTAGCATCCTGCCGAACTGCGAGCTGCCTCATCCACAGCGAGCGATGCGTCGGGAGTTATCATCGGACAACTCGGCGTGCAGCCTGACAGAACACCGGACCGTCACAAGGGATTCTGCCACGCGGCAGCAGCCGATAAGCCCCCCCCCGCAGCCGGCAATACCGGTTCGGAAGTTGCGTGGGCAACATACAGTTGGGCGATCCACCGAACCGCTGGGATGAGCGCGGCACGAACCAGCAGGCCTTTGTTGCGTGCGGCCTCGGCATTCGGCGTCCGACCGGGCATTATTGCCCGGTGAGGGAGTGGGTCACTGGTCCCCTTTTCCCCGGTTCTGGGAACAATGGATGAAGTGATCTACAGGCGGCAGGAGGAGGCGTTTGTAAACATATCACCTGCTAACAGTTATGGGCTGGCATGGAATCTCTCTCGCATCGACTGCACACGGCATGCAAGTTGAACATGGTTGTTTCGCCAAGGAAGTCGGAACCGAGGTGCCGACAGGCAATCGCCCCGGCTGGCAGCAAGTCGCTGGGGCAGGCCTACCGGATTGTCTAGGGCGCAAGGAGAGGTGCCGTAGAGATCAGGAAGGCTTCCCCAGCGGGTTGCTGCTGCAAAGCGGCAAATGGGGTCGCGTCGTGGGGAGATGACGCGACCCTGGCTTTTCGCGCCGGCACGCCGGAGATCCAACCCCGGGCATCCCCCTCCGCCGACGACCTCCGATGCTTGGCTGCTCGGTTCGGCGGTCCATCCCAGTGCTCACCCCCAACAGTTCAGTCTGAGCTTTCAAGCGGGCACTTCCTCCTGTAGTCTGCCCGGAGCGCCACGCTTCAAGCGTGGCCTTCGACCACTTGGTACCATCGCCCCGGACGTCGGCTGAGGTGCCTGAGCCCTCCCGAGAACCAAGAAACCAGGGCGAGCAACGCCGCACATCCGGCGAGGTGCACCATGAGCAGCAAGGGACAACGACTGATCGCAGTCATCATGGGCAGCGAATCTGACTGGAAAACGATGCGCCACGCGGCGGATCTTCTCGACGCTCTCGGCGTTGAGCACGAGTGCCGCGTGCTGTCAGCACATCGCACGCCGGCACAGACGGCCCAATACGTTTCCGAGCTGGAGGGGCGTGGGGTAGAGGTGCTGATCGCAGGGGCCGGCGGCGCGGCTCATCTGCCAGGCGTGGCGGCGGCGCTGACTTTGCTGCCTGTGATCGGCGTACCGATCGCGAGCGCCGCGTTTCACGGTTTGGACTCCCTGCTCTCGATGATCCAGATGCCGGCCGGCGTTCCGGTGGCCACTATGGCCGTGGGGGAGGCCGGAGCAAGGAACGCAGCCCTGATGGCCGTAGCGATATTGTCCCTCTCCCGACCTGAGCTGCGGGCAAAACTGACTGAGTTTCGTGAGAGCGAGGCTCAGCGGGTCCTCCAAGCGACGTTGCCCTGAGCAGTGTTACCCCGCCACTCGCCCTGACTGCCCGACACCGCAAGTACTCGCCCTTCTCCCACCGATGCGATGACAGCGAGCGCTTGTCTCGAGGCGACGTACAAGCCGAGGACTGCTGCGGCAACGCCGGCGGAACGCCGATTTCTGCGTCCGATCATTGTACGGAGCGTCGGGAAACGGCGGCGGCGGCGGTCCACGCCCGAGAATTTTCCGGAGCCGGCGGATCTCTGCTGAAAATCGCGAGATTGTCTCGTTGTTGGAAACCTTCGCCGGGGCAGAGCCGATGCTAGTACCACAGCGCAGGGTCGCAGGGGTCTGCGCCTGCGCCGGCCCCTAGGAGGCGGAAACCCGGCCGGCACAGGGACCCGGCTCTGCGAGGCAGAGCCTGTGTACGCTGTAGGGATGAAGCCTGGAGGATGGCACCGCCATGGATCAGACTCTGCCACACTCGGAAGTGTTGATTAGCGAATTGGCGGGTGATCCGGACCTCGCCGAATTGATCGCTCTGTTCGTCCGGGAGCTGCCGGAGAGGGCCAAGGCCATTCAGCAAGCCGTGGAAGAAGTCGAGTTGGAAAGCTCGCTCAAGCTGGCTCACCAGTTAAAGGGGGCCGCGGGCAGCTACGGATTCCCGGCCATTACCAAGGCTGCCGCGGCGTTTGAGCAATCAACCAGGAACGGATGTCCGCTGGAGCAACTGGCGGCGGAGGCGGAGAAGCTGGTCGCCCTGTGCCGACGCGCGAGAACCTCAGCCTGAGATAGACTTCCACCCATGGATCGCAAAGTACTGATTGTTGACGACGATCCGGCGATGCTTCGGCTGCTGGCTGAGTATCTTGATACGGCTGGGTACGAGATTCTCCAGGCCACCAACGGACGCGATGCCCTGCACATCGTGCTTTCGGAAGCGCCGCCCATCGTTATCAGTGACTTGGTGATGCCGGAGTTCAACGGAGCAGAGTTGTGCCGTGCCCTGCGCCAGCACGAGGGGGTTCGATTCGTCTACGTCATTATTCTGACGGCTCACGGGGAAAGCGAGAGAATTGCGGAGGCGCTTGAAGCCGGAGCTGATGACTTCCTGACCAAGCCGGTCAGCCAGTCTGAACTGCTGGCCCGCCTCCGCGCCGCCGACCACATCTCCCGCCTCGAGGCAGACCTCTCCCGGCGCACTCGTGAAATCCACCGGTTGAACGCTGAGATGGCCATCACCGCGGACAAGCTGGCGGCGGCGAACGACAAGCTTCGGCGGATGGTGACCCTGGACGAACTGACCGGCCTGCTGAATCGGCGCGAGGCCTTGAGCCGCTTGCAGCAATTGTGGGGGCTCCGGGATCGGTACGGTCACCCGTTCTCGTGCGTCATGCTGGACGTCGACAACTTCAAGCAATTCAATGACACCTATGGTCACGCCGCCGGGGACATGGTGCTCCGGGAGACAGCCAAGGTTCTGCAGAGCCAAGTCAGGCAGACCGATTTTGTATGCCGCGTGGGAGGAGAGGAATTCCTCATCCTTTGCCAAGGCGTCGCCGCCGCCGGCGCCAGCGTCTGCGCCGAACACCTCCGAACCGCCGTCGCGGACCACGACTTCAGGTGGGAGAGCCAGCACCTCAAGGTGACAATCAGCTTGGGCGTCGCAGAATGGCGAGCGGAGATGAAGTCCACCGACGATATTCTCCGGGCGGCTGATCGGGCCATGTATGCCTCCAAGGAGGCCGGCCGCAACCGCGTTACCGTCTCCCCGCAACCGACGGCGGCGACTCCGGCCTGAGGGCACTCAACCAGATTCAAGTCAGATGACGCCAGGCCGCGAAAGAAGATGCTTTCGAGGCGAATACCGGTGCAAACGAACATTGCCCGTCGGTGCAGGGGCGCGCGGGTCGCGTTGCCGGGTCGGTCAAATCCGGCTAACATCTCGTCTATGATTGTCCGTGAGACAACACGCCCCATCGTCGAGCAGGCGAGATTGGTTTCGCTTAACGACGCGGCGATTGAAGCGTGGAGCCGATCGGTGGACGCCGCCGAGCTCAGGCCGGCGGCGCACGAGCTGCTGACCCATCTTCCCGGTTCGAGGGAGCAGTTGGCCAATCTGGTCTTGCTCATCGATTCGTTGAACTTCTGTTTCTGGTCCGACAACCCCATTCGTATCCAGTGGCGCGGCCGGATGTACGAGCGGTTCAACGCCATGTTCATTTCCCTCCTGCTGGCGGCGAAATCCGATCCACGCTGGTGTCGGGCTGAGTATTGGCTTGACGTGCCGGGAAGGGAGATACGGGAGATCCTCGGCGGAAAAGGCGACGGGCGGTTGTTGCTCTTGGATGAGCGGGAGAAGATCATCCGCGAGACCGCACGCACGCTCCTGGAGAGATTCGACGGCCAGTTTGTCTACGCGATTGAATCAGTGAACAGCCGGGCCTGGCCGCTCGCCGTGCTGCTCATGTCCAATTTCGATTCGTTTCGCGATGTGAGCAATTATCACGGCAAGCCTGTTTACTTCATGAAACGCGCCCAGATATGCGCCCTGGACCTCTCCATCGCCTGGCAGACGCACGGCTTCCAGCAACTGGAGAACGCCGAGGCATTGACAGCCTTCGCGGACTACCGGGTTCCGCAGGCCCTCCGGCATCTTGGCATCCTCGAACTAGACGCGGATTTGGCCGCGGCGGTCGACGGCGGTGAGGAAGTGAGTCGCGATTCAGACGCCGAGATCGAGATTCGAGCCGCCACAATCCAGGCCGTGGACCGGATGCAGGCCGCCGCGCAACGCGCCGGCAAAGACGCGGCGGTTTGGCAGATCGATTGGTACCTGTGGCTGTTGTCACACCGTGAAGACGTGCGTGTGAACCATCATCGCACGAGAACCGTTTTCTACTGATTGAATGTGAGGCACGGCTGACCCCGGCGCCGACTCCGGGCCCGAGCAAGGGTGTATCTAAGCCGGCCGAGGGAATTCTTGCGTGAGGCCGGAGCAGACTGAAACGTTTCGATTTCCACCGGATAGCGCGGGGGGCTGGTTTGTCCGCAGCCGCAAACAGAACAGTCGGCGACCCGGGCAGGGAGACGCTCGCGGCCTGCAAGCACGGAGCCGAGCATGGTGAGGAGTCAGCCTGGCATGGAAGTGAGTCAACCGCGACGGGCGATTAAGGGCCTGGTCCTTGGACTGGCAGGCATCCTTGGTCTGGCGACGGGGTGCG
>CAYYBO010000227.1:2527-7050 GCA_964470125.1 uncultured Planctomycetaceae bacterium | reverse complement strand
CGATCGGTTCCGTGGCCGATTTAGGGATCGGGCGTATCCGAATGTCCTGCGATCCCTTGCTCCTTCCGGGCGCTGCCGCTGCGGATACGAACGGCAGGGGGCGACGCAGGCGGCGCCCCCTCCTGCTCGCGCACGCGCCGGCGGCAATCATCGCCTGTCGGTGATCATTCGAAATGTGGCCCGTGGGCCTTTGTTCATGCCACTTGTTGCCGCGGCTCCTCTTCGAAGCGGACGCCCACTCGCTTGGAGACGCCGGCCTCCTGCATGGTGATGCCGTAGATCACGTCGGCGGTGCTCATGGTCCGCTTCGAGTGGGTGATGACCACGAATTGCGATTGCTGCGAGAACTCCTGAATGACGTGGTTGAAGCGAACATTGTTGGATTCGTCCAGGGCCGCGTCCACCTCGTCCAGCAGCACGAACGGCGACGGCCGGCTGCGGAAGACCGCCAAGAGCAGGGCGATGGCCGTCAGCGTCTTCTCGCCGCCGCTCAGCAGGCTGATGCTCTGAGGCTCCTTGCCCGGCGGACGGGCCATGATCTCGATGCCGCACTCCAGCACGTCGTTCGGGTCCATGAGCGTCAGCTCGGCCTTGCCGCCGCCGAAGAGCTTGCGGAACAGGGCCGTGAAGTGCCCCTGCACCGCCGAGAACGTCTCCAGGAACCGCTGCTTGGACTCGCTGTTTAACGTTTCTATCAGGCTCTGCAACTGTCGCTCGCTGGTGCGCAAGTCGTCTCGCTGGTTGGAGAGAAACTCCGACCGCGTCTCCAACTCCGCCTGCTCGTTGATCGCGTCCAGATTGACGTTGCCCAGCCGCTCGATCTTGCCGCGAAGGTCCTCGATCTCCGCCTCCACCGCCGGCCAGTCCTGCTGCTCTTCAGGAACGTAGCTCTGGTACTGGGCCTCCAGGTCCACCGAGAGCTCTTCGGCTATCCGCGATGCCAAGTCCTCCAGCCGCACGCGGACTTCCTGCAGCTTGATCTCTCGCTCGTGAAGCTGAGACTCGATGTCGCCCAGTTCATTCCTCAGCCGCCGGACCTCGACGCCGCACTGCTCGACGATCTGACGCAACTCGTCCCGCTCGGCGCGAAGCGACTCCGACCGTTCCGACAAAACCTGCAACTCGCGGGTTAGCTCCGCCAGTGTCCTTCGGGCTTCCTCGGTCTGGGCATGCGACTGCTCGATTCTCTGTTGGGCCTCGGTCACGTCGCGCATGACTTTGTCGCGGTCGGCGCGCTGCCGTTCGATGGCGGCACGCAGATCGTCGAGGGCCGAGGCGATGCCGGCTCGTTGCTGGGTCAGCTCGCCGACCCGCACCTTGCCGGCGGTGATCTGCTCGGCGATGGCGCCGCGGCTTGCCGCCAGAGACTCCACTCGGGCCTGCAACTCCGCCGCCGCCCGCTCACTCTCGTTGCTGCGCCGTTCGAGCTCGGTCAGCGATTCCTTGCCGACCTGCTGCCGAGCCTGCATCTCCTGGAGGCGTTGGATGAGCACGGCCACCTCGGAGGCGATCAGCGGCCGCTCGTCGCTCAGTCGCCGCACGGTGACGTCCACGCCGCCCAACTGCGCCTGCGCCTCCACCTGACGAGTGTTGGCTTCGTAGATCGCCGCCTGCAAGTCATCCTGTACCTGATCCAGGTGGCTTGCCTCGATTTCGGCTTGGCGCAACTCCTCCGCCAGCCCCTCGATTCGGCCTCCGACCTCCTGTAGTTCCTTGGCCAGCTCGCGAAGGCCGCTCCGCCGGCTGATCAGCCCGGTATCGCTGCCCAGCGAGCCCATGCCGATCCGCCCGTCGGGCTCCCAGACCACGCCTTCCATGGTCACGAACCGAGCACCACCAGGGTGCAGCCCCGCCAACCGTTTGGCGTCCTCCACGGACTCGACGACGTAGGTCTTGCCCAGCAGATGCCGTGCCAACTGGCCGCAGTCAACCGGATGCCGAACCCAGTCGATCATGTTGGCGATGAAGCCCTCTTGCCCGGAGAGATCGGGACCGGCGATCATCGGCGGGATGCAGTCCAGGCAAAACGCCTGCAATCGACCGCTCAACTCCGCCAGCGATTCCCGATCGGCCAGCAGCCGCTCGCGTCGATTCACCACCAGGTACGTCTCGTGGCTGCCCAGCACGGCCTCGACCAGGCTTGCATGAGCAATGTCCGCATCGAACAACTCGCCCACCGCCCCACGCACGTAGCCGAACGTCACGCCGGTCGGGTCCGCGTCGCGACGCTCCAGCAACTCCCTGGCCCCCGCCAGCAATCCCTCGTGGCGGCGGTCCATCTCCGCCAGCACCTGCCGGCGGCTTTCCAGCCCGCTGCGATACTCCTTGGCCGCCGCGTGTTGATCGGCCAGCACGGCCCGCCGGTGGGCAAGCTCCAACGCCCGGTTCCGTGTGTCCTCCAGTTTCTCGGTCTGCTCGGCGACGAGCCGCTGAATCTCCTCGCAGCGCTGCCGCAACTGGTGCTGGCGAGACATCGCCTCCGCCAGTTCCGTGGCTATGGCGCAGTCTCGCTGATCCAGCCTGGATTTCTGATCGGTCAACGACTCGTGCTGCAGGTTCAGCCCGTTCAGTTCGTTGCGAAGCTGGCTCGTTCGCCGGAGCAGGTCGATGATGCCGGCCTTCTCGTCCTCCAACCGCTGGCGGGATTGATCGAGCTCCGCGACCGCGGTTCTGTCCCGATCCTGCAAGCTTCTCAGTTCCGCCTGAACGCCGTGCAGGAGGCTCTCCGCCTCCGCGGCCTCCCGCTCGTGCTCGGCGCGGCGTCCTTCCAAATCTGCGATCTGGCGGTCAAAAGCCGTCAGCCGCTCGCGAGATCGGTTGAGCAAGTCGGTTTGATCGCCGATCCGCCGTTCGGAAGCGGCGATGCGCTCCTCATGGGCGCTGCTCAAGGACTGCACCGTCAGCAGCCGCTTTTCAACCTCCGACAGCTCGCCCTCCAACTCCACGATCCGAACGTTGGCCTCACTGACCCGGGTGTCGTTCTGTGACAGCTCGGTGCGGCGTTTGGTGACGCCGTCGCTCAACTCCGCGATCCGCGCCTCCGCCTCGCCTCTGGTCACGCGCAAGCGGTGATACTCTGAAAGCGCGTAGCGGCTCCGCAACTCCCGCAGGCGCTGCGTGTAGCCCTGATAGCTCCGCGCCTTGCCCGCGGCCAGCTTGACGCTCCGCAGCCGCTTCTCCACCTCGTCGATGATGTCCTGCAAGCGCTGTAGATTCTGATCCACCCGCTCCAGACGCCGCAGGGCCTCTCGCTTCCGAATCTTGTACTTACTGATTCCCGCCGCTTCCTCGAATATCTGCCGCCGGTCGGCGGGATTGGCCTGGAGCAGCACGTCCACGCGGCCCTGCTCGATCAGGCTGTAGGCGTCCACGCCGATGCCGGTATCCAGGAACAGCTCGCGGATATCCTTCAGGCGGCAGACCTGCTTGTTCAGCAGATACTCGCTCTCGCCGGAGCGGTAGAGCCGCCGCGAGATGACCACCTCGCTCTGGTCCGTCGGCAGCCGATGGTCGGAGTTGTCAAAGGCCAAATCCACCTGGGCCAGGCCCGAACTCTTTCGCGTGCCGGACCCGTTGAAGATCACGTCCATCATCTGCCGGCCGCGCAGGCTCTTGGCGGATTGCTCGCCCAGGACCCACTTGACCGCATCGACCACGTTGGACTTGCCGCAGCCGTTCGGCCCGACGATACAGGTGATCCCGGGGCCGAAATCAAAGTCGGTCTTGTCGGCGAAGCTCTTGAAGCCCGTAGCAGTAAGCCTCTTGAGAATCATGTGGTGTGCCAGCCTCCATGCCGCTGCAGATTAGCCATTCCGCGCTCCAACGCGGTCCTCCAATGCGCGGCCGGCCTCTCCGGACCCCCATGCCGCGACCTCTAATAGTATCGTCAATGGGTTGGAAACGCCAGTAGCCAGTAAGGGTGCGTCCTCGACCCACCATGCCGCTACTTCGCAAACAAGTCCCGCAGCCATTGTACGGTCGTCTGCCGCCCCAGCTCGGCGATCGCGTCCGTCAGCGGGATGTCCTTCGGGCAGACCTTCACGCAATTCTGGGCGTTGCCGCAGTCGGTGATGCCGCCGTCGCCCATCACCGCGTGCAGACGTTCCTCCTTGTCGAACTCGCCTGTCGGGTGGGCGTTGTGCAGCCAGACTTGTCCGATCGGCGCCGGACCGATGAACGTCGAGCCGGCGTTGAACTGCGGGCAGGCCTCCATGCAGCAGCCGCAGGTCATACAGCGGGAAAACAGATAGCGGATCGACTGCTTGCCCGGCGAGATCAGCGGGGCGTGCCGGTGAATGTCCTGGCTGCCGTCCACCTTGATCCACGCCTTCACTTGCAGCAGGGCGTCGAACATCTTCTGCCGGTTGACCATCAGATCGCGAACCAGCGGGAACTTGGTCAGCGGCTCCAGGACAATCGGCTGCTCCAGCTCGTCCACCAGCGTCGCGCAGGCCTGTCGCGGCACGCCGTTGATCAGCATCGAGCAGGCCGAGCGCCTGCTGCTCGGCGATGATGTCGGCATA
>CAYYBO010000227.1:0-2517 GCA_964470125.1 uncultured Planctomycetaceae bacterium | reverse complement strand
GGGTATTTGTTATTGGGGTACAGTAAAAATGGTGGTTAAACTTGGTCAACATCGTTTGGCATGGCATTTGCGGGAAGCCGTTTTTAATCATAGAGCAGGCCCCGCAAACCTCCTCCATGCAATTGCTGTCCCAAACCACGGGGTCCACCTTCCCGCCGCGGGTGTTGACCGGGTGCTCGCGCAGGTACATCAGCGCCGACACCACGTTGTGCGACGGGGCATACTGCATCTTGAACTCCTCCCAGTACGGGGCGGAGTCCGGCCCTTTCTGACGCTTTATCTTGAAATGAATCTGCTTTTCAACGGATGGATTACTCATTGCTGCAACCAATTACGCCCCAGCGATTCGCGCGACGGCGGTCTCGCGATCAAACGTCCCTCTTCGATCCGCAATCCCAAATCCACAATCCGCAATCTACCGATAGTCCCTCGGCTCCTCCGGGGCCATTACGCTCAAGTCCACCGGCTGGAAGTCGATCTTCGGCCCCTCGACACTATAGGTCGCCACCGTCGTCTTCAGCCATTTCTCGTTGCTGGCTTGCCACTTCTTCTTGAAGGCCTCGAACTCCGGATCGCCCTTGAACTTGCCCTCCGGAATCTTCAACTCAAACTCCGCCTTGTAGTGCGAGCCGCGGCACTCGTCCCGCAGGCGGGCGCCTTTGGTGATCACCTCCGCCAGCACGATCATGTCCTTGATCTGCCGCGCCCACGAGAGCGACTGGTTTGACCACGAACGCTTGTCGTCCAGGGTGATTCGCTCAGATCGCTCCTTCAACCGCTTGATGCCTTCCAGGGCCTTGTCCAGCCCCTTGTTGTCCCGCTCGACGAACACATGCTCACGCATCAAGTCGCCCAACTCGCGGTGCAGGGCAAAGGCGTTCTCCTTGCCGTCCGAGGACATCAGCTTGCGGTTGATCTCGTCCTGCCGCTTCTTCTCGGTCTCCAACCGCTCCTGCGGTGTCGCGTCCGAACGTTTCTTCAATCCCTTGACGTAGGCAGCGCTCGCGTCGCCCGCGACCATCCCGCTGTAAGTGGCGCTGAGCAGTGAATTCGCCCCCAGCCGATTGGCCCCGTGATAACCGCTGTCGCACTCGCCGCAGGCGTACAACCCCGGGATGTTGGTGGCATGGTTCTTCGGGCTGACTTTCTTCATCCCGCCCGTCGCGCCGTCCTTCTCGAACGTGACCAGCAGCCCGCCCATCGAGTAGTGCATCGCCGGGAAGACCCGCATCGGCCCGGTGTAGGGGTCCTCGCCCGAGAACGTCTGGTACATCTCCAGGATGCCGCCGAGGCGGTCTTCCAGGAACTTCCGCGGCTGATGGGACAGATCGAGGAACACCACGTCCTCGCCGCCGACGCCCAGCCCCATGTGCCGCGTCAACTTGCAGATCGCCCGGCTGGCCACGTCTCGCGGCACGGTGTTGCCGTACGTCGGATACCACTCTTCCAGGAAGTAGAACCGTTCGTTCTCGGGGATCGTCTTCGGGTCGCGCTTATCGCCGGCCGTCTTCGGCACCCACATCCGGCCACCCTCGCCACGGCAAGCCTCCGACATCAGCCGGTTCTTGTCATACCCCTTCATCGCCGTCGGGTGGAACTGGATGAACTCACCGTTGGCGAACTTGGCCCCCTGCTGATACAGCCTCGCCGCCGCAGCGCCCGTCGAGTTCGTCGACATCGTCGACTTGCCCCAGATCAGCCCCAGTCCGCCCGTCGCCACGATCACCGCGTCCGCCCGAAACGCCTGCACCTTCATGTCGCGCAGGTTCATGGCCGTGATGCCGCGGCAGTTGCCCTCGTCGTCCATGACGATCGAGAGAAACTCCCAGTCCTCGTACTTGGTCACCCGCCCCTCGGCCTCGTGTCGGCGAACCTGCTCGTCGGATGTGTAAAGCAACTGCTGCCCCGTCGTCGCCCCGGCGAAGGCCGTCCGCTTGTTCTTGACGCCGCCGAAAAGACGCTGGTCCATGATCCCTTCAGGCGTCCGACTGAACGTCACCCCCATGCGGTCATAGGTGCGGATGATGCCCGGCGCCGCCTCGCACATGCTCTTGATCGGCGGCTGATCGGCGAGGTAGTCCCCGCCCTTGATCGTATCGATGATGTGCTGCCGGACGGAGTCGTCTTGTCCCTTGATGTCCAGCACGGCGTTGATGCCGCCCTGGGCGCAGCAGGAGTGAGACCGCTTGACCGGGAACAGCGAGAATAGATCGACCCCGTAACCGGCCTCGGCGATCCGTATCGTCGCCCACAGCCCGCCCAATCCTCCGCCCACCACGATCAGCCTGGGTTTACCCGCCATCCGATGAAAGCCTCCTGGTCGCTTCGTTTCTCACAAGACTTCGGCAATCAGAACTCACAACGCCGTACGTGGTTAGCGCGAATAGCGACGCCTTTCGTAGCGTTGGCCCCCCGTGGCCGACGGGAACGGGAGTTGACGCTCACTCGCAATTCCCGTCGCCCACGGGGGGGCGACGCGACGCGCCAAACACGCACACGACGCCAGTCGTGGGCCGG
>CAYYBO010000226.1:0-7053 GCA_964470125.1 uncultured Planctomycetaceae bacterium | reverse complement strand
TAGGGTGCTGCCCTTGATGGTCTTGTGATTGGGCAGCGTCAGCGGCGTCACCGTGCCGTCGGCGTTAAGTCGGCGCATGGCGATATGCTGGGCCTCGCGGACGATCTCGAAGCCCAGCAAAGACAGAGTGCGGACCACGCGGTCCTTTGGGGCATCCACAGGGAACTTGGCCATCAGAAGGCGACTCCAGCCTCGGCCACGAAGGCGTCCAAGACCGGTGGGTCAGCATCGAGCATTTCCGCACCGAACGTCTCGACGTGAAACCGAATGGCCGAGGCCACGTCCGCCAACGCCTCCTCAAACGTGTCGCCCTCACCGACCACAACACCCTTGACGCCCAGCGGATAGGCCACGTAACCGTCCGGGTGTTTCTCGACAATGATTTTGATCTTTTTCACCGCAGCAGCGCCTCCGGGGTTCCTGCTCGTTTATCGTCCGTCCCGACTCTGAAAGCCCAAGCCCAACGATGCAACCAGCCCACCATGATTCTATCCTGAATGGCCGTCCGACACACCGATAATCCATCGCAGCCCCATGACGATCACGGCCACCAAGAGGACCACCGCTCCTGTCGAGAGTGACTGGAGGGCGGCGAACGACGCAGGAGAAGGCCTCTGCCCGGAATTGTGACAATTCGTCACGTAGGTTTGATACTTCCAGTTCCTGAACAAGAAACTCCCGGCACCCCAACACACTGCGACGACGAGAGCCTCAGCCGCCCAAGGAAGGACAAACCCCCTGCCGAAGAGCCCATAGGCAATGCCCATCCCAACGGGCAGCATGTAGAACATCACGGCAGTCGCCTGGCGTTGGCGAACAATCGTACAACGATAGGCAGGTACCGGCCCAGCTCTGTTCCGGACAGGCCCGCTCCTACTGTTTTGACGCTTGCCGAATCGCGAGTCAAGCGAGTGATTGCCATCCCCAAGACCGGAGACGATGCCGTGGCCGCGCGGAATTGTGGGCCGAGGCCGGTCGAGACGATACAATGAAGGTATGACCAAGCTTGAATCCATACTTGGCGAGGCAGGCGCACTCTCTCCCGCGGAGCAGTTGGAGTTGGTCAAATTCCTGATGGAGCGCCTGGCGGCTGAATCGGAGGCTGACGAGATCGCCGTAGGGCAGCGGGGGTTGGCGGCGTGGACGGAATCAAGTCGCGAGGAAGACTGGACGCCGTTCTATCCGCCTGATTTCGCCGGCGATGGGAGGACCGGATCCTGACTCGTGGCGGGGTCTGGCGGGCCGAGTTGGCGGGCGATGCGGGATTTCGGCCCGTCGTCATCATCACACGCAGCGATGCCATCGAACGCAGAAGGAACGTGACCATCGCCGAGGTGACAAGGGTGATCGGGTCGCTGCCGTCGGAAGTGCCGATCCAAGCTGCCGAGGGAATGCCCGCCGATTGTGTCATCAACACGGACAATCTTCACACGATTCCCAAGGACCGTCTTCGAAGACGCATCCTGGCCTTGTCCGCTGATCACTTGTTTGCCCTCGGTCGGGCGTTATGCCATTCGCTTGATTTGGAGTGGTAGATGACCGCCGGCGCGGCATCAGGTGCCGCCTCGTCAGAGTCCACGCTTGCAGGAGTGGCCCGGTCTTCACCCTGGCCCAGTTCAAGGACCTGCCGGCGGAGTATTGATCGCAGCGTGCAAAGGATTGCATGGCCGCCCCAAGCCGCGGCCATGCCACCGTTGCTGTCTGCTTGGCAATCCGAAATTCGTGATTCACTGTTCAACGACCGGCAGCAGCAGCCGTGAGGGGTGCTCCGCGTCGTGGTATATGCGGTTGCGGGCGATGACGGCGCGCGTGGCTTCGCCGGGCGGGTCGAGCGTGTTTGTGTGGGCGGCGAACTTCGGGAGGGCGGCTGACGCGACGTGCAAGCGCAAGCGGTGACCGGCGAAGACGCGGATGCCCGTCGCCCACATGTCTATTCGCACCTTCACGATCTCGCCGGGCGTGACCGGGGCCGCCTTCTCCAATGAGTCGCGGAACGCCAGCCGGACGTTGCCGTCGCAGAGTTGGCGGGCGAGGCCGTTGGGGTGTACGTCGGAGAGCATCGCGCAAAATTCGGTGTCGTCGGCGGAAGTCGAGACGTACAACTCGGCGAAGACGCGCCCGCAGACGACGACGTCCTTCTTCAGCTCGTCCGTCGTGTAGCAGAGCACGTCGTCCCGCCGCTGCACCGGCCGGGCGTCGAACGGTCCGCCGACTTGCAGCGTGCCGGCGTCGTAGAGGTACGGCGTCGGGTCGTCGGGGTCGTAGGTGTATTCGTCGAAGGCGCGAGGAGCCGCGGGCTTCAGCCCGCGCGGCGCTTCACCGCGCGATGGCATTCCTTCGACAGACAGCGCCGCACGGACTGAAGTCCGTGGCTCGTCGGAGAGGACGCCGTCGCCGAAGAGCGTGTTCGCACGGCCGCCGGAGTGCAGATGGAGCGATTGCTCGATTGTGCCCGGCGGGGGCCAGTCGTCGAAGTCGTGCCAGTCGTTCGAGCCCATCAGGAAGATGCGGACCCGCTTGCGATGGCCGCCGGGTTCACCACCGGGTTCACAGAACCCGGCTCTGGAGTTTTGCGGCCGGCCGCCGATCTGCTTGTCCAGCCAATCGAGGATGAAGCCGTTGATGTCGATCGTCTCTTGCGGGCCGAAATCGACGCCGGGCACGATCGTCTTTGTATTCGTCGCATGTGGCCACGGGCCGATGAGGGCGTACTGCTCGTCGCGACTGACGGCCAGCCTCCGGGCGTTCGGGAAGTTGTTATACGTGCTGGCCCCGTCGTCGTCGTACCAGCCGCAGATGTGCAAGGCGGGCACGTCCAACTCCGCCATCCGGTGCATGTAGCACGCCCGCCGCCAGTATTCGTCCTTCGTCGGGTGAGCCAGCCAGTCCTGCCACATTCGACTCGATATGCCGATCTTCTCGTCGAGGCGGTTGAGCGGCCGGAACCGGTATAGCGACTCCCAGTTGTACTGCCCGACGTCCTGGTTGGTCCGCCCGTGGACCAGCATCGCCCACGTGATCATCGTCCAGAAGACCGAGCCGTTCTGCCAAGGCACGTTCAACACCGGATCGGGCAGAGCGACGATGGGGATGATCGCCTTGACCGCCGGGTGATGACCGAACGCCGCCATCCAGACGCAATATCCCTCGTACGATCGGCCATACAGGGCGATTCGCCCGTTGCAGAACGGCCGGGCCGCCAGCCAGGCTTGCGCGGCGATGCCGTCGTCGTGCTCGTTGAAGAAGGGCTGCCATTCGCCGTCGCTGTCGTATCGGCCGCGTACATCCTGGATGGCCACGGCGTATCCGTTACTCGCGAACTCGCGGGCCAGCGGCACCTTCTTGGCCGCGTCGTTGTTGTTGTACGGCGTTCGGATCAAGACGCACGGCCACGGCCCCGCCCCTTCCGGCAGGTACACGTCGGTCGACAGCCTCACGCCATCGGGCGCCGGGCATTTCTGGTCCAACCGCACATGCACGCCGTATCTCGGACGCTTCGCCATGAACCACCTCGCATTCTGCCGCCTCGCCGGCTTCTCTCGCGGGGTTTCGGTATTCGGCGAGAGACAGCCTCTCGCGGACTAGAAACCATGCCGCCCCGCCAATTTACAGCAAAACCTCGGGCCGCAATGCAATGACCGGACAACCGCCGGAATCGCGAATGTGAATATCGCGTTATTGGCCGGGAGCCCAAAGGCGGCGGGGCGGGCAATTTCCGTGCCGATCCGGCCTGTTAGGTTGTCGCTGCTCGGCCCGAGACGATATCATTGAAGTGGAGGGGTCGGCTGGGCCAGCCGAAGAACGGCGGGAGGAGCCGCGTAACGCCGGACCGCACAAGTAGTTATTGGATTATCAATGTCGCAGTACCTATCCATGATCCCCTCGCAGCAGATGCGGCTGGAGCAGCGGCTCACGCCGCAGCTGATCCAGGCCATGGAGATACTGCAATTGCCGCTGCTCGCCCTGGAGGCCAGGATTCGCGAGGAGCTCGAGGTCAACCCCGTTTTGGAGGAGATGGAGGCCGATCCACCCGCCGAGCGGCCCGTGCTGAAGGAAGACCCCCCGGCCTCGGAGGAGAACAAGGCGGAGGCGGAGAGCTTCGAGCGGCTGGAGCGGATGGCGAGGGAGATGGAGTTCGACCCCGGCGATCTGCCCTACGGCCGCGGCGGGTCGTCCGAGGAGCGGGACTCGAAGCTCGACGCGATGGCCAACACGGCGTCGCGCGGCGAGGGACTCAAGGAACAGCTCCTGCACGAATGGGCACTGCTGGACGCACGACCGGAGGTGAAGAAGGCCGGCGAGGTCCTCATCGACTGGATGGACGACGACGGGTACCTGCGGTTTGAGGCGGACCATCATCCTCGACACGGCAACGGCGACAACCCGGATGCGATGCCGCTTGTTATTCGCAGAAGCGCGGAAGAAATCGAGCGGCTGATGGAGGAGATCGCCCTGTCGCGGACACCGCCGGTGGATCGGACGGTGTTGGAGGAGGCCTTGGGCCTGGTGCAGACGCTGGAGCCGCCGGGCGTGTGCGCCAGGGACTTGACGGAGTGCCTGTTGATCCAGCTTGACCAGCGAGAAGACGCCGAAGCCTTGCACGCCGAGTTAGTCCGCGACCATTTGACTGACTTGGCCAAGAATCGCTTTCCGGCGGTGGCGAAGGCCACGGGGCGGGGGATCGAGGAGATCAAGCAGGCCGTCGAGTTGCTCGGCAAGCTGAACCATCGGCCGGGTCTTTTCGTCGGACGGGACGACACGCCGCGGATATCGCCGGACATCATTGTCGACTACGCGGAGCAGGGCGACGGATACACGGTGCGCTTGGCCCGCGGCAGCAGCCCGCGGCTGAGGATCTCGGCGAAGTACCGGGAGATGCTCCAGGACAAGTCGAGCGACAAGACGGCCCGGGATTTCATCCGGGGCCGCATCGAGGCGGCCAGCGCGATCATCGACGCGATCCAGTATCGCCGGGAACGGCTGCTGGAGCTGGCCAAGGTGGTCGTGGATCGGCAGCGGGAGTTTTTCGACTACGGGCCGCAGTTTCTGAAGGTGCTGCGGATGCGCGACCTGGCGGAGGAGTTCGAGTGCGACCCATCCACCATCAGCCGGACGGTGGAAGGAAAGTACATGCAGTGCCCGCGGGGCATTTATCCGCTGAGGATGTTCTTCACCGGCGGCACCTCCGACTCCAGCGGCGAGAGCGTGAGCTGGGACAGTCTGAAGGCCAAGGTGAAGGAGATCATCGACGCGGAGGATAAGGCCGAGCCGCTCTCCGACGACGAGATCGTCAAACGCCTGGGCGAGACGAGCGTCCCCATCGCCCGCCGCACGGTGGCGAAATATCGCGCCCAACTGGGCATCCCCTCGGCCCGGCAACGGCGGGTGTACTAGCGTCCAAAATCCCCGTGGCACCGTCGTCTCACCGGTGGATTCACGGCCGGGCGGCATGTCCGCGGCTTTGAGCGGCCCTACCACCCAGGCGAGGTCATCAGAATTTTCACTCTTGGGGCTTCGGCAAAGTGAAAAAAGCCGAAAAAAGCCGAACACCGGATGCCGCGTGGCTGTTGTAGGCACATGGGGCAGGGACTCCTCGCGAGCCGAACGCTGCGGGCATTCAGCAATCGGCATTCAGCGGAGAGCGATCAGCCGTTCACCCTCAACATAGTGCTACTCTTGCTCAGCGCGCCGCCTATTAACGGAGATCGGGGGGTAAGGGCTTGCCGACGGGGAATGACGAGGATGAGCGGGAATCGGCCTTCGCGACGGCGCCCTTGCGGCAGAGAAACGGCCGCCCAAGGCTGCGGCCATGCCACCGGCCACCCCCCTTCCGGGGTGGGATGCTGACGCGAGCGCCGGTCGTCCGCGGGCTGCGCTGGGCTGGCCCGTGGCTATGCTCCTCCGCCCCATCCCGGGCGAGCCGGGCGAATGCCCTGCTCCGAACGAAGACCGAAGCTCATCGTGGGACATCCTGCCCGAACTACCACGCACCCGGCACAAGAGGACGATGCTGAACGAAGCCTCGACGATACCATCGCTATATCAGGTCGGTTTTCTCGTGGTCGGACTATAATCCGCAATTCCTGGAGGTGCCCCATGGCGGATGCGGAGAAGATAACGCTGGACAGCGGCTCGCGGCTGGACGTTCCCGATCGGCCCGTCATCCCATTCATCGAGGGCGACGGCACCGGGCCGGACATCTGGCGGGCGGCGGTGCGAGTGTTCGACGCGGCCGTGCAGGGGGCCTACGGCGGCAAACGCAAGATCGAATGGCGGGAAGTCCTCGCCGGCGAGAAGGCCTTCCGTCAGACCGGCAACTGGCTGCCGGACGAGACGGTCGAGGCGTTCAGGGAGTACCGCGTCGGCATCAAGGGGCCGCTGACCACGCCCGTCGGGGGGGGCATCCGTTCGCTGAACGTCGCCCTGCGGCAGACGCTCGATCTGTACGTCTGCCTGCGGCCGGTTCGATACTTCCGGGGCGTGCCCAGCCCGGTCCGCGAGCCAGAGAAGGTGGACATGGTGATCTTCCGCGAGAACACGGAAGACATCTACGCCGGCATCGAGTACGCCGCGGGCACGCCGGAGTCCGCCAAGGTGCTCGCCTTTCTGAAGAAGGAACTGCCCAGCGAATTCAAGAAAGTCCGCTTCGGCACGGCCGCCGCGTGCAAGGCGTGGCAGGCGCAGCTTGAGGCGGTGGGCACGCCCTCGCGCGACGTGCCCGTGATGGTCGGCGTCGGCTTCAAGCCGGTCAGCTATCTCGGCTGCGAGCGGCTGGTGCACTCGGCCATCGGCTACGCCCTCAAGCAGAAGCGCCGCTCGGTGACGCTGGTCCACAAGGGCAACATCATGAAGTTCACCGAGGGGGCGTTCCGCGATTGGGGTTACGAGGTTGCTCGCAAGTTCTTCCGAGCCGCAATCGTCACCGAGCGCGAGTCATGGATACTCGGCAACAAGGAGGCCAACGCCGGCCTCAGCGACGAGGACAACGCCAGGCTCATCGAGCCGGGCTACGACATGCTCAACGACGCGGCGAAGGTGAAGGTCGTGGAGGAG
>CAYYBO010000225.1:0-7105 GCA_964470125.1 uncultured Planctomycetaceae bacterium | reverse complement strand
TTTTTGATTGCGCGCGGTCAACATGAATCAGCCCTCAAAAAGGGCAAAAGTCGAGTTAAGGGCACCTTCCAGAAAATGGCCCGCCTGGTCCGCGACGTCGCCAAGAAGTCCGGCAAGGACGTCCACTTCGTCGCCGAAGGCGAAGAAACCGAAATCGACCGCAACATGGTCGACTGTATCAGCGATCCCCTGGTTCACATGATGCGCAACGCCGTCGACCACGGCATCGAACCGCCCGACGAACGAACCAGCCGTGGAAAGAACGCCAAGGGCACTGTCTCCCTCCGCGCTTACCACGAAGCCGGCAAAGTCGTCATCGAAATCCAGGACGACGGACGCGGCATCGACCCGCAGAAGATCCGCGATAAGGCCGTTGAACGCGGAATCATCGAGCCTGACCGCGACTTGTCGGAAACCGAAGCCTACGACCTGCTCTTCGCCCCGGGCTTCTCCACCGCCGAGAAGGTCACGGACGTCTCCGGCCGAGGCGTCGGCATGGACGTGGTCAAGAAGAACGTCGAGGCCCTTCGCGGGCGGGCGGAAATCCGCTCCACACTGGGCGCCGGCTCCACCTTCACGGTCCGTGTGCCGCTTACCTTGGGCATCATCGACGGCATGCTCTTGCGCGTCGGCGTCGAAACGTACATCCTACCCACCGTCGCCATTGAGCAGGCTTTTCGCCCGGATGCCGCCGCCATCTCCACTGTCAAGGGACAGGGCGAGGTCGTCATGCTGCGCGGAAAGCTCATTCCGCTCTTTCGCCTCCACCGCCTCTTCGCCGTTCCCGGCGCCTGCGAGGACCCCCTCCAGGCCCTCCTGGTGGTCGTCGAATACGAAGGCCAGAGGTTTGCCCTCCTTGCTGACGCCCTCCTGGGGCAGCAACAGGTGGTCATCAAGTCGCTGGGTTCGGCCCTCGGTGAGATCCACGGCGTCTCCGGCGCCGCCATTCTCGGCGACGGCCGAGTGGGCTTGATCTTGGACGTAGGCGGCGTGCTCCGCGTGGCCCGCGGAATCGTCGCCGAGAAAGCAACATGAACGGGGCGCAGCTTTGGCAGGGCGGCCCTGACCGTACCTGGACTGCCGTAACACTGGAGCCAAAACGATGGCAACTGCAACACAAGTGTCTTCCGCCGGTAAGGTCCGGTGCCGCGACTTGGGCGGCAAGTATCTCACCTTCGTACTGCTTGAAGAGGAGTACGGCCTGGAGATCCTCAAGGTCCGCGAAATCATCGGGATGATGGACATCACCGCCGTCCCCAGGACGCCCACTTTCGTCCGCGGCGTCGTCAATCTTCGCGGCAAGGTCATCCCCGTCATCGATCTCCGCTGCAAGTTTGGCATGCAGACCGCCGAGGCCACCGACGAAACCTGCATTATCGTCGTCGACGTCGGAAACGTCGAAATGGGCATCATCGTCGACAAGGTCTCCGAGGTCCTCGACATCGCCTCCGAAGACATCGAACCGCCTCCGCAGTTCGGCGTCTCCGTGGACACCGACTTCATCCTCGGGATGGGCAAGACCAATAACCGCGTCACCATCCTATTGGACATCAGCAAGGTGCTGACCGGGGATGACCTGAACACCCTCACCACGGCAACCCACTCGGGCAACCCTGAGCCCGAGACCGCCTGACAAGGCAAAGTCCGTTACACCGCCGTGAAGGGCTGCGCCGAACGCCGACGAGGGCCGCAGCCCGACGAGCCCCGGACGCCCGCCCTTGACGGAGCCCAGCTCGGTCAAGGGTCAGTCCGGGCGGACTTGCAGAAGGAATGCTCGCATGAAGTCAAGGACGATCCACCACCTAGACCTCTGGACTGTCATGCTCCTGCTGGGCATGACTTCGCTGGTCTGGGCCGCTGACGCAACCGCCGAAAAACCCTCTCCCGGCCGAGTGGTGGCTCGCTCGGCTGTGAGAGACGCCCGCGTCGTTTCCGAAACAACCGAGAACGCCGACCGCGATCAGAGCCGCCGGACCGCCAGCGCTGACCGTCGTCACCATCCGTTCGTCACCGCGGCCTGCTGCTTCGATTCCCGTGGCAAGGTAGAGACAATCCTCTGCTCCGGCTGGCGGGACTTCCTCGGAATCCGCACCTGCGGCGACGCCCGAGAACACCACGGCGACTTGAACAACAACGACCTTGTCCTCGCGGCCGTCTACGCCCGCGCCTGGCAGGGCATTGGTGATTTGATCACGGTTTGTCCAATCACCCGCGAGTGCGTCAAGAACGGCAAGCTCCGGGCCATCGGCGCCCTCCGCAACATGGCCTCCCGCAATGTCGAGCGGCTCAGCCGACGCCCGGAGCGAGAGCGCCTCACGGCCAACACCGGCGTGCCGGTGCATGACACGCCCGCCCACCGGGCTGCACGCGCCAACCACGCCGCGCGCCAAAGCCCGCCAGAGCCTTCCGCCTCGTGCCTCGAAGACGCCGCCTCTCCAAAGGACATCTCGGTAGCTGCCGCACCCCTGAACGCCGACACGGCGAACGCTGGAGTAGACCATCACGCCGGGGCAGCGCCCGTCCAGCATGGCCCTCCCGCGCCCGTCGAGGTCGCTGAAGCACCACCTATGGAATTCGACGCCCATGCGGCCGCGAGCCCGCGGATTGCCACGGGACCGAATCCTCAACCACCGCCCTTCACAGACCCCGCGACGCCCAACCCTCTCCCTGCGAAGGCGCCGTCGCCGATCCGGTCGCGCGAGCCGTCGCCGACCGCCCCCCCCCCGCCGCGGGCCGACACTGCCCCCTCCGTTTCACAAGCCTCGCGAGCGGCTGCGGTTTTCACAAAACCTCGGCACGACCCGACGCCGACCTTCGTCGCCGCCTTGCCTTCGTCTCGCCTGGAGTCCCCGGGCCGTTCGGCCGCATGGCTGATTGGCCTTGTCACTTTGAGTATTGTCGCTGCGACACTCTGTACATTCTTCCTGAAAGGAAACCGTGCAATGAACCTGACTATTGGGAAACGAATCGTAGCCGGCTTCACCGTTGCCGTAATCATCACCGCCTGCCTCGGCGGCTTCTCCTACTGGCGGCTTACGACGATAGCGGAGTCTTTCGACGTGGTCGCCAAGCAAAGCCTGCCCGGCATCGGCATCGCCGGCAAGATCGAGGCCACCGGCAACGCCAATTACGCCTACATCCTGGAACACGTATTCGCCGACAGCGACACGGTCAAGAAGCAATGCGAACACAAGATCAACCAGACTCGGGACGAGGTCAACACCTACGTCCAGACGTATGAACCGACCATCAACATCGACGAGGAGCGGCAGCTTTTCGAAGCCTGGAAGAGCGTGCGAGCTGAGATGGGCGCCGCCCGGGCCGAGGTCCTTGCCCTGAGCAACGAGCACAAGACGAATGAGGCGATCGCCCTGGCCACACAGAAACTCGGCCCCATCTTCAGCCGTTACAGCCAGGGCGCCAGGGCGATCCTGGAATTCAATCAAAGAAACGGCGAACGCCAAGGCGGCGAAGCGGCGCACCAGATCGCCATGGGCAAGTCCGGCGTGGTCATCGCCGTCCCCATCGCGGTGCTCGCCGCGGCACTCCTCGGCTTCTTCATCGTCCGAGGCATCAACCGTGTTCTCAATCGGCTGGCCGGCTCGCTCGGGGAAGGCGCTGAGCAAACCGCCTCCGCCGCCGAGCAGGTCTCCAGCGCCAGTCAGTCGCTCGCCCAGGGCGCCAGCGAACAGGCCGCCTCCATCGAGGAAACCTCCAGCTCGCTGGAAGAAATGTCCTCGATGACCAAGCAGAACGCCGCCAACGCCCAGCAGGCCAACGGCCTGATGGCCGAGACCGGCCAGCTCGTCACCCAGGGTCAGGAATCCATGAAGCGGCTGGTCTCCGCCATCGAGGAGATCAAGAAGTCCTCCGACGAGACCGCCAAGATCGTCAAGACCATCGACGAGATCGCCTTCCAGACCAACCTCCTGGCCCTTAACGCCGCCGTCGAGGCCGCCCGCGCCGGCGACGCCGGCAAGGGCTTCGCCGTGGTCGCCGAGGAAGTCCGCAACCTGGCCCAACGCGCCGGCGAGGCCGCACGAAACACCGCGGCCCTCATCGAAGGTTCCGTCAAGAACGCCGAGAACGGCGTAAACGTCGCCGGTGAAACCGCCAGGTCTCTGGAGGAAATCACCGCCTCCTCGCAGAAGGTGAGCAACCTGGTCAGCGAGATCGCCGCCGCCAGCAACGAGCAGGCCACCGGCATCGACCAGGTCACCACCGCCGTCAGCCAGATGGACCAGGTCACTCAGCAGAACGCCGCCAATGCCGAAGAGTCGGCTTCGGCCTCAGAGGAGCTCAACGCCCAGGCCGAGCAGCTCAGAAACATGGTCGCCGAGCTGGTCGCCCTGGTCCGCGGCGCGTCCGAGACCGGCTCCGGGCGTACTCTGCAGCCCGCCGCGAAGCGAGCCAAGCGTCCGCAGACCGCTCAGCCGAAGCAGCCTGCGGCAACGCCCCACCCGAAGGCGGCCTCCAAGAAGGTCTACAAACCGACGATGAAGGCCACCGATGAGTTGATCCATCAGAACCTCATAGAGGGCGGCAACAATCCCGGCTCCAAGCCGCCCCCCGCCAACCCCAAGGAACTCATCCCTTTGAACAGCGATGAGGAACTGGCCAAGTTCTGATGCCGGTAAGTGGTCCCGTGCGCCCCGCTCCCCCGCGGGGCGCGCGGAGTCGAATGCTGCGGGAGTTTTGCACGAATGACAACCGCCGCCGGAGATATTGCGGAACTGACCGATCGCGAGTTCGAGAAGATCAGCGATCTGGTCAAGTCCCTGTGCGGTATCAATCTGCATCAAGGCAAGAAAGAGCTGGTCAAGGCCAGGCTCAACAAGCGTCTGCGGGCCTTGAATCTCTCCACCTTCGACGACTACATGGCCTACATACGGAAGGACGCCAGCGATGACGAGCTCATCACCATGCTCGACGCCATCTCCACCAACCTGACCAGCTTCTTCCGCGAACAGGGCCATTTCGACCACCTTGCCAAGACCATCCTGCCGCAGATCGCCGCCAGCCGTGCCTCCTCTGCCCGCCGCCTGCGTATCTGGAGCGCCGGCTGCTCCTCCGGCGAGGAACCCTACACCATCGCCATCGTCCTGCACGAGCACTTAAGCGATTTTGCCTCCTGGGATGCCAAGATCCTCGCCACCGACCTTTCCACCAAGGTCCTCGCCAAGGCTGTGCAGGGTACCTTTGCCGCCGAGCGACTCGGCGAAATCCCCGGTGCCTACGTCTCGCGATACTTCACCTGCGTCCAGACCAGGCCCGAGCGCATCTTCCAGGTCCAGGATTCGATCCGCCGACTGGTCACCTTCGCCCGCCTGAACCTACTCGAGTCTTGGCCGATGCATGGGCCGTTCGACGTAGTCTTCTGCCGTAATGTGATGATCTATTTCGACAAACCCACTCAAACGAGGCTCATTGAACGCTTTTGGGAGATCATGGCCCCGGGCGGCATTCTTTACGTGGGCCACTCCGAGAGTCTCGCCGGCGTCAAGCATCGTTTTGAGTACGTGCAGCCCACGGTCTACCGGAAGGTCTAGGGTCTCTTGGGAGCGGAAACTGTGAGATACGTTGTGGGTGTGGCTGACATGAAGATCGCCCGCGAACCCGACGATGTCGTGGTCACGCACGCCCTGGGCAGTTGCCTGGGCATCGCCATTCACGACCCCGTCGCCCGCGTCGGGGGAATCTTCCATGTGATGCTGCCCAACGCCAGCGTCAGTCCCGAAAAGGCCGCGGCAAACCCGTATATGTTCGTCGACACCGGCACGCCGCAGTTCTTCAAGGAAGCCTATGCCGCCGGCGCCGTCAAGGAACGATTGACAGTCAAGGTCGCCGGGGGAGCCGCTCTGGGCAGCGGCGAGGATTTCTTCGCCATCGGCAAACGCAACTTCGTCACGCTCCGAAAGCTCTTCTGGAAAAACTCCATCCTCATTGCCGCGGAGGACATCGGAGGCAACATCTCGCGCACCATGCACCTGCATGTCGGCACCGGTCGAACCTGGCTTCAATCCGGGGGAAAGGAGTGGGACCTATGATCTTGACCATCCTTGAAAAAGAAATCGAGAAACTGGCCCCCATGCCCGCGTCGCTCAGCCGGCTGGCCTCCGTCGTCAACGACCCCTCCAGCAGTGCCGCCGACATCGTCATGGTCATCGAGCTCGATCAGGCCTTGACCGCCAACATCCTCCGCATGGCCAACTCCGCCTGGAGCGCCTCCGCCACCCCCATCGACACCGTGCGCGCCGCCGTCCTCCGCCTCGGTGGCGGACGTGTCTTCGAGTTGGCCGTCGGCCAGCAGGTGTCCGGGGCCATGAGCCGCTCATGCCCCGCCTTTGAGCTGGGCGAGTATGAACTCTGGCGCCACGGCGTCGCCGCCGCCTTGGCCACCGAACACCTTGGTGGTTTCGCCAACGTTCACATTCCCGGCGTGGCCTTCACCGCCGCCCTCTTGCACGACGTCGGCAAACTGATTCTCACCCGCCACGTCGGCCCGGATGTCGTCCGCCGAATCAGACAGTCGGCCGAGGCCGAACAAACAACCTTCCTCGCCGCCGAACGCAAGGTCCTCGGCACCGACCACGCCGAGGCCGGGGCCGCCGTCGCCCGCCATTGGCGGTTCCCCGCCGAAATCGTCAACGCCATCGAACGCCATCACGAGCCCGACATCGCCGTTGATCGCGTCCTCGACGCCGTACACATCGCCAACGCCGTGGCCAAGCTTGCCGGGATCGGCCTCGGCAGCGAGCAGATGAACATGAACGCCAGTGCGCACGCCGCCGCCCGTCTCGGCCTATCCTCGGGCGGCCTGGAGTCCCTTTGCGCCACCGTGCGATTGGAATTGGCCCGCACGGAGGAACTATGGAGAACAGGAGGCCAACGACCATGAGTTTGAACCTGCTGATCGTAGATGACAGCGCAACCATGCGGCGAATGGTCTGCCGCACCCTCAAGATGAGCGGCCTGTCGGTGGGCGCCGTTCATGAGGCGGCCAACGGACGCGAGGGCCTTGACCTGCTCGAGCGCATCGCCGTCGATGTGGTCTTCGTAGACATCAACATGCCCGTGATGAACGGCCTCGAGATGATCGACGCCC
>CAYYBO010000224.1:0-7108 GCA_964470125.1 uncultured Planctomycetaceae bacterium | reverse complement strand
CGCCGCCGACGCCGAGTCCGATGGCCTTCGAATCGGATCCCGCCGCGGCCAGCATGACCAGCATCACGATGACGGCTTCCACGGCCACTGATGTCCACACGCCGCCGATCACCTACTTCTTCGACTTCGTCTCCGGCGGCGCCGGCGGAACGGACAGCGGGTGGCAGTTGAGCCCTGTTTACACCGACATCGGCCTGGCAGCCAACAGCGAGTACACGTACCAAGTCAAGGCCCGGGACAACGCCGTCACCCCGAACGAGACTGACTACTCCGCTCCCGTGTCCGCGGTGACCGACATCCAGACGCCCACCAACGTCTCCTTCGGCACAGTCACGGCCAACAGCATCGTTTTGAACGTGGCCACGTTCTTCAGCAACTTGACCGTCGGCTCATCGGGCCTCTACTTCTACTCGACCACCGAGGGCGGCGACGGCGGAATCAACGAGTGGGTGCAAACGACCAGCGATACTGCGACGGATCTGACCCCGAACACCAACTACACTTTCCAGGCCAAAGCCCGCAACCAGGTCGGCGTGGAAACGCCCTACGGCGGCGCGTCCGCCAAGGCCACCTTGATCGAGACGCCGACGGGCGTCGCCTTCGGCACTTTGACGAGCAACTCGATCGAGCTGATCGCCGCAGGCACGCTGCCCAACCTGGACGTCGGCTCATCGGGCGTCTACTTTGACTCGACCACGACCGGCGGCGACGGCGGAATCAATGCCTGGGTGCAGACCAACACCGACGTTGCCATCGGCCTGAGCCCGAACACCAGCTACACCTTCAAGGTCAAGGCTCGCAACCAGGACAGTATCGAGACCAACTATTGCGCCACGGCGAGCAAGATGACGCTGCCGATTGATCCGGCGCCGCCGACGCTTAGCAACGTGACGCGCACAACGCTGGACCTGGACGTGAACGCCAACGGCAACCCACCGGGCGTGGAGTTCGCCGTGCAATGTGCCGGCGCCAGCCCGGCGGACCCCGGCTGGGCGGGCAAGTACGTCAGCGCCTCCGGCGGCGCCAGCGATGACGCGGTCTGGCAGACCGAGGCCCAGTGGGCGGTGATTACGGTGACCGACCTGAAGGGCTGCACGACGTACACCTTCGCGGTAAAGGCTCGCAACGCCGAGCTCTCGGAGACGGCCCTGATAGCCGCCGAAGCCGTGGGGACGGGCGGCCTGCCGGGCGATATGAACGAAGATGCCGTGGTGGACGGCGACGACATCCAGTCCTTCGTGAGCTGCACGATCGGCGGCGGCGATGGCTGTGATTGTGCCAACCTGGACGTCGCCGCGTTCGTCAACTGTCTGCTCGACGCCGGTTCCTGCCCGTGACGCATGGAGGACAGCAGCGAGCACAGGAGGCGTCGTAGCAAGACCAACCCACGGATCGGTTTCGGCCAACGCTGACGGGCTGGTATAGTACCGTCTGACGGAACTGCACCGGCAACGCGAGGGCAAACCCGATCCGTGGGTTTATTGCGCGCTGTCGCCGCCGAGGGCCAAGAGCATGGACGTCCTGGGACTGACCTTCGAGGAGGTGGCCGCCGCGGCGGCACCCCGGCTGAAGGACCTTCGACCGCTCCGCGCGGCTTACAGGATGGTTCTGCGCGGCGAGACGGCGGAAGCCGCTGTTGCCGAGGCCGGCGTCACCCTGGCGGTGAAGGCCCATCCCGTCGTCCGGCACGTTCGTGACGGCGATCTTGTGAAATTCGTCCAGCGCACGGCCGACGGGCTGGAGATCGAGAGCGTCGTCGTCCCCATGCGGCGAAAGACCCGCGTTTGGACGTCGCTCTGTGTCTCCTCCCAGATCGGTTGCGCCCGAGGATGCGCTTTCTGCGAGACGGCCAGGATGGGCCTGCTGCGGCAACTGAGCGCCGCCGAGATCGTCGGGCAGGTTGTCGCCGCCCGGCGAGAACTCGGCGCGGACGTTCGCAACGTCGTCTTCATGGGCATGGGCGAACCGCTGGACAACCTTGACGCCGTGATCCAGGCGGTGCGAGTGCTGTCGGACCGCTCCGGCATCTCGATCGGCAAGCCCCAGATCACCATCTCGACGGTCGGGCGGACGGAGGGCATCCGCAGGCTCGCCGCCCTGGGCTGGCGGCGGTTGAACCTGGCCGTCTCACTCAACGCGCCGAATGACGAGATTCGCTCGCGGATCATGCCGATCAACCGCCTGGAACCGATGGACGTCTTGAGGGAGGCCCTGTTGGAATACCCGCTGCGGTCCTGCCAGTTCTTCATGATCGAGTACGTGTTGATCCCGGGCGTCAACGACTCGCAAGACAACGCCGCCGAGCTGGCCGACTTCCTTCGCCCCGTCAAATGTTGCGTGAACGTGATCCCCTTCAACCCAGCGTCGGGCTCGGCCTTCCTGGCGCCAGACGAGCCGGCCGTGCAGCAGTTCCTGTCGTGGCTCCAACAGGCCGGGCAGTACTGTAAACCGCGTCTTACCAAGGGCCGCAGTCAGATGGCCGCCTGCGGACAGCTTGGCAACGCCGCTCTCAGGCGGGTCTGATCGTCAATCACCCTGACGGTCGACGCGGTTTGCGGCCGGTGCCCCGCCCATCCAGCCCTGTCGGCCCCTCTGCCGATATTTGACCCGACAACTTCGCCAATCCACGGTTTTGCATCCGCGCCGCCGCGCGCGAGGGAGACATCGTCATGATTCAAACCAGCCGCCGCGACTTGGCCATCGCCAGTATCTGTGCTGCCGCCGCCATACAACTGGCCGCATCGAGCGCCGCGGCGACGGCGATTCCACCGCCCGAGGATGGCATCGACCTCACGCCTCATCCGGCACCGACCGCTGTCATTCCCGACGGATGCGGCACAGCCGAGACGGGCCCCTTGTCGGCGTCGGAGCAGCGGGCAGACCCGTCGCCCTCCGCTCCCCGAATCGTCCGGGTGGAGAGGTCGTGGATCGAAACCTGGGCCGTTGGCGAAGGGGTTTGGCCTGCAGGAGCGGCGCTGCCGAGTAATCGCTGGAACCAAGCGGCGTCAAAGGCGTTCAAATCCGCCGGCGAGGGCGTCGCCGGACGGTTAGGCTTTTTGTGCAAGCACGGCGAACGGTTCTGGATGAGGCGTTGCGGCGAAGCGCGGCCCGAGGTTGGCATGATTCTGAGGGGCGCCGAGGCTCTCATCTATCTCTACGAGAGGCAAAGCAGCCTGACGGACGCCGAGGAGCTGCCGGAAGGCCGAATCGACGTCTGCGATAAGATCATCGGGCTCCGGATGGTCTCAGAATTTCAAGCGTCCGGGACCGCCATCCGGGAGTGCTGCGGCGATGCCGCCCGGCGCGGTCGGGCGCTGGTGCGGAACATCCGCGAGACCGAGAAGGAGATAGATCGTTTCCAACTGGAGAAAGCCGAGGTGGAAGAGCATATCCGGCGGCTTGGCGAAAAGCGCGCGATCCTCAAGCGGAAGATTGACGAGTTGCGCGAACGCCGAGAGCACCAAGCGGCGGAGTTGCACGGAATCCGCCAGCAGATGGAAACGCGGAACAGCGGCGAGAGCGAATCCTGCGCGAGGGCAGACGACTCCGAACCGCCCGCGAATCCGCAGGCCAACAAGACGAAGCGGAAGGCTCTGCAAACCCTGTCGCTGCGGCTGCTCGCCGCGCTGCTACACTGATGGCCGCGTCAATCCGGGCAGGGGTGACAGCCGCATCTCCGATTGCCGCCGGCCTCCTCCTCCCTCGCTCCCCTTTTGCTACATCGGCGCAGTGAAACCGAGCCGTGCCATAGAGGGCGAGGCCAGGCAGGGCCCGACCCTGCGCCGATAGAAGTTGTCAATCATACTCGCCGTGGACGGCGTGATAGCGAGCCTGGGCCGCGCGGTCGGCCCGTTCAAAAGAGCCTCGCAGATGAACGATGGAATCGTTGAAGTCGTTCAATTGCTTCTGGGTAACGCGTTCAGGAGGGACGGGAAGGAGCAGGGACCATCGTGTCGGCGGAACCAAGGCGACCGTGGTGCGGAGGGTGGCCACCTTGGCGGCGCTGTCGCGGTAGCCCTCCCATGAGCGGCCGACGATTTCGCGTTTCCAGTAGAACTCCAGGCGAGATCGCCGTCCGGTGCATTGGTCGAGCTTCCAGTCTTGCGGGCCGCGGAGCACGTCAAGAAACACCTCTTGTGAGACCAGTGCATGGCCGAGTTCATGGTCGGATCGGCTCTTGATCTTGTCTTTCTCCAAGGGGTCAACTCGAAGCATGATGGTCTGATCCAAGCTGTAGATCAGCGGCGTCATGAGCGTCGCTTCGACGCGGACGCCGGGCACGCCCTTGTATGACGCGGGGGAGGGGGGCTGACCGTCGGGGTTGTCGGCAGGCACTTTGTGGAGCGTGTACAGGATTCTGGCCGTGTCGCCGCTGACGAGGTCGTGGTAGTGGATACCGACGGCTTGCAGGAGGTCCGTCGCCATCCACTGCCGCCACAGAATCTCGGGAATCTGAACCACGGGGATGTTGGTCTCATCGGTGGCGACGCGCAGTCGGTCGCCGAGGAGCTGAACCGTGGTCGTTGACGGGGCCGGCAGGCTCCGCCAAGACGGGTCTCCTCTGCGCCACTCCGCGGCGTGTTGCGCGGCGGGCGTGACGGTGAGTTCCCAAGGCACGCCATCGCGGGGCTGAGCAGACCTGTCCGCTCGGTAAACCCAGCCGTCGATCTCGACCGACTCTTCACGCGGTGCAGTCGTTTGCCGGTCGGGCTGAGTCGTCGGCTGGGTAGCGGGTTGGGTGGCGGGCGGAGGAACAAGCTCGACCCTGGTGCGGCGCCCCGGGGGGCCTTTGGCCTGGCCGTGATCGTCAGCGAGGACTGTGCCCACGGAAGCAAGGAACACGGCCAGCGTCGGCCGCCAATGTGGGCTCGGGCGGGCGGCGCGTCTTGCCGACCCACTTGACCGCACGGAGGCAGGGTTTCGAGAGCGCGAATCCATTGTCCTATATTCTACCACGCCGGCCGCCGGCCGCAGTTGAGCGGACGGTTTTGCTCGCCCGCAGGGTGGACTTGACCGATGTTGGGGACGTATGATAGGCTGGTTCCTATAATGGGGAACACAGGTGCGGGCATGCACTCCTTGAGACAAAGGCCCTTGTTGAGCACACGTCGAACAACGTGACCCGCCCGAAGTTGCACAACCAGGTGTTGGCAACTTGGCGGGGGCGTTCCGCCCGGTCGGGCGCCCGGTCGTTTTCTGGGCCGATTTCACCAGGCAAAAAGCGAAGGATGCGTGACCGATGATACAAGTAACCCTTCCCGACAACTCAGTTCTGGAGATGCCCGACGGAGCCAAGGCGGTCGAGGTCGCGGCCAAGATCAGCCCTGGCCTGGCGAAGGCGGCAATCGGGGCAAAGGCGAATTTTGGGAACGGCGACGTGCGTTTGGATCTGGCCAGCCCGCTGGCCGGGAATTGCTCCCTCAAAATCATTACCGACAGAGACGCGGAATCGCTGGAGATCCTCCGGCACAGCGCCGCCCACGTGATGGCCGAAGCGATCTGCCGGCTCTGGCCGCAGACGAAGCTGGTCTACGGGCCGCCGGTGGAGAACGGGTTCTACTATGACATCGAGCTGGACCACCGCCTTACCCCGGAGGACTTCGCCAAAATCGAAGCGGAGATGAAGCGGATTGTGAAGGAGGACCGGCCGTTTACCCGGTATGAGATGAGCCGGGACGAGGGCTTGGCCAAGGTTCGGGCGGAGGACAACCCCTACAAGGTGGAGAACGCCGAACGAGCCAAAGGGGACCGTCTCAGCTTCTACGTCACGGGCAGTGAGCCGGGCGAACACTGGGAAGACCTGTGCATGGGGACGCACGTGCCCAGCACGGGCCGAATCGGGGCCTTCAAAGTACTCGGCGTTTCGGGGGCATTCCTGCACGGCGATGCCGCCAAGCAGCAGTTGCAGCGGGTAAACGGCACGGCCTTCCATCGCAAGTCAGATCTTGACGCCTTCCTCAAGCAGCTCGAGGAGGCTCGGAAGCGAGATCATCGGCGTCTGGGCCAGGAACTGGGTTTGTTCACCATCGACGCGCTGGTCGGCAGCGGCTTGATCCTGTGGTAACCGAAGGGAGGGATTGTTCGGCATATCCTGGAGGAGCACCTGCGCGACAAGCTGATCGAGTACGGCTATGACATGGTGTACACGCCGCACATCGGGCGGCTGGATCTGTATCGAACCAGCGGTCACTTCCCGTATTACCGGGAGGCACAGTTCCCGCCGCTGTATGACTCGCCCACGGCGTGGGTTCTAAACGAGCTTTGGGTTTCGATCGCCGAGAACGCCCCGGACGCGCCTCTTTCGGCCAGGGGCGAGGCCTTGCTGGACGAACTCAAACGCGTGGATCGCGAGGTCTATCAGCGGCTGCTCGGCGACGCGTCGCAGAGCGGGGCGAAGCGTCTGATGACCGAGGCGGGATATACGCAGCACAACCTGCAGTGGATTCGGGAGTTCTTGCAGGAGGCGGACGGCTTCCTGCTCAAACCGATGAACTGCCCGCATCACATCGGAATCTATCGCAGCGAGCCGCGGAGCTACCGCGATCTGCCGGTGCGCTACGCCGAGTTCGGGACGGTCTATCGCTACGAGAAGTCGGGCGAGTTGGCGGGGATGACCCGCGTTCGGGGATTCACGCAAGATGACGCCCATCTCTTCTGCACGCCGGAGCATCTGCAGCAGGAGGTGGCAGGGTGCATGGAGCTGACCCGGTACGTCCTGGAAATCCTGGGCCTGACTCAGTACCGCGTCCGCATCGGGCTGCACGATCCGAACAACAAGAAGTACATCGCCAGCCCGGAGGCCTGGGCGCAGGCGGAGTCGGCAATCCGCAAGGCGGTTGCGGCCAGCGGTCTGGAGTTTAAGGAGGAGATCGGCGAGGCGGCCTTCTATGGGCCGAAGATCGATTACCTGGTGAAGGACTGCATCGGGCGCGAATGGCAGCTCGGCACGGTCCAGGTGGATTACAACCTGCCCGAGCGGTTTGATCTGACCTACATAGCCCAGGACAATCGTCCGCATCGGCCGATCATGGTGCATCGCACGCTGTTCGGCAGCATGGAGCGGTTCGTCGGCATCCTGATCGAGCACTTTGAAGGAGCGTTCCCGAGG
>CAYYBO010000223.1:0-7122 GCA_964470125.1 uncultured Planctomycetaceae bacterium | reverse complement strand
GGTTGCTGGTCCCATAGTCCTCAACACTTACCGCTTCGTGCTGGAAGGCCGGTCGGCTATCATGCCCCTCGATGCAGTTCGAGTTGAAATGCCCCTCTTGCCGCAAAGCTGTGACCGTCACGTCGGAGGTCGTCGGGCAGTTGGTCGCCTGCCCGCACTGTTCAAAGAGCTTCCACGTGGCGCAGCCCCCGGACAGAAACTTCCCGGTCGCCCTTGCCGCCCCCACCACCGAGGCCGACTTATCGCAGCGGCGTTTTACCTTCGTCTGCCAACGATGCGGCTCGAGCCTTGAGGCCCGCGGAGCGAAGAGCGGCCAGCCCGGTCGATGCCCCACTTGCGGCGCGGTTTTTGCCGTGCCGGCGCTGGACCCTCGCACGGGACGCGCTGCCGGTCCCGCCGCCGTCTCCGATGACGGGCAACTCCCCACGCCGATGCACGCCTATGCCACGGCTGGAGCCTCCGCGCCCCGGATTCGGCGCCGTCCCGACGGCGTGCAAGTGATCGAGTGCCCTCGCTGTCGGCGCGAGATGCCCGTGGATGCGGACACCTGCGGCAATTGTGGAATCCCCTTCACGCTCGAAGGGAGACCTCCTTCGCTCGAACCGGAACCCGGAGAAAATCCTCTCGCCACCGCCGCGCTGACCGTGGGTATCCTGGCCGCGTTATCGTTCTGCCTGCCGATCCTGGCGCCGGTGGCTATAGGACTGGGAATCGCCGGCTGGCGAAGAAGCAATCAAATCAGGCAGTATGGCGGCGGACGGAGCATGGCCATTGCCGGTCTGATTCTGGGCCTGACCTCGATCGGCCTCTTTGTGTTATTCCGAATCCTGAGCAGCCTGTAGGAGATGCATGCGTTATGGAAAAACCTTCCGCCAGAAACATCTACCGGGTGGAACGAGATCGCTGTGCGAGCTTTGAGGCCAACCGGCACCTGGAATGGCTGGTGGCCAACGGCCGCGGCGGGTTCGCCATGGCAACGGTCTGCCAGATGCTCACCCGGCGCTACCACGGCCTGCTCGTGGCCGCCGTCGATCCCCCGGTTGAGCGGTTCGTTTTGCTCGCCAAGCTCGAAGCAGTCGTGACTGTCGACGGCCACAATTACGAGCTGGGCACCAATCAGTATGCCGACGTTGTGTACCCGGAGGGCTTTCGCCTGTTAGAGTCGTTTACCGCCCGACCGCATCCCACATGGCGATGGCGCGTCGGCGCCGCTGTCATCGAGCAGACACTCTGCATGGTCGATGGCGAGGATACCACAGTGGTGCGTTATCGCCTGCTCGAGGCCGACGGTCCGATCGCCCTCGCCGTGCGACCCTTCTGCACCAGCCGCCACTTCCACATACTCGCCCATAGACAGGACTTGGGCGAACCGCAAACGGAGGCCGTCGGAGACGTGATCGTCTTCCACTGGCCCGGCGGGCGGCCCGCCTGGCGACTCTCGCACAACGGCGCCTTTGTCCCCGGTCCGGACTGGAACCACGGCGTCTTTCTCAGCATCGAGGCCGAACGGGGCTACGATACGACGCAGGATTTGCATGTGCCGGGTGTCATTACCGCAACACTCAGGCCCGGTGATCTGACCGGCCTGGTCTTGACCGCCTCCACGCGGGAGCGATCCTGGAAAGCCTGGCGAGAAGCCTTCGCTCACGCTGTAGCCTTGGACGAAGCGCATGCCAAGGCCGGCGGTGGCGATGATCCCTTGGTGTTCCCCCTCGTTCGAGCAACGCGGGACTTCCTGGTCGTGCGCGATCGAGAACTGAAGACGGTCATCGCCGGTTATCCCTGGTTCGGCGACTGGGGCCGCGACACGTTCATCTCGCTGCCCGGCCTCTGCCTGGTGACGGGCCGGTTCGAGGATGCCCGACGGATCATCCAGGCGTTCGCCAAGCACGTCAGCGAGGGGATGATCCCGAATCGTTTCCCGGACTTCGGCGAGGCCCCCGCATACAACACCATCGACGCGACCCTCTGGTACATCCACGCGATCGACCGCTACCTTGCCTACACCGGCGACTGGTCGTTCATCGCCGACAAGATGTTCGCGGTCATCTCGCAGATACTGACGGCCCACGAGCGGGGGACACGGCACCGCATCCGTCTGTGCGATGACGGCCTGCTCGCCGGAGGAGAGCCCGGCCTTGCCCTCACCTGGATGGACGCCAAGCTGCCTGGCCGGGCCATCACGCCGCGGATCGGCAAGCCCGTCGAGATCAACGCTCTGTGGTACAACGCCCTGCGAATCGCCGCGGCCTTCGCCGAGCGGCTCGGAGACACCCGAAATGCGGAGCACTGGCGATCGCGGGCCGAAAGGGCCCAACAGACTTTCAACAAACGCTTCTGGAACCGAGCCGCCGGATGCCTCTACGACGTGGTCGACATGAATGATGTGACCGGTAGCGACGACCCGGCGATCCGGCCGAATCAGTTGTTTGCCGTCAGCCTCACGCACCCTGTTCTCGACCAGTCCCGGTGGCGAGAAATCGTCGGCGCCTGCGAGCGCGAGTTGTGGACGCCGCTCGGCATGCGGACCTTGTCGCCCGCCGACCCCCTCTATCGCCGGTACTATCGCGGAGACTTGGTCCAGCGAGACGAGGCCTACCACCAGGGCACCGTCTGGCCCTGGCTGCTGGGGCCCTTCGTGACCGCTTACGTCAAGGCGATGGGTGGCGCGGGCGGCCGTGCAACCGAGCGTGCTGTCCCATCGAGCGGCCGCCTGGACCGTGCCCAGGAGCACGCCGGAGCGACCGCCAAATCAAGCCTCGCCGAGGTGCATCCAGCCTGCCGCGAGGCCCGTCAGTTCCTCGACGGCTTGCTCGCCCATCTCCACGAGGACGGAATCGGCAGCGTCTGCGAGGTCGCCGACGGCGATCCACCGCACACCCCCGGTGGCTGCCCCTGGCAGGCGTGGAGCGTCGCCGAACCGCTTCGCGCCCTGTGCGAGGACATCTACAAGCAGTCCGCGATCACCCCGCCGCTTTCGGCGGTGGGCCTGCACGTGGCCGGCAGGCGGTAGCCGCGGAGCGGCGGCGGCTCGGGGCGTTTGAAGGCCAACCATGTCGCTAAAGAACGTAGCTGCCGGGGTTTAGGGCAGCCGCTTGCATAGTCCTGGCCGCCCAGATAAACTTACAAGTCTAGATGTACAGAGATGAGTGTTCACGATCCGCGGTCAGTCGAACGTGAGGTCGGGCCCGAGACAAGGCGCTAGGAGCAGATTGCAGTATGGCGTTAAGCGCAGAGCACAAGGCCAGCGTGGTGGGAACGTATCGGCGACACGAGAAGGACACCGGCTCGCCGGAGTTGCAGGTCGCCTTGCTGACCACCCGGATTCATCAGTTGACCGAACATCTCAAGACGCACAAGAAGGATCACTCCTCGCGCCGTGGGCTGCTCAAGATGGTTGGAACGCGGTCGAGTCTCCTGACCTACCTCAACAGAATGGACCGGGAAAGATACCAGAAGATCATTGACAGCCTGGGACTGCGAAAATAGTCAACTCCTACGGAGGTCTCCGCTGACGTTCGGAGGCTCCGTTCTCTTCGCGGATTCTTCTCCGCTGGTACGCTGGACACGAAGCGAGAACCCGTGTGCGGGTGAAGTACACGCCATCGAATCAAGGGGACAGAGTCGCAAACAGCGGTGCTTCGCCCGCGGGGCGAAGGTGATTCGCTCTGGCCCCCGGCCGGCGGAGCGGGCGATATTGGCACTTGGTTGAAAGTCGGATGTTGTCGGAAAGACGTAGGTAGAAACGAGTCGGCGTGAGAGACGACAGTAAGGCAGGCATAGGAAAATGAAGACGTACAGTGTTGAGGTGGAGATCGGCGGGCGGATCCTGAAGATCGAGACGGGCAAGTTGGCCAAGCAGGCGGCCGGCGCGGTGTTGGTGACCTACGGCGAGACCGTGGTTCTGTGCACGGTTGTCTATGGCCCGGCGAGGGAAGACGTGGATTTCTTCCCGCTCACCGCCGACTATCGGGAGAAGATGTATGCGGCGGGAAAATTCCCCGGCGGCTTCTTCAAGCGCGAGGCCCGGCCAACCACCAAGGAAATCCTTACCATGCGGCTGATCGACCGACCCATTCGGCCGCTTTTCCCCGAGGGCTACCGACAGGAAGTCTTGCTTCAGGCGCTGGTGCTGTCGTCAGATCAGGAGAACGACGCCGACATCCTGGCCATGTGCGGGGCCTCGGCAGCCCTGAGCATCAGCCCCGTCCCCTTTGAGGGGCCAACCGCCGCCATCCGTGTGGGGCGGATCGACGGCGAACTTATCATCAACCCGACGATTCAGCAGCGAGAGGTTAGCGACATCGAGGTCGTCCTGGCAGGTCACGCCGAGGGCGTGAACATGATCGAATGCGGTGCCATGGAAGTTCCCGAATCGGTCGCTCTCGAAGCGATCGCCTTGGGATACGAGGAGTGCAAGAAGATCGTCGCGGCCATCAAGGAACTGAGCGAGATGGTCAACGTCCAGAAGGACACAAAGACGCGCATTCGCGACAAGTCGTTGCCCGGCAGGATCAAGGAGCTGTGTGACAAGTACGACTTGAACGGGGCCCGGCGTCAGCCGAGCAAGGCTGAGCGCAAGGCGATGGTGGACGCGGTCTACGAGAAGATCCTCGCCGACATGCTGCCCGAAGGCGCCAAGGACCTGCCCTACACCAAGGGCGACGTGGTGGCGGAGATTCAGAAGGTCGAGGAACGCATTTTCCAGCAAACCGTGCTTGATGACGGGGCCCGCTCGGACGGCCGCGGCACCGACGACATCCGAACGATCACCTGCGAGGTGGGGGCGTTGCCCCGAACCCACGGATCGGCCTTGTTCACCCGCGGTGAAACCCAGGCCCTGGTGGTGACCACGCTCGGAACCTCGCGCGACGAGCAGACGGTCGACGACCTCCTTGAGGAGTACAGCAAGAAGTTCATGCTGCACTATAACTTTCCGCCGTTCTGCACCGGCGAGGTCAAACGCATCGGGCCGGTAAGCCGCCGCGAGATTGGCCACGGCAACCTCGCCGAACGCTCGCTGGAGGCCGTCCTGCCGCCGCCCGAGAAATTCCCCTACACCGTCCGCATCGTCAGCGACATCATGGAGTCCAACGGCTCCAGTTCGATGGCCTCGGTGTGTGGTGGCACCCACGCCCTCATGGACGCTGGCGTGCCCATCCGCCACCCCGTGGCCGGCATCAGCATCGGAATGGTCCACGACGACAAGCGATACCTGCTCCTGACCGACATCCTCGGCGAGGAGGACCACTTCGGCGACATGGACTTCAAGGTCGCCGGAACGCAAGTCGGAGTCACCGCCATCCAACTCGACCTCAAGGCCCGCAGCATCACCAACCAGCAGATTACCGAAGCTATGGAAAAAGCCCGCGTGGCCCGGATGAAAATCCTCAAGGAGATGCTCACCTGCCTGAAGGAGCCGCGCCCGGAGATCAGCAAGTACGCTCCACGGCTCCTCATGCTCAAGGTGGATACGGACAAGATCGGCAAGATCATCGGCCCCGGCGGCAAGGGCATCAAGGCTCTGGAGGCCAACACCGGCGCCCACATCGACATCGAGGACGACGGCACCGTGTACGTGTCCTGCGTGGATGCCGAGAAAGCTCAGGCGGCATACGACGCCATCCAGCAGATCTCCGAAGGCGCCAAACTCGGAAAGATCTACAACGGCCGCGTGGTTTCGATCAAAGACTTCGGCGCGTTCATTGAAATCGGCCCGGGCATGGAAGGCCTGTGCCACATCAGCGAACTCTCTGACGGCTTCGTCAAACGAGTCTCGGATGTTTGTGCGATCGGGGACACCATGCGTGTCAAGGTGATTCTGATCGACGATACCGGCCGCGTGAAGCTGTCGCGTAAGCAGGTGTTGCTGGAGGAGGGCGGCGGCGATGGCCAGCCGGCAGGCGAGCGGCCTCGCGAGCAGGATCGCGAGAGCAACGATGACCGCGGCGGGGAGCGCGATCGCGGCGGCCGAGACCGCGGGCGTGATCGCGGCCGTGGCGGCAGGGACTCCGGCAGGCCGCGGCGGATGTCGTCACCGACCTAAGGCGGTGATCTCGTATTCCGCATAGCGTCGTCTGCGCGCGGACCCGGGAGCTGCGCATGGGCAGCGTGCAGTCGTTCATCCAGCGAACCGCATTGCGTCAGGCGACCCTCCGGGAGTTCTACGGCCGGTATCGGGGCTTTCCTCTGGGTCTGACTCTCGTCGGAGGCGAGCTTTCGGATGTGCCCTCGGAGTGCGGCACGGGATTGGTGAATCCCGGGAAAACCCACCCGTATTCCCTGCTCATGCACGTGCGATTTCCTGACCGAGTTCGATCGACCCGTCCGGAATCGCCTTACGTCTGGGGTGAGGGTCTACGAACGCTGCTGGAGCAGGGACGGGCGCGAGTCTCAGTGGAGGCTCGCATAGCCTGGCTGACGCTCTACGAGCCTCACGATCTCGTCGCCAACGAGGCAGTGGTGGACATACTGAACGACTTCATCGACGGACTCGCAGCGGCGGGCGTTCAGAATGCCGGAGAGCGTTGTCACTACTGCGAGAAGACCTTCGTAAAAGAACCATCTTACGTCGCGGAGCGGGTGGCATGGATATGCCCGGATTGCCTCACGGCAAGAATCGCCGACGCGCAACCCAACGAGCCCGCCGCGCCATTGGGCGGACTGAAGCTCCTACTTGCAGCCAGCTTGGGCTCTCTAATAGGAGCGGCGGCATGGGCGAGCCTCTGGATCGGCTATTACTCAATCATTGAGTGGCTTGCCAGAGGGCGTCCTTCGATTACCGTCTGGGTACCGACCGTCATCATGGTAATCCTTGCTTTCGGAGCTGCGTTATTCATTGGCGGACCGCCCGGCGCTCTGGTCCGTCAAGTCGCCGGTCAAGGGTATTTTGCCAGAACCGTCAGTTCGTGCTGCGGGACCGTAGCCGCGATCGCGATAGGAGAGGTTGCCTGGGTGCTCTGGCTCCTCCCGCAACTCCTCGGGGTGCGCGCCGCCATTGGCCTGCTGCCTGCTGTCTGGAGGGCAGAGGGCACCATGGAATTCGGCCTCAAGCTTTTGGTCGCCAGCCTTAGCTCGACTTTTGCCTTTTTTCCGTTGCTATGCGGCAGGTGCGAGGGCGTA
>CAYYBO010000222.1:0-7134 GCA_964470125.1 uncultured Planctomycetaceae bacterium | reverse complement strand
TCGTCAACCGGATGTCCGACGGGTCAAACCGCAGCAGGACGTCACCCGAGGCGATTACCACCTGCCCCTGACCGCACACCGGCGCCGGCAACGACAGGTAGGTCGGCAACTGCCGATCGAACAGGCTCAGGCAGACGGCGCTGTCGTTCTCGCCGGGAACAGGAATGAACACCTTGCCGCACGGACCATACGCCGGCAGACGCCGCGAATCTCCACCTGCGTGGACGATCAGGATGCGCAGCTCGCCGAGCACCTCTTGCCAGTGATGGGGCCCGGACTTTTCCGGACCTGAAGCAAATCCTCTTCGCAAGACCTCCATCAGGCAGTAGAGCGTGCTGCCCCCGCTGCCGACGCGCCGGCCGCCGGGGTCCGGCACCACCATGACCTCGCGCACATCGCAAAGCAGTCCGAGCTCCCGCCGCAGGGCCAACTGCGATTCGTAGGCCTTCGCCTGCGCCCCGTTCGAGGCAGTGACAATCAGATAATCCCACGAACGACCGCTTGCCTGCATGGCGATCTGCCCTCCCACGACCCTATTTCGCCCCCATGTGTTGGCGATGCTCGGCGATGATGAACCGGAGCGTCTGTTCCAGGTCCGTCTTCGGTTCCCAGCCGATCGCCCTCCGAATCCGCTCGGTGCAGGGAACCCGACGCATCATGTCTTCAATGGGCCGCCCGTAGGCAACCTCGTAGGGTACGAATTCCTGCACGCTGCGGCTGCCGGTCAACTCGATTACCTTCTCGGCGAGTTGCTTGATCGTCACCTCTTCGGAAGAACCCACGTTGAAGATCTGCCCGACCGCGTCTTGGCATTGCATCAGGCCGATGACCGCGTCGACAACATCCTGGACGCAACAGAAACAGCGACTCTGCTCGCCCGTCCCGTAGATGCAGATCGGCTCATCTTTCAGCGCCCACTGGACGAAACGGGGCACGACCATCCCATAGCGTCCGGTCTGCCGAGGACCGATCGTGTTGAAGAACCGGGCAATGACCACTCCCAGGCCGTACTGCTGATAGTACGCCTGGCCCAGAAACTCGTCGATCGCCTTGCTGCACGCATAGGACCACCGTGAAAGGCTCGTGCTGCCCAGCACGATGTCGTCCTCTTCGCGAAACGGGATGCTCTCGCTCTTGCCGTAGACCTCGCTGGTCGAGGCAATCAGAACTCGCCGGCCGAACTTGTTGGCGATCGCCAGGACGGTTTCCGTGCCGCCGATGTTCGTCTCGATCGTCCGCACGGGATCGTCGGCGATCAATTGCACGCCCACCGCCGCGGCCAGGTGGAAGATCACGTCGCATTCGGCCACCAGCAACTGAACCAGCGACACGTCACAGATGTCTCCTTTGACGAATTGCAGCTTCGGATGGCTGCGAAAGGCTTGGATATTTTCCAGCCGACCCGTGCTGAGGTTGTCGAGAATAACCACTTCCTGACCGCCGCCAAGCAGCCGCTCGGCCAGGTGCGAACCGATGAAGCCCGCGCCGCCCGTAATCAACGCTTTCATTAGACCGCAGCCCTCATAGACCCGATGCGTCAAGAATTCTCATCCGCGAACGCTAACCGATTCCCGCCTCGCTGGCAACCGTCTGTTTCGATGGACTCCGTCCCCGTCGGCTGCGCGAAAGCGCACTGCCGACCCAGCGGCAACGCCCGACCCGCCCGGGCGACGCATGTTTTTCTCCCTTGCCTAAGTATCGGAACTGAAAGAACATAGCTTTAGACAAACACGCGATGAGCGCCCTGCGAACCGCGTCCTCCGGCTGCTTCGATTGCTGCCGGCAATGCACCGATAATAGGGATCGCCACGTGCAGTCACTGGCCCTCGACCGTCGCACGTCCGGACTGTGCCAACGCCGCTCGGCCGTCGCCGACTCGAGGCACCCCACCGTCCGAACAAATGCCTCTCTTATCGGACTGGCCAAGTAGCCCCTCTCGAAATGGACCGCAAGACAATCACGCCGTCGACTCTCATTTCTCCAGCTTCGCACACAAGCCGTCGGCCCATGCGTCCGAAGGAGCAGGATGAGCGTCAAGGAAGACGGCTGTGCAGGAGTTGCCTTTGCAGAAGAGACGTTGGCGTCTGTTACTACCGCTTCTTCTGGCCGCATTTGCGCAAACGTCGACCGGCCAGGACCGCACCATGTCCTCGGCCGAGCTGCTGGACAAGCTGCACGGCATGTGGCTGGGCCAGCTCATCGGCACCGAACTGCTGGCCGCCCTGTCCCCCGGAATGCCCCAGACCGCCATCGATCTGGCTGGCAGGTTCGGGCGGGCGACCAATGCCGGCCTCGCCGTCCATGCCGCCCAGGTCTACGCTGCCCTGTACGCCCAGGCGTTCTTTGAACCGAATGTCCCGACGCTGGTCTGCAACGCCCTGGCCGCCCTGCCGCCTGACAGCCGAACGACGCACGTCATCGCCGACATCTGCGACTGGTATCGCCAGGACGCCGTCGACGGCGTCCTCGACTGGCGCGCTACGCGGACCAGGCTCTACGACAGCTACCAGGGCGCCGCACATCAACAGCGATGAGCCGGCTATTCTCGGACCCACCGACCTCATTGCCGCTGCGATCGCAGCAGGACTGAGCGTCACGCGCATGCATCTGTCGCGCGATTCGACCCGACGAGAGACAGGAACAACCTCGCCTCGATCATCGACGGCGTCATCGACAACTCCCATAGCGGCGTCAAACCCTACTGGACGAACGATCCCGCGGATCCGAACCCACCTGCCGAAGCCTGGTTTGAGGTTCGCTTCTCCTCGCCCGTCCTTCTGACCGGCGTGACTCTCTCCGGCGGCGACCTTGTATGGTCGCACATCAACGCCTATTACCGCGACGACCAGCCGCTCGGCGGCCCTCCGGAAGCCGTCCCCGTCTCGATCCTCCGGGACGGCGTCTATCTCACGCCCGACGACATCGTCCCTTCCCCGCCCGAGAGTTGGTTGCCTATATATCAGACCGTCACCGTCACCTTTGCCCCCGGCGGTAGCAGACGGCATCCGCCCGACATGCACGCCCGCGCGCCCCGGACGCTTCGCGACAATCCTCGAACTGTCCCCTCACGGGGCCATCCTGCAGCCTGAGGATCCTCAAGTCGTGCCTTTGTTCCGCCGATGAACCAATCGACGGATCGCGATCCACGCTTTGGCTGGCGCACCATCCCGTCGCGATGCAAGACTTACACAAGGGCACAGGAACTCGAAACAATGAACCCGACAAATCCCTCCACCCACATGATACGGCACTTCAGCCTTGGCCTTGACGATCCCCGCCCACTCACACTCTCGGCACGCATAGAGAGCTTCCGTTGTGCCGCACGCGGCGTTCGCTTGATGCTCAGATCCCAGCACAATGCCTGGCTGCACGCTGTGGCGTCCTGTTGCGTCCTCATCGTCGCAGGCTTGTGCGTGTTGACCGCCGCCGAATGGTGCTGGATCATCCTCGCTATCATGGCCGTCTGGACAGCCGAGGCCCTCAACACGGCCCTCGAATTCCTCGCCGACGTCGCGGCACCAGAGTTTCACCCTCTCGTCGGATACGCCAAGGACGTGGCCGCCGGCGGAGTCCTGATCTCGGCCATCGGTTCCGCAATCGTCGGCGTCCTCGTCCTTGGACCGCACATTCTCCGTTCGCTGCACTCCGCCCTGTGACCGGTTCGATGTTTCACGTGGAACAAGCCATAGCATGAAAGCTGGACAGGGCACAGCCCAGGCCGCGCATGTTCACCTACCGGTGCGAACCTACTCACCCTCTCCTGCCGCGCCAGTGCATACTCACGCTGTTCACAATACGTAGAACTTTTATACTGTCACCAGAGCCGCTTTCTCACAATGGCCACCGCCGCGTTGCTGCTTCTCGCCGTGAGCCCTGCCAAGGCAGCACGAGCTGATCCAGCACCACGCTCGCCGATTGATGACCGCCGTCATACAGAACCGCCAGTTTTCCCTTTTCCGTGTTCCACGTGGAACAACTGTGCACGAACGCCCTGCCCAAGAACAATTCAACTCGCCAGCGGGGGTTTTCCGAAATAGTCCTTGAGGGCATGCGAAGACCCAAATACAATAAGCCCTTGCCTCTTAACGCAGAACTTGGCACGATGAAGGAGCAGCATGATGATGAGTGGAAAGGGCGAAAAGCCCCGTCACCTCGGCAGGGGGCTCGAATCCCTGCTCAGTCCTCTATCCTCTTTTGAGACACTGCCTCCCGAACAGGCACAGCCAGCTCCCCTTGCGCTGAATTTCCCCCCGGACAAGGATCTCGACGCCTCCTTCCGCGAACTGCCCCTCGACTCCATCGGGCCCAACCCCTACCAGGCCAGGACCGTCTGGAACCAAGAGGATCTCGCTGAGCTGACAGAATCCATCCGCGCCAACGGGGTTATCCAGCCTATCATTGTGCGTCCCTTTCAGGGCCGCTACCAAATCATAGCAGGGGAGCGCCGTTTTCGCGCTGCCCAAATGGCAGCTCTCCCGGCCATCCCAGCCCTTGTCCGCGATGTGACCGATGAACAGCTTTTCGAGTGGTCGCTCGTCGAGAACATCCACCGCCGGGACCTTAACGCCATCGAGCGCGCCAAAGCCTACCAGCGCTACCTCAACGCATTCAGCCTGACCCAGGCCGACGCGGCAGAGCGCCTTGGCGAGGACCGCTCCGTGATCGCTAACTACTTGCGGTTACTGGATTTACCAGAGGACGTCAGACAGATGATAGTTGACGGAACGCTGTCCATGGGTCATGCCCGAGCGATCCTCGGGCTGCCCACCGATGACCTGCGGCGCAAGCTCGCCAACCGCGCCATGGCCGGCCGGCTCAGCGTTCGCGACGTCGAGAGGCTCGTCCGCAAGCACCTCAGTGAGTCGCCTTCGAACGGTCCTGCAGCCCGTGCCAAGCCCATGCACATCCGGGACCTCGAGGACAAGCTCAAACGCCACCTCGGCGCTCGTGTGGCGATTGAAACCCGCCGCAACGGCCAACGCGGCAGGATCGTTATAGAGTTCGATTCGATCGACGAGTTCGCCCGTATCGCCGAATCGCTCGGCCTGGCCTGCACCGAGGACGTGTAGGCCAGCCCCATAAAAAAGGCCGCCAAGACCCTCTCTGGGGTCTTGACATGCCAATTCGTGGTATAATGTACTTCGTGCTCCTGCCCTTGCCGTGGCTCGTTGGGCAGGGCGGGTCAATATCCGAACAACTGCATTTGAAAAGAGGTCTCCTGTGAAACGCCTGGCAACCTTCACTGCAATCCTGTCCGTTTGCGCCCTGGCCGCCGGTGCCATCGCAGCCGAATCCAAGATGCCCACCAAGCCTTTCTTTCAAGCCATCGGCACCGCCGACGTCGGCGAGGTCAAACTGCACATCGAGCGCGGCGTGGACGTCAACAAACAAGATGTCAGCCAGAATACACCGCTGGGTGCGGCCGTCGAAAATGGGCGCCTTGAGATTGTGCAATTGCTGGTCGAGGCCGGGGCCGATGTCGCGACACCGAGTCGCGCGGGTCTGCCCCTGACCATGGCGGTGATTCGTGGCAACAAGGACGTCGTCAAATTACACCTGGAAAACGGTGCCAATGTCAATCCGGCGTACCCTCAAGTATGCATGCCTCTTTACGCCGCCGCCGAGAGCGGCTACCTCGATATCGTCGAGTTCCTCGTCTCGAAAGGCACCGACATCAATGCCAAGGATAGGCGCGGCCAGACACCGCTGAGCATTGCGCTGGCGGGCAGGCACAACGAGGTCGCCGCCTATCTCCGCCAGCGCGGAGCCGAGGAACCCGTCAGCATGTACGACATGAGCCCGTACGGAAGCAGGGGGCTGCGGCCCCAGCGTGCGACGATCGCTCCGGGTGAGTCCGGCATTGATGGCGGGCCTGATGCTGCCGCTGCCAGCGTCCAGATTCTCGCCGATCCCGGTGAGATCCGCGCCCGCGTCGCAGCCTTTCCCGGTCTCGCCGAGGCCGTCGCAGCCGTCGATGCCAACAGCGCCTCTGAGCAACGCAACTGGCGGCAGCGCCGCGCGGACAATCGGACGATGCTCCTCCGCACCGTCGAAAAACAATTTGAAGAGGAAATGACCTTCGCCAAGCGGATCGCCCAGACCGAGAAGGCCGTCAAGACCGTTGCCGCTATTGACAGTCTTGTCGCCCGGAGGAAAGCACGCTACAAGGTCATCTACGAGGATCTTCGCGATGAGAAGCGCGCGGAGATGCTCGAGGAGCGGGAGGCCGCCGCCCGTATGCGTGCTTCGGGACGATCGCGCGGGCGCACCGGCATGACAGATCCCATGGCCGGCCCCTCCGCCAACGATCCCTACGGGAGCCCCATGACCGCACGGCCGGCACCTCGTGCACGCGCTTCTGCGGATGTCAACGAACCGGCCCTTGACGCGGCAACGGAGAATCAGCTCCAGGCCTGGCTCGGTGTCGACCCGTTGGACAAACGAGAGCTTCTCAACAGCGTTCATGCGATGGACCTGCGGGAGTACGACTCATTGCGTCAAACCGCTGCCGACGAAGAAGCCAAGAAAACCGCCGCCGCGATCGAGGGACTCATGCTGGCCCGCCAGGAGCGTCTGACGAGCGTCACGGCGAAGATGATCGAAGAGGACGAGCGTCTGCAGCGCCTGGAAGACCGTACCGGCGGGACGATGGCCCCCGGTGCAGCCATGACTCCCGGGACCACGCGCGGCCGAGGCGGTCGCGCGACCCCCGGCCAGGAGGAAACCCCGACACAGCGCCGGGGCCGGCGCTACCGATGACGCAACGCGAGGGACGCTGCCCGCCGCCTGCATGTTACCACTGTTGTAGGTCTCCTATGTCCCTATTGATCCATTGACGCCCGTCCGGTTCGCGGCCTGCCCGCGATGCCCCAAGGCCCTGGCCCCGAGCCGGACGCCCGGCCTGGCCCGATGGGACGGGCATGCTGTAACCTGTTCTGCAGCCAATAGATACCGCGTCAGACTGTGGCATTGATCGGGCGAGGGGCCGTCGCCGGACGATTCTCGTTGACTTCTCGGCGCGTCTCGATTCCACTATACCACTCCGGCAGGGTTCCGAAACGGTGCGGACATCTCCCGTAACGGAGCCAGGGTGGATTCTTGGGTGACGTATGCTGACGGACAACATACTCGTCT
>CAYYBO010000221.1:5628-7151 GCA_964470125.1 uncultured Planctomycetaceae bacterium | reverse complement strand
ATCTCCCGCAACTGGGGCTTCTGGCTTCATGAATTCTTCAACGGACTGCTAGCGGTGCCGCCGAGAGTGGTCAATCCTTGGTTGTCCAACCGGTAGAATCCGGCGAGGCCCGCGTGCTGTATACACACCCGCAGCTCCAGGCGCGCTGCATGGTGATCTCCCCCAGCGGACACGAGGTAGCCGTTGCTGTGCATGAGCCGAACGAGAAGGTAATGGATATCAAAGCGATTTCTGTCCAGGGCGGGACACCCCGCCAGATCTATCGCTACGCCGGCAAGGGACAGGTCATCTGGCTGGAATGGCATCCCGACGGCGGGTCCATTCTCTTCTTGGTCGCAGAGGATGCCAAGGACGCGCAAGTCTCGCTCTGGCAAGTCCCCGCCCAAGGCGGCTCGGCCCGGCAGATTACCAAGCCGTTTCGCGGCATGAACTGGTTGAGGGTGCATCCTGACGGCAAGCGGATCGCCTTCTCCAGTCAGATGGTCCTGCAACATGAGGTCTGGGCCCTTGAGCATTTCTTGCCGAAGTAGTCCTGTGCGAACTTGGCGTCCATGACAAGCGAGGGAACTATCGAAGCTTGGGCCTGTTCCTTCGCCCTTGTCGGGAGGACTAGTCCGGCGGAGCCTTTTCGAGTTCCGCCAGCTTCTCCGGGGAGACCGTCTCGGCGTGCAGGTCGCCGAAGATCACGCGGTATTCGCTGTCGGAGACCTTCCATCGCATCAGGACCTTGTCGGCGTCTTTGGGGGTGACGGTCTGGCCGTAATACGCGGGGTCCTTCTTGTCGGCACTGAGCCCGTTGAAGAATTTATCGACGCGTCACATCGGTGTCCCGACATCCATGAGCCTGTTGACTCTGTTCTGCTCCGTCAGCCCCTTCAACTCATCCTTCAATCGCGCGGCCGCAGGATTTACCTTGCCCAGAGATGCTACGCGGAGGCGGAGCAGATGTTGCGTCATGCCTTGGAACTAGAGGAGCCATCCGGCGTGCAGAGGTCGTCATGTATGAAGGCACTGTCTGCCTGCCCAGGGCAAGCGCATGCTACGCCCTTGCCGGCCGGTTGTAGATTCGCACGTCGTCGAACAGGCGGAGAAGAAGGTGCCGGGCAGCGGTGGCGCGGGCGAGCCCGGGCAGACGAAAGACTCCCGGCTGGCACCTTGCCCGAACCGCAATTGACGGTAAGATAGATACGACGCGTACGCGCGAAACGAGCGCCGGTGACCGCCGAGGCACTACCGGTGTGAAGGAGCCAGTTGGAGATGAGTTGGACCGTATGCAAAAGGATGGGGTCACCAGGCTCGTGACATTTCTGACCGAGGGCGGAACGAGGCCCGCGGGATACACCAGGAGTGCCCGGCCGGTCATAGGCGTTCTGGAGGGAACAGGCATCGGGCCACAGGTGATCCGGGCGGCTTTGGATGTCCTCGCAGCCGTTGAGCAGGTGGTGGGCACTCGTTTCGACGTACGGTTTGGGGGACCGATCGGCGAGGAAGCAGAGATCCGCTGTGGCTGTCCACTGCCGGAT
>CAYYBO010000221.1:0-5618 GCA_964470125.1 uncultured Planctomycetaceae bacterium | reverse complement strand
GTCAGGAGGTATTCGACCAGGGCGGCGCCATTCTCAGCGGCCCCGGGGGGGGCCGTTATGTGTACGATTTGCGTCGTCGTTTCGACCTTTTCTGCAAGTTTGTGCCTGTCCGGCCGTGGCCGCAGCTTGCCCGTGCCGGGCGGCTTGCGCACCATCGCCTGCGGGACGTGGACATGCTCTTTGTGCGCGACAACATCGGCGGTATCTACCAAGGGCAATGGCAAGAACGTCTGGTCGCGGAGGGACGGATTGTCGAGCATACGTTCAGTTACAGTGAAGCTCAGGTTCGACGGCTGGTCGCGGTTGCGGCGCGCGCCGCAGCCAGCCGCCGCGGCCGGTTGCATGTGGTTATCAAAGATGGTGGTCTGCCGGGGATCAGCGCTTTGTGGCGTGACGTCAGTTCGGCGACGGCGCGAGACTGCGATGTCGCCCCGACCTTCATAAACGTCGATTTCGCCGCGTATGAACTGCTCCAGAATCCTGGACAATTCGACGTCCTGGTCACGCCGAATCTGTTTGGCGACATCCTCGTCGATATCGCCGGCGTGCTGCAGAGCTCGCGGGGGGTGACATTCTCCGGCAATTTCCGCGAGGACGGCAAGGCGGTTTATCAGACCAACCATGGTTGTGCTCACAACATGGCCGGCATGGACGTAGCCAATCCAGCGGGTCAGATTCTGTCCCTGGCCATGCTGCTGCAGGAGAGTCTCGGAATGACGGCGGCGGCCCGCCTCGTAGAAGAAGCTCTGACACGCGTTTGGCAGCAGGGCGTGCGAACCGCGGATCTGGTCGAGGCGGGTTGCACCATCCTCGGTACCAAGGCGATGGCGGAACGGGTCGTCCGGGAGGTCTTCTGCCTGGCGGAAGCGAGGTCGAGTGCATGAAGCCTGCCTTGTTGATGGTCGATCTGCAGCAGGCTTTTCTGGCTGCGTCAGGGCTTCAGCCTCCGGCACCCGTGCTGATTGCCCGGTCGGCGGCCCTGCTGGAGGGTTGCCGGCGACGCGGCATCCCTGTCATCCACATCTGGACGACTATCCATCGCCATCCCGACCGTCGATTGCCGCATTGGCGCCAGACGGGGCGCTGGATGTGCGTCGACGGCACGGAAGGGCACATGCCGCCCGAGGCGCTGCGGCCCCTTGCGGAGGAGCGGGTAGTTCATAAGACCGGTTTTCAGGCCTTCACCGATGGCACTCTGGAAGCCGCCCTGCAGGGGCTGGGATGCGACACGGTCATCTTGGCCGGCGTACATCTGCATGCCTGCGTGCGAGCTGTCGCGCTGGAGTGTCTGGAACGGGATTGTCAGATACTGGTGGCTGCGGATGCGGTCGGCAGCAACGATATGACCCATGCGGCCGCTACGCAGCGGTGGCTGAGCGATCGCTGCATCACCTTCGAGCCCGTGGCATCCGTTCTTGCCGCTCTTGATGGAGATCCATCCTGTGCGTGTGTCCATCGTTCACCGCACTGCACAGACCAGGTGTTATTCGAGGTGCCGAATGCCGGTGTCGGCGATGTCGCTGCTGCGGTGGCGGCCGCGCAGGAGGCCGGGCGCAATTGGCGCCGTACCCCTGCACCAATCCGCCAGGAGTTGCTGGCCAGGGTGACAGTCAGACTAAGCGCGGCAGCCCGGGCACTGGCGGAGCAGATGGCCATCGAGATCGGCAAGCCTTTGACACAGGGGTTGGAGGAGGTGCACCGCGCGGTCGTGAGCGTCCGGGATGTGATCCGCCGTGCAGCCGCCGAGCAGACGCATACGCGGGAACCGGCCGGAACTCTGCGCCGTCTGCCCCTGGGAGTTGTGGCGATCATTACTCCCTGGAATAACCCTTTGGCGATTGCTTTGGGGAAGATCGCTCCGGCACTGGTCTATGGCAATACGGTTGTCTGGAAACCTGCACCTGCAGGTACCCGGATCGCCCAGGTTGTTCTGCGTTTGCTGGAGGAGAGCGGCATCCCGCACCGGACCGTCTCCCTACTGACAGGGAATCAGACGGTCGCCCGGCAACTGGCAGCCTCTGCTGGCGTGGACGCCGTGACCGTCACAGGGTCGATCCAGACCGGGTATGCCATGCAGGATATCTGCGCGACGCGCATGGTACCGTTGCAGGCGGAATTGAGCGGCAACAATGCGGCTGTCGTGTGGGAGGACGCGGACTTGGCTCATGCGGTCGAACAAGTCACGTGGGGCGCCTTCGCTTTCGCCGGTCAGCGGTGTACCGCCAATCGTCGCGTCATCGTGCCTGCGGCACTGTTCCAACCGCTTATGGAGGGATTCGAAGCGGCCGGCAATCGGCTCGCGTGGGGCAATCCGTCTGATGGGACTACCGTGATTGGGCCTGTTATCCATGCGGTTAAACGTGACGAGATTGCCGCTCAGGTTGACGGAATTCGAACCAGTGGCGCGGCGCATCGGGTCGTGCTGCTCCAGGGCAGCCAAGCCGATCAACCTTGGGTGAAGGCGGGAGCCTACGCGCGTCCCGCCATCGTCTGCTGTGACCAGCCGGACAACCCCTTAGTCCAGGAGGAAACGATGGGGCCGATGCTGGTGGTGCAGCGCGCGGACGACTTCGAACAGGCCATGGAATTGTGTAACGGTGTTCGCCACGGCCTGGTCTGTGCCCTGTTCAGCGCGTCGCCCCAGCGGCACAGGCAGTTTGCCGAAGTCGCCAAAGCCGGCGTGCTCAAGTTCAACGCCTCGACGGCAGGCGTGGACGCCACGTTGCCTTTTGGAGGTTGGAAGGCTTCTGGAATTGGACCGCCGGAGCATGGGGAAGGAGATCACCTCTTCTACACCCGCATCCAGGCGGTGTATGGAAATCGGGAAGTCTGATTCGACACCGGCGCAGTTCAGGAACGCTCATGACTGAAACCACCCCACTCACGCGGCCGGAGGGAGAACAATCCTCCATGTCCATTCCCGACCGTTTTCGCCAGGTGGTGTTGTCCCAGGGTCATCGCGTTGCCGTCAGTAGTCCTGGAGACCAGTGGACATACGCCGAACTGGACGAACGTTCGACCGCCTTGGCCTGTGTCATTCTTGATCATCTGGGCCAAGGGGAGGGGGTGGTAGCGCTTCTCTTCGAGCATGGTGCGCCTCTGGTGGCCGCGATACTGGGTGTCTTGAAGGCAGGCAGAATCTATCTGGCGCTCGACGCCGATGACGTCGCCAGCAGCACACGGGCCATGCTCGCAGATGCCCAGGCCAGGCTCCTCCTGACAGACCCTCCGCATGCGGTGCTGGCCCGCTCCCTATCGGGCGATTCGTTGCAGGCCCTTGTCGTTTCCAGCGACGGCGCCACCCATCCGGCGTGTTCGGCCTGCGCGGATGTTGCGCCCGACGCCGGAGCTTGGCTGATGTACACCTCGGGTTCCACCGGCTCTCCCAAAGGAGTCTGGCAGAGCCATCGCGCGGTTGTACATCATGCGGATGTCTACCGCGATCTCGTCCAAATCACCCAAGAGGACCGCCTGTTGCTACTCACCTCGTGCGGTCTGGCGGCCTCGGCCACTCCGCTGTTCACGGCCTTGCTTCATGGCGCCACTCTGTGTCCCTTCCACTTCCGCTCCCAGGGGGCCAAGCGGCTGGCGCAGTGGGTGCGACAGCAGCGCGTGACGGTCTATCAATCCGTACCTACGGTGTTCCGCCGCCTCGTGGCAGTGGCTGACCGTTCTTCCCTCGACAGTCTGCGACTGGTCCGCCTGGGGGGCGAGACGGTTCGGCGCAGCGACATCGACGCCTTCCGGCGGCACTGTCCGCCCGAGGGTGTCCTGATGAATGCCCTGAGCTCCACTGAGACGGGGCTGATGACTGCTTTCCTTATCGACCGGCACCGCCCGTTGCCGGAGGGGCCGATCTCCGTTGGCTTCCCCGTTCGGGGTGTGGCGGTCCGGCTGGTGGACGAGCGGCGCATGCCGGTCGATGCGGGGAGCGAGGGTCTGATCATGGTGAGCAGTATGTACCTGGCCGAAGGGTACTGGCGCCGACCGGAGGCGACGGCTCAGGCATTTCAACCCGACCCCCAGAATCCTTTGGGACGCCGTTTCCTTACCGCCGACCTAGGTCGTTTCCGCGCAGACGGTTGCCTGGAACATATGGGGCGAGCCGGCCGGCAGGTGAAGATCCGCGGCCGTCGAGTGGACCTGGAGGAAGTGGAGGCAGCCCTACTGGAAACGGGCTTGGTGGATGAAGCGGCGGTTCTGCCGCGAGAAGAGCCGTCGGGAGAACCACGTTTGATTGCCTATGTCGTTCCCCGCGAGGGAACGCGTCCGACATCGCGTACTTATCGGCGTGCTCTGTCGGGGCAACTCTCGGGCCACATGATCCCCGATGGATTCGTGCGCTTGTCGGACCTGCCCAGCACCCGTGGCGGGAAAGTGGACCGTCTGGCGCTGCCTGCTCCGCCTGGTGGCGGTGCGTCCCGTCGGGGCCACGGGCCGCTACCGCGTGACCGCCTCGAAAAGAGACTGGCGGCCATATGGGAGTCCGTGCTGGGGATTTCTCCCATTGGGCGGCGGGAGGACTTCTTCGATCTGGGCGGTACGTCTCTTCAGTCTATTGACATTTTGACCCGCATCGAAGACCAATTCAATCTGGTCTTGTCGCCATCCGTCCTGCTGGAACACAGTACGATTGGGTCGCTAACGGAGTGGATTGCCCATCGTGCCGTGATCTCGTCGCCACGGTCATTGATTGCGCTGCGTTCCTCGCCGACAGGGCGGCCGCTGTTTCTTCTGCACACCGGGGATGGGTATGTGGCGAAGTACGGCCAGCTCGCGCGGCGGCTCTCGGACCGGCCCGTGTATGCCTTGCAGGCGCGTGGGCTACGGGCAGAGTGCTGGCCCCTCATGAGTGTCCCCGCCATGGCTCGGTGTTACGTCGAGGAGATTAAGACGATCGACCCCACCGGGCCCTATTTGCTGGCTGGCGCCTGTATGGGGGGGCTGATCGCTTTCGAAATGGCTGTGCAATTGGTGCGGCAGGGGCGGCCCGTAGGCTTGGTTGCTCTGCTGGACTCAGAATATCCTGCCCCCAAGGGACGTCAGTTGCGACCGACCGAACGGCTGGCGTCTCCGGTGCGCGATGCGTTCCGCATCCTCCGCTGGTCGACCGTTCGAGCCATCGGGCTCGGTCGCAGCCCTCGGTGGCTACCGACTTATCGTTCGTTCGTACAGCACATGCACGCTCGCGCGCGACGTGCCTATCGGCCCGGCTCCTACCCAGGAACGTTGACGCTTTTCCTGGCACAGAGACAATACGAGGGCAAGGATCTGCGTCTTATGATGGCCTGTTGCGCCCGTAACACGCGCACCATCCAGATCCCGAGCGACCCTGCGGATTTGCTGGTACCCCCGGCCGTGGAGGAAGTGGCGCGGCAATTGCAGTCGTGTCTCCGCTTCGAAGAGAGAGGGGAAACACCATGACATGTCCGTGGGTAGTGCGACACGCCGCTGTGGGCTTGTTTCTGGGCGTGCAGGTACCTGTCGAGTGACCGCAAGACCGCCTTGTGACCGGTCAACACTTCCGGCTCTGCCGGAAATATCGACTCGTTACTTGGCAATCGTTAACCCGCATATTTCATCGAGTTTCGGTGTTTTTTGATAGACAAATGGCCTAA
>CAYYBO010000220.1:0-7316 GCA_964470125.1 uncultured Planctomycetaceae bacterium | reverse complement strand
ACACGCCCACCGGGCCTATCGGAAGGCCACGAATGACTCCGCGACGGGCAACTCGACGGCATGCTCTAGCAGCAACCGTGGGGGTTTGCGTGCTGGTTCTCGGCGGGCTCGGCTGGGCCAGTTCATCGGCCATTGAATTGGACCGCGTGCGAACCCGCGAGGCGTACAATCAAGCCGCGGACGAAGCCCGCGCGCTGGCGCTGTCACGGCTCGACGGCTTGATGGCGCCGGTTCTGTTCCGCGAGTCCGCCAGACCGTACAACCATTTCCGGCCTTACTACAAGCTTACCGGTGCGATGCGGATGTCGGACCCCGTCATTGCCGCCGAGCCTGTCGTCCTGGAGTCGCCGCTGCTTTCGGCGGTCCAACCCGATTGGATCCTCCTGTACTTCCAAGCCACGGAAACAGACGCGCCAATCTGGAGTTCTCCGCAAGTACTGGGGGAGGGCTCGGAGGCGCTTTCCGCCGCCGCCATCCCGGTTGCGTACCGCCACACCCAAGCCACCGCCGCAAACTGGTTGACCGCCCTGCGAGAGCGATACACGCCGTCCTACTTGATTAACGAACTGGAGACGGCGGTCAGCGCCCGAAACGAGAGCAGGAGAGTGCTCGCCCAGGCATCCAAAACCAGTCCTGACGGGCTGCACCCATCTCCTCGGGCCGCGCCGACGCCCTCGGCCGCGGCTCGTTTGGGCCGAAACGCAACTGAATTCCTGCGGCGGGGAGCTCGTCTCCTGCAGATGGAGTTGGAGGGAAGCTTCGAACAGTGCGTACCTGAAACCGTCGCCCTGGAGAACCTCGAGGTCGGCCGCAGGTTGCCCTCGCTCGCGGAGACCGTCGAATGCGTGCCGGTCTGGCTGACCAGCATGACCCCGATCTGGCTTGACCTCGCCGGCGACGGCACACGTTACCTGGCGCTCGTCCGCTCGGTCATCGTTCAAGGCAACCTATTCTGCACGCTTCAAGGCATGTTGATAGATTGGGAACGCCTGAGAGCGATGCTCGAGGCCGAAGTCCGCGACCTGTTCCCCAACGCCCAACTGGTCCCGGTGGAGAGCTCCATTGCGGTCACGCCCGGGACGGCTCACAGCATCATGCAAACCATCCCGGTGAGCTTGATCACCGGCGACTTCGCCGTGCCGCCCAAGGGCAGCGTATCCACAGCCCTGAAGGTCGGCTTGGCGGTGGCCTGGACGGCGACCATCCTGGCGCTGGCGGCGATCGCCTATGGCGTCAAGAAGTACATGCTGATGATGGAGCGCCGAATGCGCTTTGTCGCGGCCGTCACTCACGAACTCCGAACCCCGCTGACATCATTTCAACTTTACACCGATCTTCTCGCCGACGCTCTCGAATCAGATGCAGGAGAACGTCGCCGCCACGTGGCCATGCTCCAAGGAGAAGCCGGGCGTCTGGCCCGCCTTGTGGAGAACGTGCTGGCTTACGCCCGGATCGAGGAATCCCGCCCGTCATTGAACGTGTCCCGGACGGCGCCTGCGGCCATCCTTGAGCAGATCAGCGCTGTTCTGGCCGAACGTTGCGAGGCCTTCGGCAAGAAGCTTGTGGTCGAAAACAAGTGCCGCGACGATCGCGATTTCGAGACCGACCCGGAGGTGGTGATTCAAATCCTGACCAACTTCGTGGAGAACGCCTGCAAATACAGCGCCGGCGCCGCCGACCCTCGCATTCGGCTCACGGCGTCGGAGACGCCCAACGCGACGGTCACATTTGAGGTAGAGGACGCAGGGCCGGGCGTGGACCCTCATGACAGGAAGAGGATATTCGAGCCGTTCCAGCAAGGCCGGGCGGGCAGCAAAGCCGCGGGCGGGGCGACGGGCCTGGGCCTGGGTTTGGCGCTATCGCGATACTGGGCCAAGTGTCTCGGCGGCCAGCTTACTCTCCGGCGAAGTTTGCAGGGCGACGGCCGCTACTCGTGTTTTGCACTCCGCCTGCCGCTAATTGCTCCTCGATAGAGCACGTTTCAACCGCGCAGATTCCGCGTGCCGTCGCGCAAGAACTGTCTGCCCGACAACGTTACGCCACCCTGCGGCGTCGCCCGCCTTTATGACCGAGACGATTCTGTGAGAGCCACCTTCTGACCGGGCGCGCACCGCCACCCCCTTCTTGATCGCGGCGAAATGAACGACTTCACTGTGTTCCCGTCGGCCACGGGAGGCCGACTTCGCAGCTCTTCTCCCGGTGAACTCGCTTTGCATCCCCGTCGACCATCTCCTCAACAACACCGCTCCACGATGACGATAGTAAGTCGACGGAGCGAATGGATTCGCCGTCGAAGCGCGGTGAGCCGTTCGACGACGAACACGGTTACGCCGGCCGTGTCCAGCCTCGTAGAACCTGTCGATAACGTGATGAATCACTCGACTTATCAACCGCCCGAGCTTCTCTGCACGACGAATGTCCCAGCCATCGACAGCAATCGCGAGGTCCTGGGGCCGCCTCCGCCCGATTTCCGGCGGCCTGCCGGGGCGAAGGCGCCGGACGGAACAGGACACGCCGATTGGCCTCGTCTGGGGCGTCAGTTCATAGACTACCTGCATGTCGAGTGCGGCCTGGCCAAGAACACGATCGAGGCGTATTGGCGAGATTTGCGCGAGTTCATCACTTTCCTGGACGACCGCGATGTCTGCACGACCGCCCACGTCTCGACACAACTCATTCGCGGGCATTTGGTGCGCCTTTCCGAAAGAGGCCTGGCCCTCTCCTCCATCGCCAGGCATCTGGTCTCGATCAAGATGTTCCTGCGCTATCTGTTCACGATCGGCACCATGACCGAGGACGCCGCCTCGCTCCTGGAGACGCCCAAGAAGTGGCAACGGCTGCCGAACACGCTGCGGCCGCGGCAAGTAGAGGCCATTCTCGGCGCCCCCCATGCCGGCGAGCCGTTTCACGCCCGTGATCGCGCCATCCTGGAGACCCTCTACGCCACGGGCATGCGAGTCTCCGAGCTGGCCGGTCTCCGCCTCGATGACATCAATCTCGAAGTGGGCTATGTCCGTTGCTTCGGCAAGGGAGGGCGCGAACGCATCATTCCTCTCGGGTCCCACGCGGTCGAAGCCCTTCGCGCCTACATCCGCAGCCTTCGGCAAGTGCTCGCCGAATCTGCGGGGCCTGTCGAGGCTGTGTTCCTGTCAAGAACCGGCCGCCCCCTGGACCGAACGAACGTCTGGCGCCTGGTTAGCCGGTATGCCGTCGCTGCGGGCATCTCGGAATCAGTGGGCCCGCACACGCTGCGGCACTGCTTCGCCACCCACATGCTCGAGGGCGGGGCCGACCTGCGGATCGTGCAGGAGTTACTCGGCCATGCCGACGTGGCCACGACGCAGATCTACACGCACGTCGACGGCTCCCGCCTCAAGTCGATCCACCAGCGGTTTCACCCACGACAATAGGCAGGCCGGTCCGCCGGCAGCGGCCATTCCCTGAACCCGAGGCGAGGCTTTGTTGTGCCCCGCCAGGCCATCCTGGCTATGAAAAATTCGAAACGATGGAGCATCCGAAGTAGGATGCGGCCTGCGCGACGCGTCCAGTGCGCCTGGGGACCACCAGTCACGGCGTATTGCCGCTGGAGGCGGCCTACAGGTCCATGGATTCACCCGCGTCGATTGTGGAGACGCTACCATGCAGGCTTTTCGGTTTGTCCCGCGTTGTCTTGGGTTTGCCGCGTTGCCGTTGATCGCCACCGGCTGCACGATGGGAGGCAAGATCGCTTCGCCTTCGCAGTTGGCGACTGTACGCTCCAGTGTTTCCAAGCAGGAGCTAAGCGATCTCCTCGCCCAGTTTGAGGATACCTATGAGGCCGCCATCCGCGAGGCCGCCGAGCGGATCGTTTCGCTCAATCCCGACCGGCGCACACGTCGCCTCTCGCTGTTATGGCAGACGCGGCTTGTTCCGATGGCACGTGATGCGCTGAACCAGGACGAGGCCGTCCACAGCCTGTTGGACGTGTGGGCGTTGTGTCTGCGCATGCAACACTTCTTCGAAGATGGTGATGGGCGGACGATGTTTGGGGACCAGCAGCACTTGGCCAGGGAGGCGGCGGACCGCTGCGTGCAGTCCGTGGAACAGGTGGCGGCAAAGATTCTGATGCCCAATATCTTGACTGACGCAAGAGAAGGCGTCGACGCCCTTGCCCGGCAGTACCCGCTGCGGGGGGAATTCTCCGGCTCCACCATACGGACGGCCGTGCAGCGGGCGGAGCGGGGTGACGACGTGCTGGCGGCCATCGTGACGGCGCCGCTGGCGCCCTTCAGGGCGTTCGAGGGCATCGACCGAGGCGCCGCGGCAATCCAAGGCTTCACCGCCGTCGCGGCGCGGATGACCGACACCGTGCACGATCTCCCGGAACAAACCCGTACCCAGGTGGAGTTGCTTCTGTTGGAGTTCGAGGAACTGGAGTCGGTACAGACCGCGCTGGCCAGCCTGAAGGAGTTTGCCCAGAGCTCGAGTCGGTTCTCCACCGCCGCGGAGCGGCTCCCGGCGGAGATGCGGCGTGAGCTGGTCCAGGCCGCGGACGACCTGGAGGGCAGACAGGCAAGCCTGCAGAAGTCGTTGAGTGAGGCCCGTGAGGTGGTTGAGCGAATCGACCAGGCTTTGGCGCGAGTTGAGTCCTCGGCTGCGGCGGTTGAGCGGACGGCGCTGCACACGGCGAGGGCTGGCGAGGCGTGGACCGGCACTTTCCAGTCAATTACCGACATGGTGGACTCGTTCCGCACCAGGGGAGTCAGCGAGATGCCCGACCAGCAGGAGAAGAGGGCTCAGGCTCCCCCCCCGCCGGTGGAGCAACAGGAGGGGTCAGGCGAATCGGCCGATGCCACGGGGCCGCCAACAAGAGGTTTCGACATTAAGGAATATACGGAGACGGCTGAGGCGCTGGATAGGGCGGCAGTGCAGCTCTTGGAGTTGACGCGCGAACTACGCAGCTTCAGCTCCGGCGAGATGCCCGCCTCTCTCGCGGAATTCGAGGCGCGATTCCGCGGCATCATCGACCAATCGCGAAATAGCGCCGTCGGCTTGGCTGACCACGCCGCTTGGCGGGGGGCGCAACTGATCCTGCTCGTCTTTGGGCTTGTGCTGGTTTACCACCTCGGCGGACGCTTGCTGGCCAGCAGGCGAGCCCAGCCTCAGGCTTGACCGGCAGGCCTCGATGAGTCGGCGAGCGCCTCCACATTGCCACGGCCCACGGCCTCAACCAGCTCGGCGTCGGGCGTGGGTGCTTTGTCAAGAGAGAGCCTCCCCATGCGGGCATCCATCCAAGTGGTTAGACCTCCCGTAAGGAATAGCCACGATGACGTAGGTGGAAAACCCGCAGCCTCGCGGTCTTCGCCCGACCCGGGCGAGTGGGCCTAATTTCAGGCGACCATCTCGGCTACTTCGTCCTTGAAGCGGCGTCGGAGGCGCGACAGGACATCCTTGTGAATCTGGCTGACGCGCGACTCGGACAGATCCAGTACCAGCCCGATCTCAGCCATGGTGAGGCCCTCGGTATAATAGAGGACCAGCACCAGCCGCTCTTCACGGTTCAGGCCACGAGTGATGTAATCGGTGAGCATCTGCTGAGCCACGCGGCGCGACGGATCTATGGCTCGGCTATCGTGTACGTCCCAGCCGCCAGGCGAGCCGCGCGGCTGGCCATCCTCGTCGCTTTGCACGGCGGACAGGTGAACTTCGTGGCCCAGCCGCGAGAGCCGGGAAAGCTCAGTGAAGCGCTCGGCGGTAACGCCCATGCGGGCGGCGATTTCCGCTTCCGACGGCGGTCGCCCGAGATCGGAGTTGAGCACCTCCTTGTTCAACATTCGCTGTTTCTCAAAACTGCGCACGGTCCGTGATTGTCCGTCGAGTGAACGAAGCCAATCCATGACGGCACCATGTATGCGTTGCTGACAGAAGGTTTCGAACTTTGCCTTGTGACTTGGGTCGTACGCCTCGACCGCTTCGAGCAGGCCGTCGTAACCTGCCGAGCAAATCTCGTCGTAGCTGATTTGAGCGGGCAGTTTCAGGGCCAGTCGGGCCGCCTGCATGTGGACAAGCGGCCGATAGTGCTCAACCAATTTGTTCCGGAGGGCGATTGACCGCCCGCGAAGATACTGGATCCACATCGCATTTACGTCGTGCCGATCACGTCGCGAAGACCTCATTCCGAACACTCCTTTGTTCGCGTCTGGTTCCCGCCGCCAGCGGCGCGGAGCCACGATCCGTGGGTCAGTGCGGACCTGGTCAGATTGTCTTGGTTGGTGCTGGGTTCGAGTCCGGCATCCCTGCCGAGTGCTACAGAGGCGTCACCTCCTTGCTCTTAATGCGGCAAGTAAATATTACAGCAGACGGAACGCTGTGCCAACAAGTTTCCAGCGAGATTGTCTTTTTTTTCTCACGTCGTCGAACCGGCCTATCCGTTCGTCCCGAGCCTCGCGCCAGTGACACGGCGGCGGCGCGCTCCGCCGCGCTGCGCGACAGATTCGCCCCGGCCTCTCGCCGGTGCGTTCATAGACTTGAACAGGATTAGCCATGCCAAGCGCGGCTGCGGAGGGTGGGTCGTCGGCCTACTCGAACACCTACGCTGATAGCAACGATCTCCACGGATAGCGCAGGCCGGAAATCTGCCTCTGCCACCTTGTCAATGCTGGCGCGCGCCCCCGCCTCTCAATGCCAAGCCAGCGACACGGCCGCCCTCGGCCGTGTCGCCACTCCGCGGGTGAAGTGCTGCTCCGCCCATCATCGAGTTACTGCTATGATTAAGACTATCAAAAGGATGACGATCAGAACGGACTCGGCGACCAGGGCTGCCAGCATGGCTGGATGGTGAGTGCGACCGGCCGAAGCGGCAGGCAAACCTTGCGCCCGTCCGGAGGAATGGAGGTTCCCGGCCACCTGATCTTCGCCACCGGCCAGGTTCCTGAGAAGCCCATCATCGTAGCCTACATGGGCTTGCGGCGGGGTCTCGCCCCGCTGGACGGCTTCCAAGTCGAGAAGCAGGTCGCTGGTGGATTCGTACCTCCGCCGACGATCCTTGGCCATCGCCCGCTCAATGACCTCTCCCAGACCGGCGGTCAGGGCGGGATTCAGATGATCCGGCGGGACAAGAGCTTCGCGAAGGTGCTTGTGCATGATCTCCGACGGCGTGGACCCCTCGAACGGCACACGCCCCGTGACCATATGGTAAAAGGTAGCTCCCAGAGAGTAGATGTCCGCCCGGAAGTCCACGTCCACAACGCCGCGGATCTGCTCCGGAGAGATGTAGTAGGGCGTCCCAAATGCCCGCCCTTTCTCCGCTGCCGCAGCCTCCGCGTCGCTTGCCTGCC
>CAYYBO010000219.1:0-7351 GCA_964470125.1 uncultured Planctomycetaceae bacterium | reverse complement strand
GGTGAAGGCGTAGGCCACCGCCTGGTACACACGCCCGCCGAACACGTCGTCGAAGTCGATGAAGAACTCGTCGGCGAGGTTCGTATCGGGCGTAAGAGGCCGCTTGATCTGCTTCCAGCCGACGAGATTCTTATCCTTACCCTCGTACCACGCCTCCAGGTCAATCTTCCTCTCCGGCGGAAAGGGCGTATCCAGGGCCTTCTCGAACTCAGCCTCAAACGGCCCGATCACCCACCAGGCGTTGATCGAGGGGAGGAAGATCATCTCCATCGGCAGGTCGATCTTCACCTCGCCCTTTTGGATGGTGATGTCCGCCTTGAGAATACCAGTGGTCGGCTCGCCGTCTGATGCAAGTCCGACCTTTGCCACCAACGGCTTGTCCTCAGACAGCCCAGCGGCCTTCCACTCGTGTTGCCCTTCGATTCGCCAAGGCCCGGCGGCAGACAGTGTCACTTCGCTGCGAAGGCCTGCCATTACGAGGAGGTTGATTGTCGAAGCGAGCTCGACTGTAGCGATCAGCCCGTCAGCGGTCGCGCTGGTCGGCGCGACGCTCACTCTTCTGTGAAGACCGAGCAGGTGGAGCATGGCCTGCATTCTCATTTCTTTGCTTACTTGCGCTTTGGATACAGCCTCCACGCACTCGAACCACAGCGGCGGTCCTCCCGCGTCGCCGTCGTCTTCGAGAAAGGCGGCGGCCCTGGAGACAGTAGTTGGCGTCTGATCGCCGAGCAGCTTGCACACGGATCGCAGCACGCCCATCTCGCCGCGAAGGCCGGATCGGAAGAGATCATCACGTCCTGCGTTCCTGCCGACAACGACGATCTTCACTTCATCAGCAGCGGCCCGCTTCGGTAATCGGATTATGATGGACAAAAGATCGAAGTCGTATCGCCAGCCTTCCGGCTCCGTGTCCTTTGTGAGCGGCAGGGAAGTCCCATCGACCTTCACTTCTTTCGCCGGCCACGTCTCTCGCAGGCGGATTTCGCACTGCCGCTCCTTCAGCATCCCTGCGTACGACCCTTCCACAGGCCCAATGGTGATACGTCGCTCGCCGTTCGCCAGTTTGTGCGACACCGGCGTCCAGGCGTACTGGCCGGTCTTGTAGCCGGGGCCGATGCCGTCGTCTTCGTACACCCGCGTCTGCCCGGACTCTCCGGGGAAGATGTTGAGGATCAGCGGATCGACCGGCTTCTCGCCGGTGCGGTTCATCTTCGGCTGGGTGGGGATGATCGCGCCGCCGCGGACGAAGATCGGTATCTCATCCAGCGGCACAAGCAGCCGGGCATCGCACGGCCCCTTGTACGTCCGGCCCGTGAACCAGTTGGTCCACTCGCCCGGCGGCAGCCACACCTTGACCATGGCGCAGCCGTTGAGCGAATCCGCCGGCTCGACGACAGGTGCCACCAGCATGTCATCTCCGAACAGGTACTCGCCGGGGTGGCTGTACGCCTCGTCCACCTCCGGCCACTCGTAATACAGCGGCCGGCAGAGCGGCAGGCCGGTGTCATACGCCTTGCGGGCCATCGTGTAGATATACGGGATCAACTCGTAGCGAAGTTGGAACGCCTCCTTCGCCGCCTTGTAGACCGGCTCCGGGAACTCCCAAATCCGCCGCTCGGCCTTGGGGTTCTTGGTGGTATGCGTGCGCAACACGGGGCTCAAAGAGCCGAACTGAATCCATCGGGCATATAACTCCGGATCGACCGCCCCAGGTTGGTGCCCGCCGATATCGTGGCTCCACAGGGCATACGCCACGTTGCCGGCGGTCGCCGTGAAGTACGGTTGAAAGGCCAGCGAGGGCCAGTTGCAGAAGGTGTCGCCGGAGAAGCCTATCTGATAGCGATGGTTGCCCAGCCCGCCCCAGCGGCTGAAGAGGATCGGCCGCCGGTGCGTCTGGGCCTCGCGCCGCTCCATGTCCGACCAGTGCAGGTAGTTCAGCCAGAAGAGCGGGTCGAGGCCCTTGATCCGGGTCGTCGGGGCCTGCTGGTAGTCGATCCACCAGAAGTCGATGCCCTGTTGTTCTTTCGGATGGTGCAGGAACTTGAAGTAGGCATCCACATACTTGCGGTCCGTGCAGTCGAACGGCACGCGATCGATCTTCTCCGGGTCGAGCCCCATCGCCTTGGCCATTTCGGGGAAGGCCTCTTCGTGCTTGCCCACGCCGTCGGCGGGATGGAGGTTCAGCGTGCTTCGCAGGCCCTGCTCGCGAACCCACTTCAGGAAGCCGTCCGGGTCGGGGAAGTACTCCGGGTTCCAGGTGTAGCCGGTCCAGCCGTCGAGGTGCCAGTCCATGTCGATGACCAGCACGTCGAGCGGCACATCATGCTCATTGAACTGCTTGACCAGCTCCTTCAACTCCTCATCCGAGTAGGCCCAATACCGCGACCACCACGTACCGAAGACGTATCGCGGCGGCAGGGGGATTCGACCCGCGACCTTGGTGTAATCAAGCAACGCCTGCTTGTAGTCCTGACCGTAGCCGAAGAAGTACCAGTCGATGGCCCGCTTGACCGTGCGGCTCGCCGCCCACGGCCAGTCGCTGTTGTCGAAGAGCAGCCGCTCCGAATCATCCACCACGGTCCAGCCGTCGCGCGACAGCAGCCCGGGCTCCAACGGGCACGCTCCCGAAACGCCGTCCAGCGTCCGCGTCGTGCCCAGCAGGTTGCCGGTGTCCTTCATCCTCGGCCGCCAAACGACTTCCTCGTCGTTCAGCTTGAAGGCCACGGACAGATTCCCCTTGCGGAAGCGCTCGCCTTCTTTCTTGTAACGCAGAACCAGCTTGCCCGTGTCGATGCTCAGCCAGGTGTCGTCGGTCGTGGTCTTGAATTCCGGCACGGGCAGCCGCCGGTTGACGAAAGTGAACGACGCCCGATCCTCAAACTCCCCGGTCGGCGACCACTCCATGCGGATCATCGCCGGCGTCAGCACCGTGAATCGCGCATTGCCGACGCTCACCACCGCCTTGGGGTCTGCAACGGCATTCCATTGCTCCGCCGCCGCCCCCCCCTCCTGACCCATCACGCCCGCTGCCGCGAGTACACATGCCATGCTTACTATCATCTCCAACCTCCCGATCCGCTGTTCACCTCAGCACGAAGCCGAGTCGATGACTCCGCGGCGAGCGTTCATGCCGCGGCGACGTTGGCCATCAACCGCATCAGACTTTCCTGGTCGGCCCGCTCACGGGGCAATTCGCCGGCGATTCGCCCGCAGGCCAAGACGATGATCCGCGTGCTCAGATTCAATATCTCGGGCAGCTCCGAGCTGATCAGCAGGATTGCGTGGCCCTCGGCCGCCAGATGGTCGATCAAGGCATGAATCTCCGCCTTGGCCCCCACGTCCACGCCGCGAGTCGGCTCGTCGAGGATCAGCACCTTGCACTCCGGGGCCAGCCACTTGGCGATGGCGATCTTCTGTTGATTCCCGCCGGAAAGGCCCGCGACCGGCGCCTCCAGGCTCGGCGTACGGACGCGCAGGCGATCGAAGAAGCTCGTGGCCAGTGACGCTTCTCGTCGATGGTCGACGAGCAGCCGTCGGCGCAGCCGCTCCATCAGAGCGAGCGACAGGTTCTCCTTACAGGACATGGAGAGAACCAGCCCCTGCCGCTTGCGGTCTTCCGGCAAAAGGCCGATCCCTTGGCGGACGGCTTCGCGCGGCGAGCGAATCAGTACGGGGCGGCCGGACAACTCCACGCTCCCTGCGGAGAACGGGTCGATGCCGAAGACCGCCCGGACGACTTCGCTGCGGCCGGCGCCGACCAGCCCCGCAAGGCCGACAATCTCGCCGGCGTGAACGCTGAAGGAGACATCTTCAAACTTGCCGGGCGAAGTCAGACCCTTGACCGTCAGTACCGCCGGGCCGGGCTTGCCGCCGACGTGCTCGGGAAAGTATTCCGCCACCGGCCGGCCGATCATCAGGCGGACAATCTCGTCGGCGGAGGTCTTGGGGGTTTCCAGCGTTTCAATGAAGCGGCCGTCGCGAAGTACGCTGATGCGGTCGCAGAGCCGCGTGATTTCCTCCAACCGGTGCGAGACATAAATGATGGTCACGCCCTGGCGGCGAAGCTGGCGGATGATCTCGAAGAGCCGTTCGGCCTCGTTCTGCGAAAGAGAACTGGTCGGCTCGTCCATGATGATGATCCGGGCGTCTCGGCCGACGGCCAGGGCGATCTGAACGAGCTGCTCTTGCGCCGTGGACAGGCTTTCCATCGCGGCCCAGGGGTCTGCGTTCAGGCCGACGTTGGCGAGCATCCGGCGAGCCTGCCGGTCCATCTCGCGCCAGCGGACGAATCCTCCGCGGGCGGGCGTGCGGCCGAGAAAGAGGTTTTCGGCCACCGAGAGGTTCGGACAGAAGGCAAGTTCTTGGTGGACAATGCTGATGCCCACAGCGGCGGCGTCCAAGGGCAGACGAAACGCCGTCTCGCGCCCCTCAAGGAAGAGCCGCCCGCCGTCCGGTCTGTAGATGCCGGCGACGATCTTGCCGAGCGTGCTCGTGCCGGCCCCGTTTTCACCGACAACGGCATGGCACTCACCGGCGGCGATCTCAAAGGAAACCTCCGACAGCGCCACCACGCCGGGAAAGCGCTTGCTGATGCGGTCAAACCTGAGGATCGGTTCTGCCATGCGGCGACGGCACCTCCGAACGGAGCCGCGACCGTGAGGGAGCGGTCGCGCCGAGATTGGGACGGCCCTTGAAATCGGAGAATAACCGCTCCCTTACGGTCGCGGCTCTGTTCAACCTCCGCCTCTCGGCTTTTCGGCGCTTCTTCCGAGCCTACTTCTTATCCGGCTTGGCCGGCTCGCGTTCTGCTTCCGGCTTGGCTTCCGCGGGGGCGTCTTTCGTCTTGCCCAGCCACTTGTCCCAGTTCTTGCCGTATTCGGCGACGTTCTCTTTCGTCACGCGGTCGAGCTTGGCGATGTCGCGCGACGTGGGCGGCGACTTGCCGTTATGCAGCTTCTCGATCAGCAACTCGACGCTGCGATGGCCCCAGTCGTACACCCTCTGGGCGAGGAGCGCCTGCACGATGCCCTTCTCCACGTATTTGAGCTGCGCCGGCAAGGCATCGACCGCCACGATCTTCACCTTGCCGGGCGGCCAGTTCATCAGCGCGTCGGAGAACAGCGGCCAGCCGCCGACCATTGCCCAGCCGACAATGTCCGGGTTCGCGGTCTGTACTTCCTGCACCTTGGCGGCGGAGTCCTGGGCCGTCTCGTTGTGGTAATAAACGTCGACCAGCGACAAGTTGGCGTGCTTGGCCAACTCTTCCTTGACGCCGCGAACACGGGTCTGGAGGTTCGGCGCGGTCTGGTTGCCGGCCAGTACGGCGATCTTGCCGCCGCCGGGCCCCAGGGCCGCCGCCAGTTCCTTCATCACCTCCTGGCCGCACTCGACATCATCCACGCCGTGATAGATGAACCGCTTGCTCTTGGGGGCGTCGGAGTCAAAACAGGCCACGAGCACCCCGCCATCCACGGCCTTGTCGATGGCCGCGTTGACCTTGGAGGCGTCCGAGCAACTGATGGCCAGACCGTCCACGCCGACGACGGCAAGCTGCTCAATGAACCCCGCCTGCTTCTGGGCATCCTCCGCCGCGGGCGTCCGCCAGAGAATCTCAATCTCGATGTTGTACTTCTTGCCAAGCTCGCGGGCCGCGTCCTCCGCCCCGACCCGCGCCGCCTGACACACCGGATTGCTCTCGCTCTTGGCGATCAGGCCGATCTTGTAGCTCGCCTTGGTCTTCGGCTGGGCGAAAACCAGCCCCGTCATGACGCCCAGAAACGCGAGGGCGACGACGCCCACAACCAAAAACGTTCGGTTCTTTCGCGATGTCCGACTGTCGTACATGCAGTACCTCCAGGTTTGTATCGCGTCGCCTGCCGCACGCGCGGCGACGCTTTTGGCCCAATTCCCGCTCACTCCAACCCGGCGGCATATCCTCAAGCCCGGTCCGCCCTCATCGAGCAGCCGGCAGCCGCGGGTTCCGTTCGCTCTCAGCGAACTCCATCCGTGGCTATCCATGAAAGACATCTTCGAGTCAAGAACATGCCTTCTGCGCGGAGAAGCTCCCTCCCTCTCTTCATTGCATCCTTCTCTTCTTCTTGCGTCCCAGTCCCTTGCTCATGAACGTCTCCACGGGGCAGTTTACCCCCTATCCCGGCGTCCACGAATCGTGGGGAAGGTCAATCCGCCCGAAACACCGAGCAAGAGTAGTTGTTTGAGGCCGGCAGAAGGGTGGAATGGCCGCAGCTTGGGGCGGCCATGTTCCGCCCACCTGCACGGGAGGCTTGAATCGCATGACCAGACACCCGCTTCACCTGACCCTCGCCACCAGCCGCCCATCCGTCGCCTCCGCGTTTCGGCGTGCGAATGTTTCAGTGTTTCCGACTTCGGATTTTTCCTGATTTTCGGCTTTTTTCGGTTTTTTTCACTTGGCCCGGCCCCCCAAAGTGAAAAATCCAAGGTCGGCCGGGCCGGTCTGGGGATTCTTGCCGCGGACAACCGAAACGGCCCCCCTGGTCGGCGGCCGCCGGACACACCTCGCTCGGGGGGTATGCGAACCCCTCGTCCGTCCTCCCGACGGAAGGGAGGCGAGTGGGCTTCACCCACGCTCAGCCCTTCACCAGCCTCCGCTCGCCCATCGACGTGCTCAACCGGTCCAGCACGACGGCCAGGATGATCACGGTGCCCTTGATGATCTCCGTGTAGTTCTGGTCGATCTGCAGGATCACGATGCCGTTGGCGATGAGTTGGATCACCAGGGCGCCGAGCAGGGCGCCCAGGGCCGTGCCGCGACCGCCCGACAGGCTGGCCCCGCCCACCACCGCCGCGGCGATCACGTCCAACTCATAGCCGCGCCCGGTCGATGAATCCGCCGAGCCGAAGATGCCCAGGCTGATCACCGCCGCGATCCCGCCCGCCAGGCCGGCCAGGGCGAAGACCAGCAGTTTGACCCGCGACACGCGGATGCCCGAGAACAGGCTGGCCATTTCGTTCCCCCCGATCGCGTACACGAACCTGCCCGAGACGGTGTGCCGCAGGAAGACGTAGCCCCCGGCGACCACCAGCAGCACGATGCCGATCGGCACCAGCGTGAAATCGTATGCCGTGTAGCGGAAGACCTCCCCGAAGATCGGCGGGTAGTCTGTGACCGCCTGGGCCTTGGTGGTGACGAAGGCGATCCCGCGGAAGATGCACATCGTGCCCAGCGTGATGATGAACGGATGAACACGAAGCAGGGTGACCATCAACCCGTTGGCCGCGCCGCACGCCGTGCCGACCAGCAGCGTCAGCAGAATGCCCGCCGGAACGATCCAGACTGGTACCATTGGCTTAATTGGTGGCAAGGAATCAG
>CAYYBO010000218.1:0-7357 GCA_964470125.1 uncultured Planctomycetaceae bacterium | reverse complement strand
TTTCACACCTCACCGCTCTATTTCTCTGGGCCGTCCTCGCCGGATTCTTCGCCTGCGCTGTAGCATATGCCCTCAAGAGAAAAATATTGCTGACGGGGGTTGGGGCGGCAGTCGGCCTCGCACTCCTTGCCGCTCTCACCTTCGGCGCATTGATGCCCGTCCACCTCACTGCCCATGAAATCGCCCGCACCATCATCGCTCGACTCTTCCGATGGGATCATCAGGTTCCCCTGGCTCACTACGCCGATCACCTGCGCCTCTATTCCGGAATCGTGCTGATCAAGCTGACCATACCGCTTGGCATCATGACAACGGCCTCCCTGATCTATGGGCTCGTCCGCCTCACCCGCGATGCCGCCTGGCGCCTCTGTCTGCTGCCGACGGTCGCCTACATCGCCGCTCTCTGCCTCCTGCCGCTCCGGCAAACCTTCTACCTCATGGGCGTCTACCCGCTGCTCATGGTGATGACTGCGGCCGTGATGGTCTCAGTCGGTCGTTTCCTCCAGCGCGGCAGCCGCCTCGGCGGAGTCAGCTGGGCCATCTTCGTAATCGCCATGCTCATTCACTTGGAGCTAAACGTACACCGCGCCTATCCGCACTTCCACCTCTATGGTTACGACCTAGTCGGCGAACGCTGGCTCGGCGCGGAGTCTCGCGGATATCGCAATCTGATCCAAACGCCGAGCGACGGCGTCGAATCATTGATCCGCTGGTGCAACACCGATCCTCGAGTGCGGCCGGGCAGCCGAATCGTGAGCTTCCTCTGGGAGGACCAGCCGGGTCAGATGGTGGACGACCTCCTTCCAGCCAATCCGCATTACACCCTGATACGTCGCGGTCTAACCGGCGACAGCGACGCCGTCCCGCCCGCGCCCTCCATCGATGATGCCGACTTCGTGCTCCTGCACATCAACAACCTCCTGGGATACGGCGACCGATCTCCCGATCATCCCGCCTTAGATCAACTCCTGGCTGAGTTCGAGCCCGTCTACACCGTCGGCCGTGGTCCGCTGGAAGTCGCATGGGTCTATGCCCGGCGCCGCTGAACTGACCACTCTGCCCACTTCTGGGACGTTCCCCGAGCGGGCTCGCCTACCTCGCTCCGCTGCCCGCCTCTCGCAAACATCGCCACAAACCACTACAATAAAGGGTTTCGGGCCGGCAGCGTGAAGCCGACGGCCCGCGCCTGCGGAGTTCGGCCGTGGCCATGCCTAGCGTCTCCTTCATCTCCCTTGGTTGTCCCAAGAACCTCGTGGACTCCGAGAAGATGTTGGGCCTCCTCGCCGAGGCCGGCTGTCCGATCGTCGCCGAGGGAGGACACGCCGACGTTCTCGTCATCAACACCTGTGGCTTTCTCTCCGCCTCGCGCGACGAAGCGATGGACATGCTTCGCGAGGTCGCCGAGCGAAAAGCCAACGGCGAGGTGGGGCGCATCGTCGTCGCCGGTTGTCTCGTCCAACGCGATGGCGCTCGCCTTATCGAGGCCGTCCCTGAGATTGACGCCCTGGTCGGTGTGAACAATCGTAGCGACATCCTTGCCGCGGTCTTGGACCAGGGCGAGCAGCAGGAGGCCGAAGATCGCCCTGCCCCCCCACCTTCGCCGAGGCAGAAATCCACGAAGTCCAGAACGGATGTCAAACAGACGCGAGCCGGTGGGCGTCCAGGTCGAGGGCCCAATGGTCGGATGATGTTCCTCGGCGCCTTTCAGCCGGATCGCTGGACCGGCATCGCCCATAGCGACCGGGCCCGCCTCCGACTGACGCCGCGCCACTACGCCTACCTCCGCCTCAGCGAGGGTTGCGATCAGAAGTGGACCTTCTGGACCATACCATCCATACGCGGTCCGTTTCACTCCAAGCCCGTTTCCGAGATCATTGCCGAGGCCTGCGAGCTGGTCGAAGACGGCGCCGTCGAGTTAAACCTGATCGGCCAGGACACCACCAGCTATGGCAAGGATATCGGGTACCAGCCAGGCTTGGCCGGCCTTCTGCGCAAGCTGGATGCCATCGGCGGCGTGGATTGGATCCGGCTCATGTACGCCTATCCGTCCGACTTCACCGACGAGATGATCGAAGCCGTCTCCGAGTGTGACCGCCTGGCCAAGTACATCGACCTCCCCCTCCAGCACATCAACGACGGCGTTCTCAAGGCCATGCACCGCCAAGTGACGCGAAAAGAAACCGAGGCCCTGCTCGAGAAGCTCCGCCTGCAAATCCCCGGCGTATCCGTCCGCACGACGTTTATCATCGGCTTCCCGGGCGAGACCGACGCCGCCTTCGAGGAACTGCTCGCGTTTGTCCGCGATTTCTCCTTCGACGCCCTCGGCGTCTTCCCCTTTTCCTCCGAGCCGGGCACGCCCGCAAGTCGAATGAAGAATTGCGTGCCCCAGGACGTAATCGAAGCCCGCCTCGATGCTTTGATGCTTGCCCAGCGGGATATCGCCTTCGCCCGCGCTTCCGCCCGTGTCGGCCACCGCATGCGCGTGCTCATCGATGACTACGATCATGACGGTGTCTACCCCGCCCGCCATCAGGGACAAGCCCCGGAGGTGGACAGCATCGTCCTCGTCGAGGGCGGGCGGCACGAACCCGGTGATTTTGTCACCGTCCGATGCACCCGCAGCCGCGACTACGACCTCGTCGCCACCCCCATCAGCATCCCGCTCCCCGTGCTGGACTAGGCAGGACGCGATTCGAACAGAGCCGCGCCCGCCTTAAGTGATGCAAATGCAGGCTCTCACGTTTCTCCGCGCAGCGCCCCGTAAACGGGGCGGCTCGGGCAAGTCGCCTTCATCCTTTGTCCTTTATCCTTTAATATTCTCTCTTGTTGCGTCCGCACGACGCGACAAACACGCAATGCCTGCGAACCACAAAACTCGCCGCGTCTTAGTCGGTCCCATCGCCGTCGGCGGCGGCGCGCCGGTCTCCATTCAGTCCATGACCAGCACGTACACCCGCGACGTCGACGCCACCGTTCGGCAGATCAACGACCTAGCCGCGGCCGGCGCGGACATCGTCCGGGTCGCCGTGCCTGACCGCCGCGACACCCAGGCTCTCAAGAGCATCCTGCCGCAGGTTCGCGTCCCCATCGTTGCCGACGTTCATTTCCACTTCGAGAGGGCCTTGGAAGCCATCGAGGTCGGCGTCCACAAGATTCGCCTCAATCCCGGCAACATCCAGGAACGCAAGGAAGTCGACCGCGTCATCCGCGCGTGTCGCGAGCGCGCCATCCCCATCCGCGTCGGCGTCAACGAAGGGAGCGTCGTCGAACGCCGCCGGCAAGAACAGCGTGCCACGGAGAAGGCGTATCTCGCCGAGGACCACGAGCAGCACCTCGTCGATCTGATGCTCAAGAAGCTCGACGAGTACATCCTCATGTTTGACGAGAACGACTTCCACGACGTCGTGCTCAGCGCCAAGTCCATTGACCCGCGGATCGCCATCCGGGCCTACACCACGATCAGCAAGCGATACGATTTCCCCCTGCACCTCGGCGTCACCCACGCCGGCCCGCGCGAGACCGGCTGCATCCGCTCTGTCGTTGCTCTCGGCACGCTCCTGGCCAACGGCATCGGCGACACCATCCGCATCAGCTATGCCAGCGATCCGGTCCTGGAGGTCCAAGACGCCAAGGAACTCCTGAACTGCCTCGGCCTCCGCCCCCGGATTGAACCGGAGTTGATCGCCTGCCCCACCTGCGGCCGCATCGAAGTGGACCTGCTCGCCCTGGTGCAACAGGTCCGAACCCGCCTCACCGAGATCAAGCTGCCGATCAAGGTGGCCGTCATGGGCTGCGTGGTGAACGGCCCCGGCGAAGCCGAGGGCGCTGACGTGGCCGTCTTCGCCGGCAAGGGCAAGGGAATCATCTACGTCCAGGGCCGCCAGGTCCGCACCGTAACCGAGGCCGAGATGCTGGACGCCCTCCACGCCGAGTGCCTCGCCCTCGCCGAACGCGTTGTCAACGGACAAACCCAGCTCCAAGGCCGACCGGTCGTGATCCCACCGCCGCCCTCATAGGATCCGCTGTGCTGACCACTCCTTCCGTACGAAGCCTTCTCCCACGCCGCCCAGTGGCAGCGTCACCCGGCTCGCGGTACAAACTCCACCCATGCACACCGAGCGTTCGGAAAACCTCGATCTCCTGTACGTCCGCCTGAAGCGGTTGGCGGGCCCGCAACAACGCCGCGACTACCGCGTTCCGGCAATGTGGAACCATTGGAGCTTCAGGGGAGCACACTCCCTCCGCCGCGGGGAAATCTCCGTTGATCCTTACAGTTTCCTGCTCTCCCGCTTCGACCATGTTATCTTGCCCGCCAGGGATGGACGCAAGCTTGCAGGGCGAAGCCTGTCCCGGATCCGAAAGGATGAACCTCACGCATCCGGCGGCGACTGGCTTCGCTGCGCCAGCATCTACAGCATGCTTGTTCGCACAACCACCGCCTGGGACCACGACGCCAACGGCTCCCTCGATCCCAACCCCCGCTGGACCGAGACAGGCACCTTCCTCAAGTCCATCCTCATCTTGCCTCATCTGGCCGAGATGGGCATCGACACCATCTATCTACTCCCGGTCACAAGGATCAGTAATGCCTTCCGCAAGGGCGAGGTCGGCTGCCCCTACTCAGCCAGGAGCTTCTTCGAGCTCGACCCCGAATTGCACGATCGGCTCCTGGACGGCCGCCCGGCCGCCGGCTTGCCAGCCATCTCGCTGGAGTCGCAGTTTGCCGCCTTCATCGAGGCCGCCCACGCGATAGGCATCCGCGTGATGGTCGATCTCGCCCCGCGAACCGCCTCGCGTGACAGCGACCTCATTCTTGACCATCCCGACTGGTTCTACTGGATCGACGCCGCCGCCGCGGAAGACTACGGCCCACCCTTCGTCAAGGGCTACAAGCCGTGCATCCCCACGGCCTCACAGCTCGCCGTCATCCTCCGCACCAGGGTCGTTCGCGAGCACATCGCCAGATTCCGCCACGCTCCCAGCTTCACTGCGTCAAAGCGCTGGCGACAATTCGTTGCCTCCTGCCGAGCAAACCCTCCTCGCGACTTGTCCGCCGCCATCGCCGACGAGTTCGGCGTGATAACGCCCCCCGGCTTCTCCGATTGCCTGAACGATCCGCAACCTCCTTGGACGGACGTGACCTTCCTACGGCTATACCTGGATCACCCCCGTGTCTCCGTCAAGCACCTGGACGACCCCGACAACCAGCCGCCGTACATCTTCACCGACACGATCAAGGCCAGCCTGTTCCCCGGACAACGGCCGAATCGCCCGCTCTGGCGGCTGCTGGCGGGCATTCTGCCGTACCACCAGCGCTTCGGCGTCGACGGCGTCCGAGTGGACATGGGACACGCTCTCCCGTCCGTGCTCCAACAGATGATCATCCGCGAGCCCAAACGCCGCGATCCGGATTTCGGCTTCCTCGCAGAAGAGCTCAACTACGCGGGGGGTCCCGCCGCCCGCCGCGCCGGTTACAACGCTTTCATCGGTTCTTCCTGGTACATGCAGCCGCGCTGCCGCGAGGGCGAGCTGCGCCGGTTCGTCCACGACATTTTGCCGAAGTCGGCCCTACCCGCCCTCGCCGCCGCCGAAACACCCGACACGCCGCGAGCGGCCGCTCGCCCCGGCGGCCGTCGTTTCGCCCGCATGATCGCCGTCTTGAACCACTTCCTCCCGTCCGCGATCCCCTTCCTTAACAGCGGCATGGAACTCTTCGAGCGGCAACCTCTGAACCTCGGCCTGGACATGCAGCCGCCGGGCCGATTCGCCCTTCCGCGGAGCGATCCTTACTATGGCAAGCTTGCCTATTTCGATCGTGTCGCCCTGCATTGGCGCAATGCCGGCGCAAGACAGATGACCGACCTGCTGGCCCGCGCCGCCGCCATCCGCCGGCGGTTCCTCGCCGATCTTATTGAACCGAGGAACTACTCCGCCCCAACCGTTGCCGGTGACGGCGGCAGCATCATCGCCGTCACTTGGCGGGTCGACCGCCCCCGCCGCACGCTGGTAGTCGTAGCCAACACCGACTTCCGAAGAACTCGCCGGTGTGCAATCAACGGCATTTCAAGCAGGCCGAGATGCCAACGCGAAACCGAAGTGCTGCTGACGACGAGCGAGAAGGCGAAATGCTTGAAGTCTATCGGCGGCCTCCTGCAGGTGAGCCTTGGCCCCGGTGACGCCGTCGTCGCCCTACTGTAGGGACCCTCTGCGGACCATGACTTTACAGACCCAAGAAAGGTGTCTGGCTGATTCAGGAAGGCTAAGCGTATGAAAAAGCCAATCTTCGCCTCGTTAGCGTGCTTCGTCGCCCTCGCCGGGGGCCACCCTGTTGCCGCCTGCACCAACCTGCTCGTCACCAAGGGCGCGTCCGCCGACGGCTCGGTCATGATAACCTACACCTGCGACGGCGAGTTTCACCCCACGCTTCGGTACAGCCCCGCCGCCGACTACAAGCCCGAAGAGATGCTCGACATCACCGACTGGGGCGGCAAGGTCCGCGGCAAGATCAAGCAAGTCCCGCACGTCTACGCCGTCGTCGGCCTGATGAACGAACATCAGCTCGCCATCAGCGAGACCACCTTCGACGGCCGAGCCGAACTGGAGAACCCCGACGGTCTCCTCCACTACTGGGACCTGATGCGCCTCGCCCTCCAGCGGGCCAAGACCGCCCGCGAGGCGATCAAGGTCATCACCGATCTCGTTGTCGAGTACGGCTACCGCTCGACGGGCGAGTCCATCTCCATCGCCGACACCAACGAGGCTTGGATTCTCGAGATCATCGGCCCCGGCAAGGGCGGCAAGGGCACCGAGTGGGTCGCCGTCCGCGTCCCGGATGGCTACATCGCCTGCCACTCAAACAAAGCCCGCATCGGCGAGTTCCCGCTGAACGACCCCGACAACTGCCTCTACTCGACCAACGTCGTCTCCTTTGCGGTGGAGAAGGGCTACTACGACCCCAAGTCCGGCAAGCCCTTCCGCTTCTGCGACGCCTATTGCCCGCCGACGCCGAAGAACCGCAAGTATGCGGAGACCCGCGTCTGGAGCATGTTCCGCCGCGCCGCCCCCTCGCTGAATTTTTCGCCGGACTGGCATCGGGCAGTCGACGGCTCGCAGCCCTACCCGCTCTGGATCAAGCCCGACAAGAAGCTCTCCCTCGCGGACGTCTTCGCCCTCATGCGAGACCACTACCAGGGCACCGAGTTCGACATGACCAATGGACTCGACGCCGGCCCCTACGGTACGCCCAACCGCTGGCGGCCCATCGACTGGAGCGTCGATGGTGTTGAGTACGCCTGGGAACGCCCGATCTCCACGCAGCAGACCGGCTTCTCCTTCGTCTCGCAGTCCCGTTCGTTTC
>CAYYBO010000217.1:0-7380 GCA_964470125.1 uncultured Planctomycetaceae bacterium | reverse complement strand
AAGCATCACCCCCCACACCCGCTTCGAGGCCGAGGTCTACGTGTTGACCAAGGAGGAAGGTGGTCGCCACACGGCCTTCTTCACCAATTATCGTCCCCAGTTCTACGTGCGGACGACCGACGTGACCGGCAGCCTTAAGCTGCTGGGCGGGGTGGAAATGTGCATGCCCGGCGACAACATCACTTTTGAAGTGACCTTGATCGCCCCCGTGGCCCTTGAGGCAGGCGTGCGATTCGCCATCCGCGAGGGCGGCCGAACCGTCGGCTCAGGCGTAGTGACCAAGGTGATTGAGTAGGCTGATCGCGGGCAAAGGCGAAATCAGGGGCTTCGAGCCGCTGCGTTTGGTGTGCAATGGCCAAGGCGAGTAAACGCGAAGACGTGTGGTTGCAGTGCAAGGATTGCGCCGACCTCAACTATCGCACGGAGATTCACGTCGGTAAGGGCGTCCCGGAGCGTCTGAAAGACGGAATCAAGAAGTACTGCAAGCGAGAACGGCGACACACGGTTCACAAAGTCAAACGGAAGTAGCCGCCGGAAGCGGGCTGTCGCGGGCTTCGGGGGGCCGGGCCGCGGCCTTCAGCAGGACCCGGCGGTTCAAGCCGCAGGACACCACGTGGAAGCGAGGGTCGCCTCAACAAGCCGCGAACTGACGACGGGCGGCTACACTCGATAGGAGCGTAGCTCAACTGGTAGAGCACCGGTTTCCAAAACCGGCGGTTGGGGGTTCGAGTCCCTTCGCTCCTGGTGCCTTCAGGCGAAGAAGCGAGAGGCAACCGCAGGCGGGAGCGTAACCGACCATGGCGAGACGCGAACAGAGCAACGCGAATTCGCACGAAGGCGCCAAACGGCGCTCAGCAGTCGCCGAAGAGGAGTATCGCGTGTCTGATGTTGATTCAGACGACAGAAATCGGGACACGGAGTATGCGCCGCCGGTGGCCGCCGAGCCGCGACGCGGCTTTCTTGACATCTACAAGCCGGGCCAGGGCCACAACACCCGCGTCTGGTCAGGCGTGGCCTTCGGGGCTCTGGTGTGTTGGTTCGCGTACTTCCTCTATGAGAAACTGGCCGTCATGCAGGCCGGTGCCGCCACCAAGGTCATCCGCGTGGGCGTGCTTGTCTCGGTGATCGTGGTCTTCGGATTGCTCGGCTACTGGCTGCTGGCGCTAAACCGAAAGACCTGCGAGTTTCTGATCGCGACCGAAGGAGAAATGAAGAAGGTCAATTGGACCACGCGAAAGGATATTATCGGCTCCACCAAGGTGGTGATACTCGTCGTCATTGCCCTGACGGTGCTGCTATTCGGCGTGGACCTCTTCTTCACCCAGTTTTTCCGCTGGATAGACGTGTTGAAGTAGGCCTTTGGCGGCCCCTCCCGACCGAACTTGTGAGATGATCTGATGCCGGATGGTGAGCTAAACGAAAGCCGGGAATCGCTCGGAAACGCCGCTGTAGAGCAAGCCGACTCGGGACCGGCGGCCCAGGCAAGCGAGGCCCCGGCAGCGACAGGCGGAGACGCCCCCCGTCCGGCGGCGGACGAACCGCTTGCCCCCCCGGCCGAGCAGGCCCGCCCTGCGGATGCCGGACGGCCGAAGTATTGGTACGTCCTGCGGGTCGCCAGCAACCGCGAGGACCAGGTCTGCGAGGCGCTCACCCGCAAGGTGAAGATTGAGCACCTGGATGACCGCGTCGGGCGGATCCTCGTCCCCACCCAACGAGAAAAGCGGGTGCGCGGGGGCATCGCCAGGGTTCATGATCGCAAGCTCTATCCGGGCTATGTCTTCGTGGAGATGGCCCCGGAGGAAGACGGCAGCATCGCCGAGAACGTATGGTTCGTGATCAAGGAGACGATGAGCGTGGGCGATTTCATCGGCTCCGACGGCAAACCGACGCCGATGAAACCGCACGACGTCGAGAAGATGCTGGCAATCGTCGAGAAATCAGCGGAACAGCCGACCCTGGCCGGCATGGCCGGCCTCAAGAAAGGCGACGCTATCAAGGTCAAGGAAGGCCCCTTTGAGAATTTCGAGGGCGAGATCGACGAAGTCTTCCCCGACAAGGGGCAGGTTCGCGTCATCGTGACGATCTTCGGCCGGCCAACGCCCATAGAGTTGGAGTATTGGCAGGTCGAGACGAGCTAGCCTGGCGGCAAGTTCGCCGGACCCGCCGAGCGGAAACTGAACTAGAGGCGAAATCGTGGCGAAGAAGAAGAAAACGGTCAAGGCGACATTCAAGGTGCAAGGCCCGGGGGGGCAGGCCACGCCTGCGCCGCCGATCGGCCCGGCGTGCGGTCAATACGGAGTGAATCCCGGCCAGTTCGTGCAGCAGTTCAACGAGCGGACCAGGCACCTCAACGGCATGCCAGTCACCGCAGTGGTGACGGTTTACGCCGACAAGACGTTCGATTTCATCGTCAAGAGCCCGCCGGCCGCCGTGCTCCTCAAGGACGCGGCCCAGGTGGCCAAGGGCTCGGGTACGCCGAACAAGGAGAAAGTCGGCAAGGTCACCCAGGCCCAGCTTGCCGCGATCTGCAAGACCAAGCTGAAGGACCTGAATTGCCACCAGAACATTGAGGCCGCCAAGCGGATTGTCGCCGGAACGGCCCGGAACATGGGTATTGAGATCGAGGGGTAAGCCGCCCCGAGGGCGGCGCGGGACAGCCCGGTCGGCCCCACAATCACCAGTTGGCTCGACCACGAGCCGTCAATCGTGGCAGACCCTGAGGTCGCTAATGAGGGATCACCATGGCAAAGGAAGAGGTTGATCGGCGCGGCGAGGATGCCGCGACGGATGACAGTGCGCCCAAGCAGAAACGCGGGGGCAGGAAGCCGCGCCAAGCCGACGCCGCTCCGCCGGACGCCGCCCAAGCGCCGCTGCCGACCGGAGACGCCGAAGCCAAGCCCAAGGGCAAGCCGGCCAAGAAGGCTGCCAAGGCCGCGGAAGGCGGCGAGCGCAAGCACTCCCGCGGTCGGTCGATGCGCGGCCGGAGCAAGCGGCACACGGCCAATCTTCAGAAGGTCGAGCGGGACAAGAAGTACTCGATGGACGAGGCGGTCAAAATCCTCAAGTCCGTCGCCGGCGGGACGAAGTTCACCCAGACCGTCAACCTGGTCATGCATCTGGGCATCGACCCCAAGCAGGCCGACCAGATGATCCGCGGCGCGGTCTCCCTGCCCAAGGGCATCGGCGCCACGAAAAAGGTCATCGCCTTCTGCGAGGGCGAGGACGTGGAGAAGGCCAAGGCCGCGGGGGCGATCGAGGCCGGCCTCGATGAACTCGTCAAGAAGATCGCCGACGGCTGGAGCGATTTCGACGTCTCCATCGCTCATCCTCGCTCGATGGGCAAAGTCGGCAAGCTCGGCCGCGTGCTCGGCCCCCAGGGCAAAATGCCCAGCCCCAAGAACGGGACCGTCACCGCCGACATAGAGACGGCCGTGAAGGAATTTGCCGCCGGAAAAGTTGAGTTTCGCAACGACGCCGGCGGAAACGTCCACGCCGTCGTCGGCAAGGCCAACTTCTCCGATGAGGACCTCAAGGAAAACATTCAGGCGTTCATCGGCCACATTCGCAGGCTCAAACCGACCACCAGCAAGGGCACGTTCATCAAACGCGCGTGCATCAGCGGCACAATGTCGCCGGCGGTGGAACTGGACGTCGGCCTGCAATAGCCGCGGTGGAGAATGGGCGTTGGCGGCCGTTGGGCCGAAGAATGACATGACACAGCAGACCCGCGGCGACAGAACCCGCGGCGGGCAAGCGGAAGGCGGTACGAGAGATGAGTCGGGCAATCAAGGAACTGGTTGAGCAGGCCCTCAGGAAGCAGTATGCCGAGCTGGAGAGCGTCATGGTCGTCGGAGTCCACCAGCTCAAAGGCACCGAGGTCAATGAACTCCGCGGCGAACTCCGCAAGAAGGGCATCGAGGTCCACGTCATCAAGAACCGCGCCGCCAAGCGCGTTCTTGCCGGCACCGTCCTCGAGCCCATTAAGAGCATTTTGACCGGGCCTTGCGCCTTCGTCAGCGGCGGGCCCAGCCCGGTGGACACGGCCAAGGAGCTGATGCGCCTGGCCAAAGATTACCCCGCGTTCGAGCTTCGCTGCGGTTTGGTCGAAGGCGAGCCGGAAGTTCTCTCCATCGAGGCTATCTCCAAGCGTCGTAGCAGGGCAGAGCTTCAGGGCGACATCGTCATGCTGGCGGTGTCCCCCGCCCGCAGGATCGCGGGCTGCCTGAACATGGGCGGCAAGATTGCCGGTTGCCTGAAGGCCATGATCGCCAAGCTGGAAAAAGGCGAGACGATCACCAAGGTGGCGTGACCGATGCAGCGGGAATCCTTCCCGCGGATGACGAAACAGTACTCTGGGCCCCGACGGCCCCCACAAATGCCGCTGGCGAGAGAATCCCCTCTCGCAGCTCGAAGCGGCGGGGTTAAATGAGGTCAGCGGGACCTCAGCTTTCGGGCCGAGTTGACCGAGCGACGATCTGGCGGCGCCAGGCCGACGCTCATTTGAGACGAGGAGTCTATCATGGCGGAAGCACCTGCCGCTGAATTCAGCGCGACGGTGAAGGAACTAGGCGACAAGATCGTCAATCTGACGGTCAAGGACGCCCAATCTCTGGCGGACTATCTCAAGACCACCTACGGCATCGAGCCGGCGGGCGGCGGCGTGATGATGGCCGCAGCCGGTGGCGGCGAGGCGGCCAAGGAAGCCGAAGAAGCCCCCACGATGTTCGACGTCATCCTGGCCGATGCCGGGGCGACCAAGATCAACGTCATCAAGGTCGTCCGGGCCGCGACCCAGCTCGGCCTCAAGGAGGCCAAGGACATCGTCGACGGCGCCCCCAAGGCGGTCAAGACCGACATCTCCAAGGAAGACGCCGAGAAGCTCAAGAAGGAGCTGGAAGCCGCCGGCGCCAAGGTCGAGCTCAAGGGCAAGTAATCCCGCTCGATCCTTCGCCACGCGAAGCGAATTCGCACGATCCAACCGGCAGAACCGGGCGACGCCCGGTCCTGCCGGTTTCTTTGGGGTCACACTCCGACGATCCGCCTCGGTGACAGAAAGACAAGCCACTGCTGGGCGACCGGCCGCTCCCAAGCCGCCTCCACCGCTGCGGCGTAGATGGCCAACTGGCCGCGATAGCTCTCCACTCTTGCTGCGACCTCTCCGTCGGACACCGCGTCCGTCTTGTAGTCCAGCACCTCCCAACCGGAACCGCTGTCGAACAGGCAGTCGATGATGCCGCGGACCAGCATGATGTCGTCCGGCGCCTGCGGTGCCGCGGCGGGATCATATCGCCGGGGGTCAACTTCAAGCACGAACGGCCATTCCCGCAGGACCTTTGTGCCCGTCGAGCGAATTCGCCGGCCGAGATCCGACCGGAAGAACCAGGCGGCCGCGTCGAGGTCGATGACCGCCTTGGGGGCGTCGGCCAAGAGACCGGCCTGCTTCATGCCCTCTAGTTGCTTGCGGAGGTCCGCCGCGTCGCAGCCGCGTCTTAGGTCCACCCGCTGAAGGAACTCGTGCGTCCACGTCCCCTTTGCGGTTGGATCGGCGGCTCGCCCCCGGCCGAGGAATTCCGGCGTTCGAAAGCGCTGGCTCGGGCGCGGTTCTACGACCGGCTTCCCGCTCGACAATCTCTCGGCGGTCGGCTCTTCCTCGTCCTTCCGAGTCTCCCAACGGCGCTTTAGCTCGCTGGCCGCGGCCACCGCAGGCACGACGGTCAAGGCGGCGGCACGATACGGCGTCGTCAATCGCTGCTTGACCAGTGCAACCTCGGCGGGCGGCGCTTTGCCCCTCTCCGGCAGCACATCGCCCATCGGTTCCGCGGCCGCGCACCGCCGCAGGGCTGCCGCCACGCCCGTTCGCTCCGGCGGATCAATCCTCCATTCCCGCATCTGCTCGGCGTCATACGTGTAAACTGCAAACAGACCACCACCTTCATGGAAGGCCGTTCCATCTTGCCTGTCGCTGGTCCTGCTCTGCCCATCCCCGGCAAACGCCGCCGTCTCCCCTGGCTGGCAGCAGATCGCTCGCCAGAGCCAATCGAGCATGCTCGACGCCTGGAGCCGATCCGACAACGGCAGCGGACCGATGTGCCCCGCATAGCGATCCCGAACCTTCAACAAGCTAGACAGCCGCCCCGTGCCCACCAAAACAAGCTGTTCCCTGGCCCGAGTCAACGCCACGTACAGGATGCGCATCTCCTCCGCCAGCGATTCCGCCCATACCGCCTCGGCCACCAGCCGATGCGGCAGCGTCGGGTATCGGATTCGCCTCTCCAGATCGACCGCTTCCATGCCCAACCCCAACTTTCGGTCGAACAGGATCGCGCCTTGCGAATCACGGCGGTTGAAACGTTTGCCGAGGTCCGCCAGCACAACAACCGGAAACTCCAGCCCCTTGCTGCGATGGATGGTCATCACTCGGACGACTTCACCCGCCGGCGACGCGATGGAGCCGGGCTCCAGGTCCTGCCCGGCTTCGCGGAGGTTGTCCATGAATCGCAGGAAACGACTGAGTCCCTGCCGCTGGAAAGCATCAAACCGCCGGGCGTGCTCGTGCATCTGCAGCAAGTTCGCCTGCCGTTGGCGGCCGTCACGCAGGCCCGCGACGTAAGCGAAATAACCCGTCTCCTCGTAAAGCTCCCAGAGCACGTCGGCCAGGGGTCGCCGACGGATTCGCCGACGCCAGTGGGCCAGCCGCTCAAGGATGTCCGTCAGCCTCGCTCGCAGTTCGGCGTTCGTGCCCTCGCGGGCATATTTACGAGCCGCGGCATGGAAGGGCGTATCTCGCTCCGTTTGCCGCAGGGTCGCGATCTTCGCAAGCTCGGAGTCCTTCAACGGCTCGCCCAACAGCGGCGACCGCAGCACGGCCGCCAGCGCAACGTCCTGCTGCTGGTTGTCCAGCAGCATGAGCAGCGAGAGAACGTCTCGCACCTCCGTCGCCTCGAAGAACCCGCCGGTCACTTCGGCGAAGACGGGAACTCCCAAGCGGGCGAGCGTGCGAACGAACAATCCGGCGTGGGCCTGAAAGCTCCGCAGGAGGACGACGATGTCGCGATAGGCCGTGCCTTCCGCCGTCAAGGTCTTGATCTTCTCGGCGACGACATACGCCTCTCGCTCGATCTGCTCCCAATCGAGTGCCTCCCCTGCGTCACCGCCTTCCTCGTCCGCAGCCGGTTCGTCGCCGTCGCCCGCGTCGCTCATCTTGTCAAGCAGGTGAAGTTCGATCGGCGGCCCTGCTCCACCTTGCTGGTTCTCCCTGCCCGCCGCCAGCCGCGCGTGTTCGTCGTAATCCACGCCGCCCAGGTCTCGGGCCATGAGCCGCTCGAACACGGCGTTGATCGCTTCGATCACCGCCGGCCGACTGCGAAAGTTCTCCACCAG
>CAYYBO010000216.1:0-7390 GCA_964470125.1 uncultured Planctomycetaceae bacterium | reverse complement strand
CAATACTCAAAACGAAGGGTGACCGGCCCGGCAACCTCCACGGCCGAACTCCTGGCTTGCGTCTGGGTGTAGTAGATCGCAGCCGCAACGGCTAGGACCACCGCCGCAGCCATAACGGCATTGGCCGCCCGCCTGGCCAGAGCCCCTCGCAGGAGCAGCCCGGCCGTTGCCAGCCCGGCAAAGCCCAACCCCACAGCCGGGGCTCGCCGTCCGGTCTGCTGCAGAACGTAGACGGCCAGCAGGCACAATACTGCGACGAGTATCCGCTGGACCCGGCCGAAGCGGCAAACCGAACGGCCCACGGCCAGCGCCCCCGCCATCGCCGCCCAGAGCGAGGCCAGGGCGCCCGTGATAGTGATCGGACCGATCGGCCAATGGAAATGGAGGTAACCCCGATCCGCGCGGTGGGCGAGGCTCAACAACATGGCCGCGCCGGCCACGCCAAGCATGCCGAGAACCACCTGGCGAGCGCGGCTCGTGGACACCGTCCGTGCCAACAGAATCGCCCACGCAGCTCCGGTTGCGAAGCGGATGACCCAACCCCAGGAAAGCACCACCGACTGATGCGCCGCCATCGAAGCCAATGACACCCCGACGACACCGAGGGCCGTCAGCCCGATCCACGCTTCCGCTGAATTCAAGCCGCTCCGCCGCCACCTCCTGGCGCGTGCGATCATCCCACGGGCGCCGGACGTCGATCTTGCCGTCGGCCGAGACGACGCTCCGTTTTGCAAAGGCGGCCCAGACGCTGCCGAACCGTAGCGGGAGCCGTCGGCGGCGATGAGCAGACATCCCAAACCAAGGGCGATCAGCGGCACAATGCAGCGAATGTCCGACGCATCGGCAGTGCGAATCGGCCAACGCAACAGGACCGTCGCGACCTCTACGATGCGTTTCCACGGGCCTCCCGGGCGCTCAATGTCCGGTGCGGGCGAAACCTCACACATCAGACAGGTAGCGCCGGCGGCGGCGAACAGAATCACGCTGAACAGACAAAGCCACCACTTGCGGGTCATCTGCTACATGGTCGGCTCGCACCGCCGCGTTGGCAAGCAGACGCGTCGCCTTGGGCGGCCAAGAATGTGTAGCCGCCCCTTCTGCTCCTCCGCCGGCTTCGTCACGCTGCCTGGCGCAAAAAAAGAGAAACGCAAGCGAATGCCTGCGTTTCCCTCCTTCCCCTCCGAGTGTGACCCGGTGCCCGAGAGCGAATCGGGCGGGTGCAACTCGAAGTCGATCCCAGGTTTGCCGCCTTTCCCCCCCCGTGCTCGGCGGCGACCGACCAACGCTCCCCTTGCGCGGTCAGGATGGGATTCGATTTCACTCGTCGTCCGTCGGCCGCCCCCGCCCTCGCCCGGGGCCGGCCGACTCAAACGTACCCGCTATGGTCTTTCCATCCGGGCCAGGCGGTTACGCGCCAGGTTCCTCCTCCAACATCTTTCGCAAATAGCTGTTTTCGCGCCGGGTCGCCTCCAGATCGAACAGCAGGTACTTGATTGAAAGCCGCAGGTAGTCAATGGAATCCTGAAGGCTGGCGACGGTCTGCTTCAAGCGGCGATGTCGCTCCTTGGTCTGCTCCGCCAATGCTTCAAGCTTGGCTCGTTCGTTTTCGGGCAGCGCCCCGATCTCCTGTACCAGCTCGGCAAGCTTCTGCTGGAATGTGTTCTCGTCCATCGTACTCATCCTCGCTCTCGTTTCTGGACCGCTGTCCCCCACTTCCGTCAGCCGGCAGTCGGCACTATCCGGTCGAGCGAGGTCCTCCCCTCCGCTGTCCCTGGCGTGCTGCCCTGACGACGCCTGCCACCAAGGCAATGGTTGTGCCCCGGTCATCCGCAGGTTAGCCGACCGGGAGCGCAGCCATAAGGTCATGCTGTACCAATAGTTATGGAGTCACGATGCTCGTGGAAGAACAGCCGGCCCGATTGCCGTTTATGCGGGCAGGTTGCGATGGAGCGACGCCGCCGTTCTGCCGAAGGACCTTGCGAGGTACACAATCGTCTTTGAATCAATAAGTTGTGACCATTTGGCGCCGTAGTGCAGCAAACGGAACGGCCCGCGGATGTCCCCAGCGAGTCGCTCCGCCCGTGCGTGGGAGGCTTGCCGACAATAAACTAGTCGTTCTGCGACATCGGAGATTGCGGGGGTCGGCTGGAAAACGCTACGACCTCCGGGTAGCGGCAGAACGGTCCCCCGCGATCTGCGACGTTTCGGATGTACGAGGGTTGTGACCAGATGACTGACGACTATGCGCCCAAGCGGCTGAGAGACAAGTGGCAGGAATACTGGGACGAGCACCGAACGTTCCGCACGCCAGACGCCGGCGAGTATGGCTTCGACGCCGACAAGCCGAAGTACTATGTCCTGGATTTCTTTCCCTACCCCAGCGGCGCCGGTCTGCACGTCGGGCACCCCGAGGGCTACACGGCCACCGACATCATGGCTCGCTACAAGCGGATGCGGGGCTACAATGTGCTGCACCCGATGGGCTGGGACGCCTTCGGTCTGCCGGCGGAGCAGCATGCCGTCGAGACCGGGCAACATCCGGCTCTAACGACCGCCCGCAACATCGCCACCTTCAAGCGACAGCTCAAGCTGCTCGGCTTCAGCTACGACTGGGACCGCGAGTTCGCCACCACCGACCCCGAGTACTACCGCTGGACCCAGTGGATATTCCTCCAGTTGTTCAATAGTTGGTATGACGAAGGGGCGAAGAAGGCCAGGCCGATCCGCGAGCTGCCGGTTCCGCCGGAAGTCAGGACCAAGGGCGATAAGGCGGTGCGAGAGTACGTCGGCTCTCAACGGCTGGCCTACCTGGCGGAGGTGCCGGTGAATTGGTGCCCTGCCCTTGGCACCGTTCTGGCCAATGAAGAGGTGACCAGCGAGGGGCGGAGCGATCGCGGCAACCACCCCGTATATCGCCGTCCCCTGCGCCAATGGATGCTGCGAATCACCAAGTACGCCGATCGGCTGGCGGAGGACTTGGAGCCGTTGGACTGGCCGGAATCAGTAAAGCTGATGCAGCGAAACTGGATCGGCCGTAGCGAGGGCGCCCAGGTGGCCTTCCCGGTCGTCGGTTCGACGGACGTGATCGAGGTCTATACGACCCGGCCTGATACGCTATTCGGCGCGACCTACATGGTCTTGGCCCCCGAGCATCCGCTGGTCGCCAGGATCACCACGACCTCTCAGCGGGCGGAGGTCTCTAATTATTGCCTCGCCGCCGCCCAACGCTCGGACCTCGCCCGCACAGCCGAGTCCAAGACCAAGACCGGCGTCTTCACCGGCGCGTACGCCCTCAACCCCGTTTGGCCCGCCGAGGATCCGCGGGCGCGTATTCCCATCTGGGTCGCCGACTACGTCCTGATGGGCTACGGCACCGGCGCGATCATGGCCGTGCCGGCGCATGACACGCGAGACTTTGAGTTCGCCAAGCAGTTCGATCTGCCGATCAGGGCTGTGGTCATGCCTTCATTGGATTGGCTGCACGATCAGATCGTCAACCGGGGGGGCGACCGCGACTACGCGGCTGGTCATGGGAAACGGGACGCCGCGGAGATGCTCATGCGCTCCGCGAGCGCCGCTGCGGGGACCGTCGCCGGCGTCACTTTCCAGAACCCATCAGCTATTCTCGATGGCGACGTGAGCTGGCTGCGGCAAGTCTGCCTGCCGGCCTACAAAAACGACCCCGGCCTCTTCCTGGACGCCTTCACCGGCGAAGGCGAGGCGATCAACTCCACCAGGTTCGACGGCCTGTCGACGGCGGAATTCAAACAGAAGATCACGGATTGGCTGGAGTCCCTCGGCCGCGGCCGCAAAACGGTCAACTACAAGCTCCGCGACTGGCTGTTCAGCCGGCAGCGATACTGGGGCGAGCCGTTCCCGATCCTGCATGGTCCGGACGGCGAGATCGTCGCCCTTGACGAATCCGAGCTGCCGCTGCGGCTGCCGGAGGTCGACGACTATCGCCCGGCGGCCTCGGCCGACGACACTGAGGCGATGCCGGAGCCACCGCTGGGTAGAGCCAAGGCGTGGCTTACCGTACAGCGCGAGGGGAAGACCTACCGGCGAGAGCTCAACACCATGCCGCAGTGGGCCGGCTCTTGCTGGTACTATCTGCGGTTCGCCGACCCGAAGAACACCCAGCGTTTCTGCGGTGAGCAAGCCGAGAAGTACTGGATGGGTCGCCCCGCAGGTGCCGACGGCTCGCGGATCGGCGGCGTCGATCTGTATCTCGGCGGCGCCGAGCACGCCGTGCTCCACCTGCTCTACGCCCGCTTCTGGCACAAGGTGCTCTACGATCTTGGCTACGTCTCCACGCCCGAGCCGTTCCAGAAGCTCTACAACCAGGGCATGATCCGCGCCTACGCATACAAGGACGGCCGCGGCGTGTACGTCGGCTATGACGACATCGACTTTCGGGAGGACGCGGCCTATCGCAAGTCCGACGGCGAGAAGCTCATCGGCGCCATCGAGAAGATGTCCAAGAGCATGAAGAACGTCATCAATCCCGACGAAGTCGTCGAGGAGTATGGCGCCGACACCCTGCGCCTCTACGAAATGTTCATGGGGCCGCTCGACGCCAGCAAACCGTGGAACCCGCGGGACGTGCCCGGCGTCTTCCGCTTCCTGCAGCGCACCTGGCGGCTCATCGCCGGCAACGAAGGCAAGCCCCTCGCCGAAACCGTCTCGCGCGACACCCCGAACCACGACCTCGAGCGGGCCCTGCACAAGGCGATCAAGAAGGTAACCGAAGACATCGAGCGCATGGCCTTCAACACCGCCATCTCGGCGATGATGGAGTTCCTCAACGAGGCCTACCGAGCTAAGGGAATCCACCAGGGTCAGGCCGAGCGGTTCGTGCTTCTGCTCTCGCCGTTTGCCCCGCACTTGTGCGAAGAGCTTTGGGAGCGGCTCCGCGGCCCGCAATGGAAGGACAGCCTGGCCTACGAGCCTTGGCCGACTTTCGACCCGAAACTGGTGGTGGACGAGGAGGTCGAGCTGCCCGTCCAGGTCAACGGCAAGCTCGTCGGGCGGGTAACCGTGCCAAAGGACGCGACGCAAGAAGCCGTTCGCGCCGCAGCCCTGGCCAATGCCAAGGTCGCGGAGAAACTGAGCGGCATGACAATGATCCGCGAGGTGTTCGTCCCGGGGCGACTGATGAACTTCGTCGTGCGCAGGCAGCCTTGACGCCCCGGCCGAAAACACCTAGCTTCCCCGATGCACGACGGTAAAGGAGATGCCCCCCGGATGAACTTGGTGACAGGCGCAACAGGATTGCTCGGCAGCCACATTGTGGAGCAACTTCGGCGGCGCGGCCGCCCGGTCCGGGTGGTGGTTCGCCCGGGCGCGGACATCTCCTGGCTGAATACGCAGGCCGTGCAGATCATCGAGGGCGATCTGACCGATCGTGCCTCCCTCCAACAGGCCTGCCGGGAGGCGCAGTGCATCTACCACGCAGCCGCCCGAGTCGGCGACTGGGGGCCGTGGGAGGAGTTCCAGCGGGTCAGCATCGAAGGTTCGCGAAACCTCTTCGACGCCGCCGAGCAGTGCGGCGTGCCCAGGTTCATCCACATCAGCAGCATTAGCGTCTACGGGCACCGCAACGAACCGGGGCTGCTGATCGACGAAACCGCCCCGCTGGGCGTCAAAGTGCACCGCTGGTCATACTACACGCGGGCCAAGGTGGCGGCGGAGAAGGACCTTTGGGCGCGACATGCCGCGGGCAGCAAGGTCAAGTTCACCGTCATCCGCCCGAGTTGGCTGTACGGCCCGCGCGATCGAGCCACCATCGCCCGCTTGACCGCCATGGTCCGCGACGGAAAGGCCAAGCTGCTGGGTGACGGCGACAACCGGCTGAACGTAGTCCACGCGGCCAACGTGGCGGAGGCCTGCATCCTCGCGGCGGACAATCCGCAAGCCGTCGGCCAGGCTTACAATTGCAGCAACGACGGCGAGCTGACCCAGCGACAGTACTTCAACATGGTCGCCGAGGCCATCGGAGCCAAGCCGGTGACGCGATGTGTGCCTTTCAAGGTCGCCTATGGCGCCGCCTTTGTTCTGGAGTGCATCGGGCACCTCTTCAGGCTCAAGAAGCCTCCGCTGGTCACGCGCTACGCAGTATGGCTGATGGGCCGGCACACTTTCTTCTCGGCCGACAAGGCCCGCCGCGAACTCGGCTGGAAATCAACCATCAGTTACCAAGACGGTATCCCCGCTGCGATCCGATGGTATGAAGGATCCCTCCGCGGTGCGCCGGCAGAACCCGCACTGGCACCATCATAGCCATCATCCACGAAACGCCGCCCCCCCCATCCTCGCTGCAAGGTTGGGCCTCCACTGCGATTGTCCAGACTGAGTGCTGATCGCTGACTGCTGACGGCTTCCTAGAACTTCACCTGCGGGACTTGCTTGGCCTGCTGGTCCTCCAACTGATAAAACTCCGCCGGACGGAAGCCCAACGACGAGGCAACCAGCACAGCCGGGAAGACCTGGATCGCCTGGTTGTAGTCGTTCACCCGCTCGTTGTAGTGCTGACGGGCGAAGCCGATCTTGTTCTCCGTGCTGCTCAGCTCCTCGGACAACTGGCGGAAATTCGCATCGGCCTTCAAGTTCGGGTAGGCCTCGGACAAGGCAAAGAGCTGTCGCAGCGCCCCGGTCAGCATGTTCTCCGCCGCGGCGCTCTGGGCCACGCCGGACGCGCCGACCGCCTGGTTGCGGGCGGCGATCACATTCTGCAGCGTCTCCTTCTCGTGGCCGGCGTAGCCCTTGACCGCCTCCACGAAATTGGGGATCAGATCGTGGCGGCGCTTGAGCTGCACGTCGATTTGCGACCAGGCCGTTCGCACTTCCATGCGTCGTCGGACCAGGCCGTTGTAGATGGCGATGATGATGAGGGCCAGCAGCACGGCGACCGCGATGCCCACGACGGCACCCACGCTGAGGGCCAGAGGGTACGGTAGATGTGTCATCGGTATGTCTCCAGCACTGCCTGATCGGGACCGCCACCCGGGCGATCCCGGGTCTTTCAGTGAACAAGATACCTCCGAGCCTGGCAAGGGGCCATTAGAAAAAAGTCCGCGTTTGCATGGAATTGCCTGGAGAGCCGGGTCGCGCCGACCGGGACGGCTACGGCCGACGGGCAACCGCCGCCGACTTCAGTTCGTGGACGCGGCGACCGCCTCCGCGATTCTCAAGCCGGCCGGAACTCCACTGGACCAGCGACTCGCGTAAGATCTGCGTGAACCACGGGCCCGCCTCTTGAATCCCGGGGCTCGCCGGGATACGCTGCGCGGTTGATCTGCGGGCGTCCCGCACGCAGGCGTGAAATGGGGAATGTCGCGAATGGCATGAAGCTAACGTCCCGAGTGATCGCAGCGGGCACGGAACCAAGCTC
>CAYYBO010000215.1:0-7406 GCA_964470125.1 uncultured Planctomycetaceae bacterium | reverse complement strand
CCGCTCCGCAGCATGGCGATCTTGTGTTATCTGCCTCGCGGGAAGTCCCTCGCCATTCGGGAGTATGCCTGTTCAGCCTCCTCGAACTCGCCGTTGAGATAGTGGTAATCAGCCTTGAGCCGCAACGCTTGCTCGGCGGTGGGGGTGTCCCTGGCGTAGTCGTCGATGATTCGATCGAGCATCTGCAGGGCTTCTTCCTTGCCGGAGAGCCACAGCGTTCCGCCCCAGATCTTCTGCTTGCGGTTCTTGAACAGGAACAGTTCGGCAATGATCATCTCCTTGCGAACTGCTCGCGCGGCGAGGTCCGTGCCGGGCCAACCCTGGACGACCTCCTCCAGCCATTCGTAGGCCTTGATGAGGTGGCCTTGCCTGGGTTTGATTTCCTCGGCGGAGATCTCCGTTTCCGCGGCGTAGAACAAGGCTTCCGCCCGGTATTCCGACTCGGGGTACGCTTTCAGCCAGGTGTCGAAGGCCTTGCGGGCCTTCTTGAAATCACTCTGGGCCAGGAGCAATCTCGCCAGAGCGAGGTCGCCCCCTTCGGTGCCGGGGATTGGAGGCGCGATCTCGATCCAATCGCCGCTATCGGGGTCGTACTCCAAACGTTCGTGATAGGTCTGATCGCCTTGCTGGGCTCCAGCCAGGTCGACCGGCGCCAATAGGATGACCACACCGAATATGAGGCCTCGATTCATAGCGAGCCCTTTCGTGCCGCGTTCCGGCGTGGAGGCAGGTCCGCCGTCGGTCGGCCGAAGAAGTTACCATCGATTGCCAAAGTCGGCAACGCGCCGTTATGCTCCGGGTAGTGGGTCAATTTGAAAATCCTCGCATTTGCATCTCACCCGATCGTGGGCTACACTTTGGGTATGCAAAAGCGCTCAAGCAAGACCGGGAAGAAACGCGACCTGAATGAGATCGCTGCTGGCATTGTCGAGGCGGCCACATCGGACAAGCCACTAGAGGCGGACGGCAAGAACCCGGCGGCAGTGGCGCTGGGAAGGCTCGGGGGACTCAAGGGGGGCAAGGCACGGGCGAAGAAGCTATCGAAGAATCGCCTATCTGATATTGCCAAGAAAGCGGCCACCGCGCGATGGAGCAAGCAGAAGGGCTGCAAGTGATTAGTCCCTCACAATTCTGAGCCGAACGCCACTCTCATCATAATTGGGAGAATCTACATCGATCAACATGTTGTCGATTGTATCTTCCTGCATAAACAACAAGTCTGCTAAATCAGAACGCGAGAAACCCGCATCAAGATGGCTCTTGAGTAATCGCGGTAGCGTGGTTGGGGTCTCACCGGCGATGGTGATAGGCTCAGACTTTCTCCATCCGTTCCTTGACATTTGGACAAAGAGCCACTGGAGCCGCCGACTGTCAATTGCCCCAACGGATAAGGCTCGCATCGCCGCCGCTTGCATGGAAACCCTCCACTTACGTTTAATGGCGGCCAAACTGGCGAGCGTTACGCCACCGTGAAAATCACTCCGGATGTCGTTGGCTGGCATGAGAAAAGCCGGTGCAAACTCATTGGCCTGATCTTCTGCCACCTTCTGATCCAGGTCGCGTCCAAAGTGCATAACCGTGTGACCCAATTCATGGGCCAAACTGAATCGCATTCGATCCGGAGGCTTTGCTCCGTTTAGAAAAAATAACTTCGGTAATCCTGGAATCCACCGACAAATGGCGTCTACACTTTCAACCTCAAGGTCACGATCAATGACAATGGCTCCGCACTTTTCGATTACAGCCACTAGGTTCGGAATGGGGCCAGGGCCGATGCCCATCGCCCTGCGGGTCAAATCAGCGATCTGTTCTGGTGATCCATCCTCTTTTGGGTCGAAAGTGGGTATTTGATCGTTTGTCGGCTCAGAAAGGCGCAGCAGGCTATCAATCTGAATATCGAGTATCCTGCATCTTGCGTGGATGGCCTTTACATCTCTTCGGCTGGCCCTCACCAGCGCGCGGTGATAGTAGTCCGACATACTAGTGAGATGTCTCGGCCTATCCACGAAGAAGAGTTCTGGACGAACCTTCAATGCCGCGGCAAGCGCGCTTACTTGGTCGGCATTGGGGACTGCCGAGCCTGTTTCCCATCGCCCCACCAGCGCTTGACTGACGCCAACCCCCTCAGCGAGTTCCGATTGCGAAAGAAATTGGGCTTCTCTCGCTGTCGCAAGCATCGCTCGGTTGAATTTATCTGACTCCCTTGGGCGCTCGCGCGCGGGGAGTATTTCCATGTTGTCCGAATCGGAAGGCATAATCTGATTCTCTGTTCCATCATGCAGAGCGTCGCGCCCTCATTTGTGAGATTTCCTGGGCGACTGGCCCCGGCAAACTCGCCAACACGTTCGCATCGGCTGCCACGAGCGGGGTTTGCCAGAGAAACTTCCTCTGAAGTTCTATTCCGATTACGATCCTTTCGATCGATTCCTCAACGTCATCAAGGTCAAACGCTACCGTGATCCAGGTGCGTTCCCGATCATCTACCTCAATTTGATTGCTCGGGAATCGAAACATCATTTGGCCGATGGCCACCATAGTGTTCGGTTTAATGGCCCGCTGCCTTCCCGTCCGAACGCCCGTAGTCAGGTTTCGCCTGTTTCTCTTTGAGCGTTTGACCCTAAAGGCGAAACGTGTATCAAGGAGCATGTCGGTAGCCCGTTTGTTCTTGGTGATCTTCCAGTGAAGATCCGGGTTCTCCGGGGTTATCAGGTCAATGAGCCTGCGCGCAGATGCAGCGATCCGATCGTATAGCATGTTGGCTCGCGTGCAGTCGGAATACTCCGGATAAGCGTCTGAGTCTTCGGAACGACTCTGTCTGAATTTGTGGAATCCATCGAGGATGGACTCGCACAAGATGCTGGGCATCAGATGACCGATTTCCCGCATCACGGCTTCGCCATCGCTTCGGTCAAAATTGTTGTTGTTCATGCCTATATCATAAGCTATAGTGCCCCCAAAGTCAAGAATGGCCTAAATTTTATTACGAATTTTATTACGGAGCTTGACAGTGCGTGAGCGGTCATGTATATTAGTCAATATGAACAAGCTCAGCAAAGACAAACAGATTCGCGTCCTTTCGGCCTTGGTCGAGGGTTGCAGCATTCGGGCGACAGTTCGCATGACGGGTGTTGCGAAAAACACGATCGTCAAGCTGCTCGCGGAGATCGGCAAGGCTTGCGACCGCTATCAGGACAAGGCGCTCCGCAACCTGCCCTGCGCGGTGATTCAGGCGGACGAAATTTGGTCGTTCTGCTACGCCAAGGAAAAGAATGTGCCCGACCAGTTCAAGGGCACATTCGGCTATGGTGATGTATGGACTTGGGTAGCAATGGACAGCGAATCGAAGCTCGTCGTATCGTGGCTCGTGGGCCAACGTGATGCCGAGTACGCCCACGAATTCATGCGGGACGTGGCAAGCCGTTTGTCGAGCCGTGTTCAGCTTACAACCGATGGGCTCAATTCGTACCTGTCTGCCGTCCGCGAGGCATTCCATGATGACATCGACTTTGCCCAATTGGTGAAACTGTACGGTGACAGCGAGCGAACCAACGAATCCAGGTACAGCCCTCCGAAGTGCAACGGTTGCCGGCGAAACGCTATTAGTGGAATGCCCGACGTGGACCGCATTTCGACCAGTCATGTTGAACGTCAAAACCTTACAATGCGAATGGCGATGAGAAGGTTCACAAGGCTGACAAACGCCTTTTCAAAAAAGATCGAGAACCTACAGCACGCCGTAGCATTGCACTTCATGCACTACAACTTCTGTCGGATTCACCAGACCTTGAAGATGACGCCTGCGATGGCCTGTGCTGTGACGGATAGGGTTTGGTCTCTTGAGGACGTGCTGGCCTTGCTCGATCAAGAGGAAATTTCAAATTGACCCACTACCATGCTCCGGGCGACGGGCTCGCGGGAGGAGGTCCAGACGGCGGCGCCCCAGCGATGCCAAACCAATGAAAGGTATCCCGAATGGCCGCGAGACGAGAAAACCTGTACGTGGGCGTGGGGCGCTATGTGGTCGCTTTGGATAGCAGGACCGGCGAGGAGATGTGGCGAACCAAGCTGCCGCACACCGGCTCCAGCGTCGTTACTCTCCTCCTCAAGGACGATTGTCTCTATGTGGGCCACTGCGGCCGGGCCTATGGGCTGGACGCCAGGAGCGGCGCGATCCTCTGGGAGAACGGCCTGCGCGGGACGGGCTGGGGTCCGGTGCTTCTGACGATGGAGGGCGCTCACGGGTGTACACCGCCCGGCATGGCGGCCGGCTACCGGGAGGTTGAGCGCCGTCGGAGAGCCGCAGCGGCGGGCGGCGCCTGAGCGGGAGCGGGCGGGGTTGGTTGCGACCGGCCCGGGCGGCGTTATAATACCCGCTCTTGTCGCCTGAGCGGCGCCGCGTTGAACTACTCAGGAACACGAAACATGGCCGTGGGCACCCACAGCAAGACGTTGACGGTCCTGGCGATTGCAGCGCTCTCGCTATTGGGCGGTTGCGGCTACACGTCGGATCGTCAGGCAGTCATCCGGACCACCAACTCCAAGGACGAGCGGAGTCGCACCGTCGCCCTGGACGTCTTCCAGACCAGGGAGTTTCGTCGCGGCCTGGAACTGCAATTAACCGAGGCCCTGGCCAAACGGATAGAGGCGGAGACGCCCTTCAAACTGGCCAAGAAGGACTTGGCCGATACCCTCCTGACCGGGGAGATCCTCGAAGTGCGCCAGGCGACTATCGGGCGTGATTTCCGGACGGTTACCCCTCGCGAGACCACAGCGAGCGTCATTGTCAGCTTCCAGTGGAAAGACCTCCGTAGCGGCGAGGTCTTGATGGATCGTCCAAGGTTCGTGCAGGCGGTGGATTACGTTCGCCCTCTCGGCGAGGATTTCTACCATGCCAGCCAGCGGGCCATGGACCGTCTCGCCGAGCGGATCGTCGAGCAGATGGAATCTGAATGGTGATGCGGCGCTGCCGCCTATAATCCGATACTAAGGGAGCATCGGCGGAGGCTCGGTGGGTGGCGTCAGCCCCCTCTGGCCGGCGTGAAGCGGGCTTCGGCGCCGATGCATGCTCCTGATCGCCCACCGAGAGGGCGACGTTACACGCTCATCGCAAACCGGCCCGCCCTTGGCCGAGGGGCGATTGCGATCGGCGGTTGCGAATCGAACCGGTTGACTTCTTCCAGCGAGTTCGCGGGAGTTGCCCGCACCGGGCGGGTTGAGACGGAATCATGACGAACCACGGCCCCGAGCCTCAGGATCAGCGGCCCAACAAACCGCCGGGCAAGCTTCCGCCGCCGCGATTCCGCATGTCTCGCGGAGCGATGAGCTGGCTGGGGTTCGTGCTTATCGCCTTAATGATCGCCACGGTTGTCTCGCAGCAGTATTCTCCGCCGATCAACATCAGCATCAACGAGTTTTGGGACAGGGCGGCGAACCAGGATTTCGCCGAGGTGGTCCTGGGCGACACTGAGATTCGGGGCGTCTTCAAAGAAACGGCCCAGGGCTTGCCGCACGGAACGGAGCCGAACCTGCGGTTCAAGGTGAGCTATCGCATCGACCGGCTTCCCGAGGTCGAGGCCCAGCTTCGCCAGATATCCCCCAAGACGAAGATCACCTACGAGTCCGGCAATCCGCCATACATGCAGTTTTTGATCAGCGTGGTACCGTGGATTCTGATCATAGCCTTTTTCTGGTTCTTTGTTTTCCGGCAGCTCCGCTCGTCGGCAGGGGGAGCCGGGATGCTCGGCAGCTTCGGCCGCTCGCGGCACCGGGTCAGCAACAAGGAACTGACCAACATCACCTTCAAGGACGTGGCCGGCGTGGACGAGGCCAAGGATGAAGTGGCCGAGATCATCGAGTTCCTGAAGAACCCCAAGAAGTTCCAGCGGCTGGGCGGTCGCATCCCCCGCGGCGTTCTTCTTGTAGGGGCGCCCGGCTGCGGCAAGACGCTCCTGGCGAAGGCCATCGCCGGCGAAGCGGACGTGCCGTTCTTCAACATCAGCGGCGCCGACTTCGTGGAGATGTTCGTCGGCGTGGGGGCCTCCCGCGTCCGAGACCTTTTCAAGTCCGCCAAGGAGAACGCGCCTTGCATCGTCTTTCTTGACGAAATCGACGCCGTCGGCCGCCGCCGTGGCGCCGCCTACAACGGCGGCGGGCACGATGAACGCGAACAGACGCTGAACGCCATCCTGGTCGAGATGGATGGGTTCGACACTTCCGACCAGGTCATTGTAATTGCCGCCACCAATCGCGCGGACATCCTCGACCCGGCGCTCACCCGGCCCGGCCGGTTTGACCGCCGCGTCGATGTTCCCCTGCCGGACCTCAAGGGTCGGCTGGAGATCCTCAAGGTTCACGCCAGGAAGATAAAGCTCGCTCCCGGCATCGACCTGATGCGCCTCGCTCGAGGAACGCCCATGTTCAGCGGCGCGGAACTGGCCGCCATCATCAACGAGGGCGCCATCCTGGCCACCATGCAGAACAAGGACCTGGTCGAGATGGAGGACCTCGAGGAAGCCCGTGACAAGGTTCGCTACGGCCGCTCCAACAAGAGCCGGGCGATCGAAGAAAAAGAACGGGCCGCCACCGCCTACCACGAGGCCGGGCACGCCGTGCTTCAGGTCATGCTGACCGACTCCGATCCGCTGCACAAAGTGACGATCATTCCGCGCGGCGCCGCCCTGGGTGCGACCATGTCGCTGCCGGCGAAGGATCGCTACGGTTTCGCCCTGCGCTGGCTTCGGGCGACCATGCGCGTGCTGTGCGGCGGTCGAATTGCCGAAGCCCGCCACAGCCAGGACGTGAGCAGCGGCGCCGCCCAGGATATCGAGCAGGTGACCACCCTGGCCCGAGCGATGGTGATCGACTGGGGGATGAGCGAGCGTTTGGGTTTTGTGAAGTATTCGCCGGATGTGCGCCGAGAGACTTTCTTCAATGAGAAGCCGTACTCGGATGGAACCGCCGAGATTATTGACGAGGAAATTCGCCGGCTGGTTGACGAAGCCTATCAGGATGCCGAGCGCCTGCTGGAAGAGAACTGGTCGAAGGTCGAGGCCGTAGCCCAGGCTCTACTGAAGCACGAGACGCTCGACGCCGAAGAGGTCAAACGCCTGCTGGCCGGCGAGGAGTTGGACAAGCCCAGCCTGTCCGGCATCCTGGCCAACGAGGCCGCCTCGCCGAAGTCCCATTTCACCCCACCCGTGGCTCGCCCGGCACAGCCCGATCTGCCCGACGGCTCGCTGCCGCAGCCGGGCATGGGCTGATCTCGATTCCGCCTTAAAGAGCTGTTTCAGAACCGGCCGTTCGCAGGGCCGCCCGGACTGAAGTCCGGGGCTCCTCGGGCTTATGAAACAGCTTCTAGAGCATTTTAAGGTTCACCGTAGCAGTATCCGCAGGACTCGAACCAGCCT
>CAYYBO010000214.1:7263-7472 GCA_964470125.1 uncultured Planctomycetaceae bacterium | reverse complement strand
CCGCTGCCGATGGGGCTTCCGGCGGGCATGACGCTGGCCGCGCCCGCTTCCTTCAGGCGGCAGGCCATCGCCGGATCGTCGCTGGTATACACCAGCACCTGGAAGCCGTCCTTGATGAGTTCCTTCAGGGCCTCCAGCGTGCCGACCGGGTCGGGCAGCAGCGTCTTCTTGTCGTGCAGGACCTCCAGCTTGACCCAGGCGGCGCCGGG
>CAYYBO010000214.1:2127-7253 GCA_964470125.1 uncultured Planctomycetaceae bacterium | reverse complement strand
TCGATGAAATCGAGCAGGCTGCGGTTCTGGGCGTCGTACAGTCGCTCGCGTCGAACGGCGACGGTCACGACCTCGCACCCGCTGGCGTCCAGGCACTGCCGCATGATCTCATGGGTGGCATACTTGCCCGTGCCGACGAAGAGCCGCGAGCGAAACTTCTGCTTGCCGATCCTGAGTGGTTTGGGGTCCATAGTTGATTCAGCCTCCGCCGACCAGCGTCACGATCTCGACCTGGTCGCCTTCGCGCAAATCCGTTTTCTCGTAGTTCGGCCGCCGGACAAGCTGCTTGTTGACCTCTACGGCAAAGGGCGGCCGAGGCTGCCGGACGGCGATGAGCGTCGCCAAGGTCGCTGGCGGCGCGAGGCGGAAGTCTTCGCCGTTTAATTGGATGCGAATGCCCTCCGCCGCGTTTTCCCCGGCCATTGCGTGACTCCTGAGCGACCGCCGTTTTCCCGCGGTGGCGAGGGGATTATAGCGAGAATCAACCGGGCCGGGTGGCTCAACCGGCAGCTTCAATGTGCGCGATCAGCTTGTAGATCAGCTTTGCCGCCAGGAATTCCGTCTGGACGCTGCCGGGCAGGGGGGCGACTTCCACCACGTCGGCCGCGACGATCCGCCGATTGGCGGCCGTCACCCGAAGCAGGTCGCACGCCTGGAACCAGTCTATGCCGCCCGGCTCGGGCGTCCCCGTCCCGGGCGCCGAGGCGGGGTCGAACCCGTCGATGTCGACCGAGACGTAGACTTCGTCCGAGAGGGACTCGACCACCTCCATGATCCAGTCCGGGTCCTCGCGCATCCGCCGCGGAGATATCGGTCGGATGCCGCGCTTCTTCATGAAGCGATGCTCCTCCAAACTGTAGTTCCGGACGCCGACGCCCATGACCGGCACACCCATCTCGACAACCCGCCGCATCACGCAGGCGTGGCTGTACGGCGAGCCTTGGTACTGGTCCCTCAAATCGGCGTGGGCGTCAATCTGCAGAACGCTGAGCCGCTTGAACCTCGTCTGAACCGCTCGGACCAGCCCGCTGGTGATCGAATGCTCGCCGCCGATGGAGATGAGGAACTTGCCGTCGCGGATCACGCTACGGGCCGCTCGATGAACCCGCTCGACCATCTCGGCGGGACTGGCGGCGTGCGGCTCGACCGGCGGCAGCGTGGCAATGCCGCATGGGTGGAACTCCCGCCCGTATTCGTCGTCAAACAGCTCCACCTGCTGGCTGGCCGTGATAATCGCCCTCGGCCCCCACCGCGCCCCGGCCTGGAACGTGACCGTGCCGTCGTACGGCACGGGCAGCACCGCATAACGAGCGGGGCCGTACGCGCTCTGCTTCCCCGGCAGTCCAAGAAAGTTGTCAAGTCCCTGTGACACAGACGGTCCCTCGGTTCTCTCCGAGCCAGCGTCTGGCCTGGAGGACCCGTCGCCGGCCGGTTTCGGGCATCTTCTCCGGTCCGCCTCTTCATGGCAACGACCTACCATCGGTAGTACCCCATTGACGCGCGTCGACTATATGTGTGATATACCTGTTAGTCGGGCAGGGCGAGATTAGCCTGAGGAGAGATGACCGGCCGTGCCATCGCGGCCGGCGAGACGCTGAGGAACCGGACCATGACCCACGTTGTAACCGCGCGATGCGTGAATTGTAGGTACACGGATTGTGCGACCGTCTGTCCTGTGGAGTGCTTCTGGGAGACCGCGGACCCGGCGATGCTGGTCATTGACCCCGACACCTGCATCGACTGCGGCCTGTGCATTCCCGAATGCCCGGTACACGCCATCTACACGGAGGACGAGGTCCCTGAGCCGTACAAGGAGTGGACCAAGAAGAACGCTGAACTCTTCAAGAGCGGCGTCAACATCACCGAGAAAAAGGAACCGTTGCCTGGCGCCCTCACCCTGGAGGAGATCCAGGCAAAAGAGAAAGCTCAAGGATGGGATGTCAGTGAACCCGGAGGAACTTAGGCGAGCGTCTGTTCCCAGAGGCCTCCATCTCGGCCGCGGGGTGGTGAGAAACACAAGCTGGCGGCGGACCAAGCCCTCGCTCGTTGGCCTTGTCTTGCTGGTGGCGGCGGCCGGTGGCTGCGCCGAGCCGAAGAAATGCCCCGCAGTTTTCTATTGCGACGGCGCCGGCTGGTACAGCAGCGGCGGCTCCGTCGCCCAGGGTCTCCGCGATGCGGGCTTCAACGGCACTTTCACGACATACGGTTGGAGTGCGATGCTGGGGCCTGCTCACGATCATTTCGTCAACGCCGGTAGCAAAGGCATTGCCCACGGCCTCACCAGAAGAATCGAGAAACTGCGCCGCAGCGACCCGAGCGGCCAGATCGACGTGATGGGCCTTTCCGCAGGTACCTCTATCGTCCTCCTTGCCCTGGAGCAGCTCCCCGCCGGTATCGAAGTGGACAACGTGGTGCTTTTCTCGCCGTCAGTTTCCGCCGAGCGCAATCTGGCCAAGGCGATGCGTCACGTCCGCAGAAACCTGTATGCGACGTGCAGCCCTCACGATGCAATCCTGGCCACCCTCGCGGTCAACGCCGATGGCCTCCCCGGCCCGCCCGCCGGGCGCGTCGGCTTTCGACTGCCCAGGCAGGCTGGCGCTGGCACCGACGAGGTCTACCAGCGGGTCATAAACCTCCCATGGGACCCGGCGTACCTCGCCTTCGACTGGTCCGGTGGTCACACTTCGGTCACCAACAGGCGGATGGTCGCGTCGGTCATCGCGCCGCGCGTACTTACCGGCGAGCCTTATCCGCTCGACCGAAGCGTTAAGGATAGGCTTGCCATGCGGGAGACAGGAGGCACACATTGACGCAGGCGCCGTCAAAGAGGATTGTCGATCGGCGTCGTGTCGCCGCCCTGGCGTGCATCTTGATCGTCAGCACGGCATTCTCACATGGTTGCGGTCCGGACCCTAAGTTCGCCGAGGGCCTCAAGGCCGAGAAGCTCGGGGAGCCGTATCTGGCCTATGAAGACTACTGCCAGGCTGCGCGCAAGGCTCCCGGTGATGGCGGCGTCGCGGCGGGCATTAAGCGTACAGCGCCCGCTGCCGCAGCCCACTACCAGGCTGCGGCATTGAAGGCGATGTCGGAAGAGCGTTACGCCGACACATGGCGGATCCTGATGCGAGTGCTTGAAATCCGCCCGGACGACCTCACCACCGTCAAGCTGATCCGCCAATTACAGCACCAGCATGCGGCGGAGATCGACGACGCCCGGGCTGACTGGCTCCGGCGCGGTTCTGCCGGGCTGGCCTCGGCACTTCCAGAACCTGCGAGGCCGTCCGCCACTCAACCCGCTCTTAAAGGAACAGCCATCGCCCGCGCGGATTCCAGCGCTGCTCCAGAGCGTCGTCCGCCTCCGGCGCTCGGCGAGGTGAAGAAGGCCGCACCCGAAGTTCGCGGAAGCATGATTCCCGACGATCAAGAGACGATCACATCCAGTGATGCTCAGAGGAAAAGTGCTGACCGCAACGAGGGTGCGGAGCCCCAATTGCGGCACCACGGGCAAGTGGCCAGCCCCGCCCAGGCTGACCGTCGGCAGGATGTGATCGGCCTCCGCGGCGAGGCGGAACACTCGGCGGCACGCCCCACGCCAGCCCAGAAGCCAGACGAGCCTGACTCACCAGCGGGGCCAGAGGGAGTGGTCTCCGCAGTCAGCTATTCGGCTGAGCGGCAAGTAGTGCAAGGCCCCATGCAATCTCCGCAGGGCCTGCTGACTTTCCGCACGCTCAGTAAGAAAGACAAGAGGTTTGCCGAACAGGCACTTCTGATCGACGGCATCGCTGTCAGACTCAAAGGAACTGAAGACGACCCGGAGGCAGACCTCGATCTCTTCGACGGCAAGAAGCGGATAAAGAAGATCCGTGGAATTCGGATCGGGGGCTCTCAGACTTTCTCGGGTCGCTCCGGCAATGACTACCGACTCGTGGTTCTGGCCATTCACCACAAGACACAGACCGTCCGTGTGGGTGTTCAGGGGCGACTCGATCCGGCCCAGGCGCGATGACCACGATCTCTCGAGTACGGGGTCAACCCCTTCCACTCGCCGATCGTCTTTTTCGGGCAACTTGCGGCATGCTCGTCGGAAGGCGGATTCTGCCCGATCGTGTCATAATATTTAGAGGTGTCCGCCGAGCATGTTCCAGCAGCGAAGCGAGACAGCCGATATGAGCCGCGAGCGTCCGTTGTTGCAGTTCAGCCGTCTACCGGGGGGGCAGGGAGTGGAGATGCCGGGGCTGAAGCTTTATAATGTGTGAACGAGCACGCCGACCGGCAGGGGAGTGCCGAGCTCGCCTCCGACCACTAACACACCAGCCACGTGGGAGAGGATGAATGATTCCAAGGGAAGACTATATTCACAGTCCGAATGTATCGATATCGTTACACGGACTCCGCTACACGGACAAGATCAGTAGTTGTCGGCTTGCGATAGGCCTTGGGCTTTTCCTGGCGTTCGGAACTGCAACCAGCCTTGTTCATTCGCAGGTTCTCGAAAGCCAAGACCGAGAGATTGAGCAGGTGGCGATCGCGACGGCGGAACAGGCTGTGGATTGTGACGGCACGCCTTGGCCCTCCGGCTATCTCCCCCCTCCAAGAGTTGTCGAACTGCCTTCCGCGGGAGTCGGGCCGCGCGCTCTACCGGAACCACCAGTCCTGCGGCTGTCACCCTTGGACCTCCATACGCTTCAAGCCGAGGATGAAGCCGATGCGGCGTCCAACCTGCCGCTTCGCACGGGCGTCAACCGTCCGATCGAAACGCCGGTTGCCGGCGTCTGGTGCCACGACCGCGATGGCCGCAACATCTGGCGAGGCGCCATCTCGGCGGAAGGCGCGGTAAGACTGCGTCTCTATTTCAGCGATGTGCATTTGCCGCCCGGCGCATCTTTGTACGCCTATGCGCCCGACGCGCCGCAACAGGCCTTCGGGCCGTACACCGGCTCCGGCCCGCTGGGAACCGGCGAATTCTGGACGGGCTCCACTGCGGGTGACACGGTGTGCATCGAGTTCTGCACTTCTGACGATGGCGTGATCGACCTGCCTTTCACGGTCGACGAAGTCGGACACGTGTATCGCTGCCTCGACGACGACGGCTCCGCTGAGCCGCGAGCGTGGGATAGCTGCATGGA
>CAYYBO010000214.1:802-2117 GCA_964470125.1 uncultured Planctomycetaceae bacterium | reverse complement strand
TCCCGGGGCCGCTGTGCCCGGTCGGGGGGTTTGTGTGATTGTGCCCCTGGGCCGGAATTTACCCGCATGGCAGAACATAAGCTATGCCGTCGCCAAGATCACCTATAGCAGCGGTGGCGGCCAGTACAACTGCTCCGCGACCCTGCTTGCTACTCAGAATGCCGACAACACTCCTTACTTACTGACCAGCGCCCACTGCATCGACAGCGCTGCAGAGGCCGCCAGCATCGAGTGCCGTTGGTTCTATCAGCGGGCCACTTGCAGCGGATCGTTGATGACCAGCCAGTACACCTACGTCGCCGACCTGCTGGCTACGTCCTATGAATCCACCGGCGCAGACTGGTCGCTTCTCATGGTTCGGGGCATCCTCCCCTCCGGCGTCTACTGGAGCGGTTGGACTTCGGCCAATCCATCGAATGGAAGCTGGGCCGTCACCGTGCATCACCCCAACGGCAGCCACAAGCGATATAGCAGAGGCAACAGCTACAGCTACAGCGGCTATTACAACCACATTACATTCGACCAGCCCGGCTCCGTCGGGGCCATCTACTACGGCACTTCGGGTTCCGGCATCTGGACGGAATCGGACCAGAAGCTCTACGGCAACGCCAGCTATACCGCCGGCGAGCCCGGCTGCGACTACCTCAGCAGCCCCGCCGGCTACGGCAAGTTCAGCAGCTATTACTCGGCGATCTCCGCATACCTCGCTTCCGGAAGCGATGACACGCTGGAGCCGAACGACTCGTGTGCCGCCGCCGCGTCGATCGGCAACGGCTCCTGGTCGAACCTGGTGGTGAAGAGGTACGGCACCGGAGGCGTCCAAGGGGAGGATTGGTACGCGCTCTCCGTCAACTCAGGAGCCCAGCTTACGGTCCAACTCACCTTCACCGACGCCTATGGTGACATCAACGCCCAGCTCTACAACGCTTGCGGCGGGAGCGTGGTCGCCTCCGCGACCAGCACCACCAACAACGAAACTCTTACCTATACCAATCCCGGGCCCACCGCGACCTTCTATCTGCGGGTTTATCTTGTTGACAACACGCGGAACACCTACGGCATGACCGTTCAAGGCGCCTTCATTGACTGCAACGGGAACCTTCTGGACGACGCTTGCGACATCAGTTGCAGCGCTCCAGGTTGCGCCGGTCTGCCGGGCTGTGGCCAAAGCCTCGACTGCAACGAGGACAACGTCCCGGACGAATGTCAAGGCGGCGATTCCCGGCCCCCCCCCCCCCCAACCCCCCCCGGGGTTTAAGTTTGCCCCCCCCGAACCGCCACCCCCGGAAACCAGGGGGGCCCCCCCCCCGCTCCC
>CAYYBO010000214.1:0-792 GCA_964470125.1 uncultured Planctomycetaceae bacterium | reverse complement strand
CCCGGACGAATGTCAAGGCGGCGATCCCTGCCCTCCCACCCCAGATCCGCCGAGATGGATTACTGGTCCCTCGCCTTTCTGCACCACAGCGTTCACCATGGAGGCCCACGCCACTGATCCATCGGGCGTGCAGTACTACTTCAGCGCTGTGGGGGCCGGCAGTTCGAACCGTAATTGGGACGCCGACCCCGTCTACACCAACGCGGGTCTTCAGATCAACCGCAACTACACCTACGCGGTCAAGGCCAGAGATCTCTCCCCCCAGCTTAACGAAACCGCTTTCACCGACGCCTTCGCGGTCGCCACCTTCATCGAGACGCCCGCCAATCTGACTTTCGGCGCGATCACTGACAACTCCATCGTGGTCAACGCTCCCGGCACCTTCACCCGCTTGACTTCCAGTCTCTCCGGCCTCTACTTCGAGGTGCTGGACCCGGGTAACAACCCCGTCGGCGGCAGCGACGCCAACACCTGGAAACAGGTGCAGAGCATCACCGCCACGGGCTTGACGCCGGGCACCACCTATCGCTTCCGGGTCAAGGCCCGCAACTACTACGGACAAAACGAGACCGCCTGGTATCCCGCTGCGGGCTACCTCAGCCAGGATACCTCCGGGGCGATTTGCTCTGTGTTGGGTGACGTCAATCAGGACGGGGTGATCAACGGTTTGGATATCGGCGGGTTCATTCGAGCGAAGCTGGGCGGCGCCCCGCTACCCGGGGAGAACCAGGCCTGCGCCGCCTATGGCGGCACGGTGGAGCAAGACATCGCGGACTTCGTTGTAGACCTGCT
>CAYYBO010000213.1:2592-7490 GCA_964470125.1 uncultured Planctomycetaceae bacterium | reverse complement strand
TGGAATAGCGGCTGACCTGCGAGCGGCGGTTGAACAGCGGGGCCTTGCTGCTGATCCCCGGGCCCATGATGCACCCGTTGCAGCACAACACCTCCAGCAGCCGCGCCTCCAGGTCCCCCTCCTCGAACTCCCGGATCGCCTCCACGAACTCGCTCCGACCGTCCGCCGCCACCACGTCGCCGGTCAGCAAGTCCTCCCGCAACTGCGCCGCCTGCAACATCCCTCGGCTGATCGGAAACAACACCCCCGTGCTGGCGTGCGGCGGATCGAAATCGCTCGGTATCACCGACTCCGGCTTGATCGCCTGCTGCTGACACATCTCCCGAAGTTCCACAAATGTCAGCACCGCGTCGACCTCTCCCGCCATCCGCTCGCTCTCCGCCTCACCCTTCTTGGCGATGCACGGACCGATGAACACCACCCGCAGATCCTTGCTGTACAGCCGACGCAAGGCCCGAGCCGCCGCCACCATCGGCGAAACAATCGGGGCCAGCGACGGTACCAACGCCGGGTGATATCGCTCCACGTACCCCACGATCGCCGGGCAGGTCGTGGCGATGAACCGCTGGCCCTTCGTCTCGGAGAGCAGCCGCCAGTACTCCGCCGCCACCAGGTCCGCCCCGAAGCCCACCTCGTTGACCATCGAAAAACCCAGGGCCCGGAGCATCCCCACCACGAACTCGTGATCCACCTCCGCGAACTCCGCCGGAAAACTCGGGGCCAATAGCGCCGCCACCTGCTGGCCGGACTTGAGCAGCTCCTGCACCGCCTCGATCTCGCTGAAAACCTGCTTGGCCCGCTGGCTGCACACCCGAACGCAGTTCCCGCACCCGATGCACCGGTCGATCAGCACCTCCGCCTGGCCGGCGGCGATGCGAATCGCCTTGGCCGGACACTCCCGCACGCAGGTGTAGCACAGCCGACACCGCTCCTTGATCGTCGTGACTAATGGCGCACGTGGAGGATTCATGCGGCCTCTTCCGCGTCGCTCGGCGGCTCGCGGGGCGACATTGATTCAACACAGCTATCGGCAACCCGGCCCGCTCGGACTATTGTAAGGTATTCCTCCTGTCGGTCGTGAGAGATCGTGGCTGCTCGGCTGCCGGCACCAGCGGCAAGCTCTCAAGGCGATGTGCGCCTCGGCTTCGCGACGGCCAGCTTCGCCGCTTCGCCGGGTTCCATGGCGTAGCAGTGCTCAGCGGCGGGGTAAGCGCGAGCGCGAATGTCGGCGGCGTAGGCCTCAACGGCCTTCTGGATGTCGGCCCGAGCGTCAGCGCAGCGTTTCACGAAACGCGGCGAGCAACCGGTCGAAAGCCCCAAACGTTTTCTCTATCGTTGAACCCCTGCGCCCCCTCGACAGCCTTCCCTTCAACCTCCATCCTCAACCTATCAGCGCTGCACCGTTCAACCGCCATTCACATCGAACATCGCCGGGACGACAGACTGGGCACTCTGGATAAGAGCAGTATCAACCGAAACGGCACGTGATAGGTCTCCTGACAGACGCACCGAGCACACGCAAACGTCGCCACGCGGTGTTTGCACTGGTCCATACCCGCCAGCTACCACAGGCACTAGGCGCCTGATGCGGTGATCTTGCTGGGCGAAGCAGCTTCGGCAGCATTCGGTCGCCAGGGCCTTGCCGATTCGGTGCGACGGCGCCGTCACCCGGGCCTCGCACGACTCAGCCGGAGCTAGTCCTCGTAGCGTCCCCTTGTGCCAAAGCGTCCATGACCGTCCACGGCGGCCATCCAACCCCCAGTCCTGCCGGATATGGCGCTTAGCGTGTGCATCCCGCGGACGTTCCAATCGTCGAACCCCTTCAGGACCGGCTCGTTGCTGTACGCCCTTTCCGCGTAAATCGTAGGCGTCAGTTCGGTGACCTCGAACGCCCAGACTTGATTGCCATAGTAGGGCGAGCAGTCCTGTGCAAAACGGTAGAGACGGCCTGCGACTACGAGCGGCCGCCCGCCCGGCCGGGCATGATTCGGATCTGCGTGAATGAGAGGACTGCTGGGGTGCTCGCGCCAAGGTCCCGGAGGCGCCTCCGCCATGTACAGCCGCAGCGTACCGCGGCTGCCCGTGCCCGCAAAAAGCCAGCAGAGGCCCCCGTATTCCAGGAACGACGTGTCCTGATATCGATGGTCCTTCAATATGGTGCTGACGAGGCGCCATTCGTGCGGGAATTTGCTTGCCTTGTACAACCTGACGACTCCGCTGGGAACACAGGGAATCAGATACCATTCCCCATTCCATGAGAAAACCTGCGGATAAGACAGCGAATCCGGCTCGTCGAGCACCACGCGATCGTAGCGCCAATGCAAGCCATCGTCACTAATCGACACACAGATATCTCCCTGGTTGGTCTCGCGGTTCCATGCTTCAAAAAACAAAACGTAACGCCCGTCGCTCCACAATAAGAAGGGATCGGCCACGAACTGCGCGTGCAGGTCGATGACATCTGCCGCCGTTACCAGGGGATTTTGGATGCCCTCGCCCGTGAATCGCAACGGGTGCGATTCTGTGCTCGCGTAGATTCCAATCGCCCAATCGCCGTGGCGAGTGGTCAGCAAACCGGCCCATTACGCGCATCCGGCTACGCCAACTGCTATCCCCAATCCCAGGGTCAGAAACGAACCCAAGACAAACTCAATCAAGCCCAATCGCCGTTGCCTCACATCCGAAACTGGCGTTTGGCGAAGGGTGATGCCCACGAGGATCGACGTCAGGCATGCGAAGAGAAGTAGCACCGCTAGCGCGGCCATGTCCCGGGTCCCCAAGCTAAGCCCTTGACGTTGCACAACCCGTCGGAGCGCTACGGCCGCCGCGCCGGCCAGCATCAAGACCAGCAACAGTAAATACAGCCTGCTTCTCATTACACGGCCTGTCATAGCAGTGCTCCTTGCTCCCGCTGCCGCCGCGATCAACCGGTCGATCACGGACTTCGGCGACATGTCGCTCCTCCTCGCCCTCCATGGCAGAACTCCTTAAGAAATGCGGGCAGCCGCTTCTTTAGGGAGGAATAGACATGATTGTATTTTTTCTGAGGCCGAAAAGCAAGCACCCGCCACGAGCCGACCACGCCTCGTTCAGTGGCCGGGCCTTGTGCTGCCGCAGCGGCCTCTCAAGACGACGTGCGCTTCTGCTCCGCTACGACCAGCTTCGCCGCTTCGCCGGGTTCCATGGCGTAGCAGTGCTCAGCGGCGGGGTAGGTGCGAGCGCGGATATCGGCGGCGTACGCCTCGACGGCCTTCTGAATGTCGGCGTGGACGTCGGCGTAGCGCTTCACGAAACGCGGCGAGCAACCGGTCGAGAGGCCCAACATGTCGTGCAGGACGACGACATGGCCGTCGCAGTACGGCCCCGCGCCACAGCCGATGACCGGCAGCGCCGTGGACTCGGCGATGATCCTGGCGGGCTCCGGCGGCACGGCCTCCAAGAGCAGCGCGCAGGCCCCGGCCACCTCCAACGTCTTCGCGTCGTCGATCAGCCGCTTCAAGCCCCGGTCGTTTCAACAGCCCTCGCCGGCCGGGACCAGCCGAGGCTGCGCCCGCTTCAGATGCCACAGATACTCGCGGTTGCCGGCGCCTCCGCGGACCGGGCTTTCGACTTCCGCAATCAAGGCCAAGCCGACCTCGGGCAGCTTGATCTTCACGGCGCGCAGAATCTCGTCCGTCAGGGCATCCGGCAGCACGCCGTTGCTGAGCAACTCGGGATCGGCTTCGTAATGCGGCTTGACCAGGCTCACGATGGCGCCGTCAGAGGTCAAAAGGCGGGCCGCCGCCGGCAGGATGAGCCTCTGGCGAGTCCAGCCGGCGTCGATGGTGACCAGTTGAACGGGTTCGGGCAGAAGGAGTTGCAGGGCGTCCGTCCGCTCCATCACGACGACGCGGGGGTCCTTCCGCAACTGGTAGGCGAGCACGCCGTAGCCCCGGTCCACGGCGTAGACCCTGTCGGCGCCGTGGCGGAGAAGGCAGTCAACGAACCCGCCGGTGCTACAGCCCAAGTCGGCGCAGGCCCAATCATGGGGAGATAGGTGGAAGGCGGCAAGTGCATGGGCCAACTTGGCGCCGGCACGAGAAGCGTAGCGGTTTGCCGGGTCGGATGACATCAGTGCTGACGCAGACCTCAGCGTTGGAGCACGGGACGAGCGAATGCATCGGGATCGCACGCCGCCCCGGCCAACCCTTGATCGGGCTATGCACTGTCAAGAGAAACCCCGGAATTCAAGGGACGCCGGAGGGCGTCACTTCTTCGCGCCGGCCTTGAGGGCGTTTATCTGCTTGGCCAATCGGCTCTTGCGTCTGGCGGCGGTGTTTCGATGAACCGTCTTGCGGTTCGCACCGCGGTCCAAGACCTTGACGGCCTGGCGATAGGTCTTCTCCGCGGTTTCGGAATCCCGGGCCTGGATCGCATCCCGCACCTTGCGGACGCTGGTCTTGAGGACCGTGCGGCGGGCTTTGTTCCGCTCCGCCCTTTTGAGGCTTTGTCGATGTGCCTTTCGCGACGACAGTGATCTTGCCACTAGGCTCTCCTTTACGCCGATGCGGGCTCTTCTCTCTCATGGTGCGCCGAGGACGCACGCTACCTGCCATCAATCTCCCCGATGCATGCCGGAAGGCGGCCCTTGAGCGAACCTTCTCATCTCTGCCGCCCGGCAAAAGAAAGCAGCCCAAGAGCCGCGTCATGCCTTTTCGGAAGCGGCGAGCTTCTCCAACCGCTGCCGGGCGTCCTGGTAATTGTAATCAATCTGGATTAAATGGCCATAGACCTGCTTGGCCTGGGCAGGCCGATCAGCGGCTTCGAGGCTTCGTGCGAGCCAGTAGTTCAGTTCCAGGGCCAGGGGGTTGTCCTTGGACTCAAGCTCCTCGGCGGCCTTCTGGAGCGTTCCCAGGGCT
>CAYYBO010000213.1:0-2582 GCA_964470125.1 uncultured Planctomycetaceae bacterium | reverse complement strand
TTGAGTGTTTTGGGGTGCCCCTTTTTTATTTTCCCGGGGCAGGGGGTTTGCATGGGATTAATCCACTATGGGGGCATCTGGAGCGTTACCAGGGCTTGATCGTAGAACTTCTTCTCGTAGAAACAGCGTCCGATGTAAAGACGGCTTTCGCCACGACAACGGCCATCCGATTGGGTCTGTTGGAAGAGGGGAATCGCCTCGTCGAAGCGCTTGGCGGCGAAGAGGCGGGTGGCCAGCATGAAGCGGACTCGCACGTCCGAGGGGTACTGCCGCTGGCGGTCCTCATAGACTTCGATTTCCCTTTGGGCCTGCAGGAGGGCGTGCTTGGCGAAGGCGCTTCGCAAATCCCGGTCGCCGGGCGCGGCCTTGATGCGAGCGATCAACTCGCGGCGGTGGCGGTTCATCTGTCGGATGCGGATGTCATCCGCCTTCTGCTTGAAGATGTAGTCCTTGCCGGAGGCATACTCCTTCTCCAGCAGGTCAATGGCTTCGTTCTCGGCCTTGTCATCCTGCGTGCGGAGCATGAGGTCCACAAGCTTGATCAGCTTCGCGGGCGTGTTGCGGTTGTTCTCCCAATCCGCCCGGGCCCTGGCGATGAGTTCGGCGGTGCGGTCCTCGCTGTGCACGGCCTTGTCTCGGTCATGCAGATCATGCTGCAATTCGGCGTCCTTGAGCGACTCCATAAAACCGTCGGCCGAGGCAAAGTGGCCTTTCACGATGGTCAGCTTGCTGGTCGCATCCGACCGGGCCTTCTCGGCGGCGGAGGAGTTGGGATAGTGTCCGCCCCAAATCTGGGCGATGCTGATGGTGGCGTTCAAGATTGTCATGGCCGCCTCATCCTGCTTGGCCAGCATGGAGGCATCGGCCGCGGCGCCCAGGGAGGCGCAGGCGGCGGCATAGCGGCTTTCTGATTGCCTCTTGGCGGAGTTGTAGGCGTCGTTCAGCACGGGCGCCATCCACTGAACCACGCCGATGTAGCGGGCCTTCGCCGCGAGTTGCACGACCTGCTCCATGTGAGAGATACCCGAAGGGTCCATGCCGAACAGATAGAGGGCGTTGTTCAGGGCCTTGGGTATGTCCTTGCCGCTGGTGGGTCTTTTGCGGGCGGCGAGAAAGCCGGCGGGCTTGCCGCCGGCGAGACGCCGCGCCGTGCCCGCCACGCGGAGAGGCTTGAGGCCCTCCTCGATGGCGTTTGGCCACAGGGCGAGGCCGTTGACGTACAATTCGATCGCGTAGTCGTAGTTGCGTGTTTCCGCCGCCTTGCGGGCGTGGGCAAACCACTTCCGCGCCCCGGCCTTGGCGGCGTCGGTGGTCTCGCAGGGATCGGGCACCCCATTACCTGCTGTTGTTTGTCCGGTTTCTTCGCTCATGCACGCTCTATGGTTGAGGCGGTTGTCCGCCGCGTCGCCTGCAGGGAAGACGGCGAGTGTAAGACGCAGCCGGGGAAGTGGTCAACCCGCAGCCTGCGCCAACCGAGGATGGTTTTCAAGCCTCGTGCAGCTACAATGATTATACGCAGACGTTTCCCGTAAAGGAGACAGGCCTTGAAGCAGACCAACGTGCAGAAGCTGAGAATCGTCGAACATCCGGACCCTCGGCTAAGGCAGCAGTGCAAGTCGGTCCGAGAGTTCGACGGGTCGCTGGCCGAGTTGGCCCAAAGGATGCTCGAGCTGATGCACGAGGCCGACGGAATCGGGCTGGCAGGGCCGCAGGTCGGCGTGCTGCAGCGATTATTCGTCTGTAACGTCACCGGCGATCCCAAGGATGACCAGGTCTTCGTGAACCCTCAATTGCAGGAGTTTATCGGGCATGCCGAGGGCGAAGAGGGCTGCCTGTCTCTTCCCGACGTCGCCGTCACGGTGCGGCGGCCGGCCGCGTGCAAGATCCAGGCGTGTGATGTAAACGGGCGGCCTTTCGAGCTGATCGGCGAGGGGCTTCTCGCTCGCTGCTGGCAGCACGAGTACGACCATCTGGACGGGAAGATGATTATCGACTACATGTCGGAGGCGGACAAAATCGCCAATCGGCGGGCGATAAAAGCCCTGGAGTCGAAACGCAGGAGCCGGGCGTCAGCGATCTGAGAGACCGGCCCGGGCGGCTGGTCAATGTCGGATGCCGCTAGCGCGGCCAGAATGACGCCCTGGAGGAGGGCGCTGAGCGGCCGAGCCGACGCCGCACCCACAAAGCGAGAGGAAGAGGGAGAGGCCGCTTTCGCCCCCATTCCCAAGCCGCAAGGCGTCAAGGCGAGAAGGAAGACCAGCTCAGCGGCATTGGATTGGAACACGTTCATGCGCGTCATCTTCTTCGGTTCGAGCGAATTCTCGATCCCGACATTCGCATCCTTGCTGAAGGACGGGCACGAGATCGTTGCTGCGGTAACCCAGCCGGACAAGGCCCGCGGACGGGGCAAGCAGGCTTCACCCACGCCGGTAAAGCAGCTAGCCCTCGAAGCCGGCATCCCGGTCTTGTCGCCCGAAGACGTTAATGACCCCGAAGTCACCAGGCAATTGAAGTCGCTGGCCGCCGGCGTGGGCTATGTGGCTGCCTTCGGACAGAAGATCGGCCCGGAGTTGCTGAGCGCC
>CAYYBO010000212.1:0-7505 GCA_964470125.1 uncultured Planctomycetaceae bacterium | reverse complement strand
CCCGAAGGACCGGTCGGAGGCGATCCATCACCAGGTCGCGGGGCCCGCGCGGGTCGGTGGGGTCAAACTTGGGGTGGATAGCGCTCAGCTTGAGCGAGATGTTGACGCGAGGAATCTTCCCCCAAGGGGCCTCGTCCAGCACCGGTGCAGGCGCCCAGCCAGGCGCTTGTTCGCTGATTTCCCGGATCAGTTGGATATACAGCTCCTGATGCTCTCGGGCCACACGGTCGCAGATCACCGTCTCCCCAAGAACGTCGAGCGTGAAGGCCATCCCTTGGCGCCGAAACCGCTGCACGGCCTTGATGGCCTCTCGCGGGCTCGAGCCGGCGATGAACTGACCGGCCATGATGCCGCAGCCCAGCCGGGCGGCCCCAGCGACCAGCGAGGCGTACACGGACTCCGGGTTCCGGTACGCCACGGCCAGCCGCAGCGGCAGCGGCAACGGACCGTGGTCGTCCTCGGATCGCTTCAAGTACTCCAAGAGATGACCGGCAATCGCCGATCGCGTGCCCAGCGAGGGCAGCACTTCGATGAAGCGGAAGAGCCGCAGCTTGAGGTCCTCGTCGCGCGTCAGCCAAGTCATGGCATACTGCTGCCATCGTTCCATCGAGAAGATGGATGGGGAAGCGGCCTCCGCGCGCGAGAAAATCTCCTCGCCAATCCGCCTTGTCGCCTGCTCCAACGCTTGAGGATTCACAGTAGCCATGCAATGATACCGGCTGCCCCCCTTCCGCCTGCCCGCGGGTAACGCGAAAGCCGCAGCTCTCAACGCGTGCGGAGACCACATCCCCACGATTCCGCAGAATGAGCAGTCTAAGTTCCCCAACCCCCGGGGACAAGCCTTGCAAGCCGCATACCGCCGGGATAAACTCCCACGTCCATGTCTGCCACACTTCACACATCCAACGCCCGTCTCCTTGTGGTACTCGCCGTGCTCGGCATAACCGCCGCCGCTTGTGACGACCAAAGACGCCATAGCATTGCCAGGACAACGTCCTTGCCCGTACTTGCCTCTGAACTCCCCCCAGACGCCGCACCTGCCGACGTGACGCGTACACTCTTGACCAACCTCCGCGAAGCGCAATTGGCAAGAGAGGCCGGCCTTGGCCCGCCTGAGAACAAACGCCGATACGAAGCCGCACTGGCCGTTCTCCGCTCGCTCGCCGCTGCCGACCGGATCCCGGCCGATGCCAAGGCTGCCCGTCTACCCACCCTACCAAGAGATCTGGCGCCAGACGCCGCCCTGACGCTCGCCGTGGAATCCTGGCTTTCCACAACAGCCTACTACATGGACGGCTTCCTCTGGGAAACCATGAGTCAGCCGGCAATCTCCGCTGACGCCGCTACCGTCGACATCGAAGCCGAGCGTCCCCAGGATGCTTCCCGGCTAAGCCGGTTGCTCGACCAAGCCACGGCCGAATCGCCCACCCACACTGTGGCGAGCAGCCACCAGGCAGCTCCTCCCTCGCTCGAGTCCCTGCGGGCCGCAAGCCTGCAGGCATCCCCGCCATTCAACATCCCTTCGCGCGCCAAAATCTCGGTCGACTTGGTGCGCGAGGCAGGCACCTGGCGCGTCCACCTTGTCCGCATCGGGCCGGGCACTCTCCCCGAAGCGCTGCGCCAGCCTGCGGCCCCCGCCTCCGACCAGAATGTGCCGCTTGCGCCAGCCGCCAACTGAAACCATCCGCCTCACGCCTCTCCACACGGCTCGCCAAAGCCTGTAGCCACCCTCCGATAAAACAAGCCCGTCGCACTACGGAACAACCAGCCACCGTGGTGTCGTCTTCCCGTCCCGGTCCCCGCGCGACTGCCCGCGCAAGAGCTGCGCGACGAGCGCAGAACTTGTCAGTCGCTTCAAGTTCCTCGCAGAACACCGACGATTGACTGATTGCCCACACCCCCCAGACTCGCCAACTTCACGCCCCCAAACACTGCTGCGGAGAAGAACGGCACGAGGGGGAGAAGGCAAGCGCAGTTTGTGCGGAACCAGCCCGGATGGATAAGCCGGGCGTGATTGAGCAGCCCGGTCAGCAGGATTCGCCGGCGGTGGAGACCGCTGCTGGTCATCGGACGCTGCGGCACGATGCCGAACCCGGACCAAAACAGGAGAAAACGCCCCATGCCACCGTCGGACCTGCTGCGGAAATACTTGGACCCCCTGCTTCGTGGTGAGAGACAGACCTGCCGACAACTCATCTTGAGCGAGCTGGACCGAGGAGCGCATCCTCGTACCCTCTACCACGATCTGCTCTGGCCGGCCATGCAGCACGTGGAGCAACTCTACCGTGAGGACCGCATCAACGTCGCCTCGGAGCACATGGCCACCAGGATCAACCGAGCCATCGCCGAGCATATCCAGGCGCGACTCCCCCATCAGAACCCGATCCAAAAGCGAATCCTCATCACCTGCGCTCATGGCGAGGCAGAGGAATTCAGCGCCCAAATGGTCGCCGACCTCTTCGAGGCCGACGGCTGGGACGTCTACCTGCTCGGCGGCGGCGTACCCCACGATGAGGTTGGGGCCGTCGTCGGCCAGCTCCAGCCCGCCGTCCTGCTGGTCATCGGGAGCCGACCCAGCGACACACCCCTGGTGCGACAGTTGATTGACCACCTTCGGGCGGTCAACGCCTGCCCAACTATGAACATCATGGTATCCGGGGGGGTGTTCAACAGGGCACCTGGTCTATGGAGAGAAGTCAGGGCCGACCTTTTCGCCGACACCGCCTCCCAAGCCCTGGAGTTTGCTGCCCAGGCGGAGCCACGGAAACCCGAACTGCGCGTCCCCGGCGCACCCAAAAAGCGCCGCCGCCGCCGCCGCCCCCCCCTGCTCGCTCACCTCGAGCAAGAAGCCTGATAAACGCTCCATGGTGAAACTGACGCCGCTTCGCGCCTGCCGCATAGGCTTTCAGTACTGCCGACCGCGTTTGGTGGAGCCTCACGACCTTCACGGCCGGCGGTCTCATTGCCTCGCTAAGCCGGCCGGTAGTCAATTGCATGGCAAACGCCGCGCAAGCCGATAGAATCCACGCGGCCGTCTAGGCAGACGGATCTGCAAGCCGCGTTCCGTCCGATGCGTAACAGGCGATCCGGCCACGGCGGGCCTGATTGACTGCAAGGGACCTCATAGCATCGTGTTGTCCTGCCAATGGACGGAATACGCAGCTGGCGGCCGAGCTTCTGTGCAAGATCAGTTGTGAAAGAGTGTTCCTGGAAGGTCGTTCCCGTCATGGAAACGACCTCCTCGCTTTAGGGCATTTCACGATTGCTCGTAGCGTCGGCCCCCCGTGGCCGACGGGAACACCATGTGCGCCCCCTTGCAAGATTGCCCCCCGACAAGGGGACGCCTCATGCCACACCCAATCGTGAAATGCTATAGTGGCGGCGATTGCGAGAGAAGCCGACCGCTTCTATGATCAGGTGGCGCAGGATTGCGCCCTGGGGCAGGGCGAGAGCGCTGCCGGCGGACACCGCAGAGACGTGGCCCTGGCACCACCCTGAACCGCCGGCACGCGAGCGTCGGAGGTTGTTCGTACATGCAGGCGATAGTCCTCGAAGCAGGTAAGTTGTGGGTGCGCCAGGAGCCCGATCCCAACCCCGGCGAGGGCGAAGTGCTCATTAAGGTGCGGCTCGCCGGCATCTGCGGAACGGACCTGGAGATAGCCCGCGGATACGGAGGCTTCGACGGAATCCTGGGCCATGAGTTCGTCGGAACGGTCACGTCGGCCTCGTCACCGCTGGCCGGTAAGCGCGTCGTGGGGGAGATCAACTGCGTCTGCGGGCGTTGCGAAATGTGCGCCAGGGGTCTGTCCAGCCATTGCCGCCGACGGAGCGTCGTGGGCGTTGCGGGCCGGGCCGGGGCCTTTGCTGAATATCTTGTGCTGCCCGAACGAAACTGCCTTGAAGTCCCCGCCGCCGTGAGCGACGAAGAGGCCGTCTTCACCGAACCGCTGGCTGCGGCATACCAGGTCACGCGCCAAGTCAAGATCGAGCCGCGGATGAGCGTCGCCGTCGTTGGCACGGGACGATTGGGCCTGCTCACAGCCCAGGTGTTGGCCTTGCGAGGCTGCAAGCTGACCGCGTTCGGCCGCAACCCGAGAACGCTCGACCTCCTGGACCGCAAGCGAATCCGCGCCGTGCTCGTGAGCGAGCAGACGACGACCCAGGACTTCGATTTGGTCGTCGATTGCACGGGCTCACCGGACGGCTTTCGCATCGCCTTGGGCCTGGTCCGGCCGCGAGGGACCATCGTGCTCAAGACGACCTGCACGGCCTGGGAGGCCGTGGACTTGAGCCCGGTGGTGGTCAACGAGGTCACCGTGCTCGGCAGCCGCTGCGGGCCGATGAGCGAAGCCCTCCAGGCCTTGGGACGAAAGGAGATCGAAGTGTCCAGCATGGTCTCCCAATCCCTCCCGCTGTCGGAAGGCTTGAGGGCCTTTCAGCTTGCCGCCCAGTCCGATCACATCAAGGTTCTGCTCAAGGTCGGCGAATGAAGAGCCACCGCGAGGTCCCGCTCACCGTGGAGCCGTTTGAGAACACGGCCCTGCTGTAGTTTCCGTCGCTGGCGGCCATCGAGGGCTTCGCCCATTGTGTGACAACAAAGCCTTGGAACATGGCCGTTCACCGAGGCCCGGATGCCGGGTTGGCCGTGGAACGCCGCCGACGGATCTGCGAGCGTCTCGACCTGCCCTTCGCCCATCTCGTCGCCGCCGATCAGATACACAGCGCCCACGTCGTGCGGATCATCCCCTCGGATCTCGGCCGGGGGCGAATGGATCGGACCGACGCCCTGCACTTTGTGGACGGCATGGTCTGCGACATCCCCGGCGTGCCGCTCGGTCAGTTCTCCGCCGACTGCCCCCTGATCGTGGTTGTCGAGCCGCGACGCAGGCTTGTTGGCACGGCCCACGCCAGTTGGCGCGGCACAGTCGCCGGAATCACCGCCGAGTTGATCCGCCAGATGATCCTGCAGTTCGACGTCACCCCCGCCGATCTGGTCGCCGCCATCGGCCCGTGCGCCGGGACCGACGAGTATGAAGTCGGCGACGACGTCTTTCGCGTCGCCAAGGCACGCTTGGCGCAGGCCGAGCGCTTCTTCCCTCTGGTCGGGGCCAGGCGGTGCTTCGATCTGAAGTCGGCGAACGTCGCCCAGTTGCTCGAATCGGGCGTGCAAGCGGAGCGGATCAGCGTCGCCGCCGAATCGACCATCAGTGACCGTCGCTTCTACTCCCATCGCCGCGAAGGTGGCGACACCGGCCGATTTGCCCTCTTCGCGGGTTTCACCCGCTGATCACCCCATTGACGGTTCACCGTGAGTGTCAGGGCCAACCGTGGGCGTTGGACGGGACAAGCGTTACGGGACCATCGCACACGCCCAATCCCTCCGTCGACGAGCGTTTCCGTGTTATGGGTACAGCGAAACTGCCCCACGCTTCAGGCCGATGATACGGACGGGAGTCGGTCCGTCATGAACATGGAAATGGCCGTCGTGTTGTCGTCGGGAGGGCTGAACAGCGCCGTGCTGACCTCGCTCGCCGCGAAAGAGCACGCCGTCAAGTTACTCCACGTCCGCTACGGTCATAGAGCGCAACCGCAGGAGGCGGCCCTCTTTGAGAAGCAGGCGGATTTCTTCGGCATCAAGGACAAACTCACGCTCGACATGCCCCACTTCGCCGCCATCGGCGGAAACGCCCGCGTAAGCCGCAAGAAGTTGATCGAGAACGCCCAGGCCATCGGCGAGGGGGCATCAAATTGCTGGGTGCCGGGACTAGTCAGCGGCCTGCTCAACGCCGCGTTCGGCTGGGCCTGGGTCATCGGAGCATCCAAAGTCTTCATCGGAGTATCTGAGGACTTGGGCCCGCCCGCCCCGCGAACCAGCAGCATCTATCCGGATTACTCCCGCGAGTGCATTCAACTGCACAACCACCTCTTGGCCGAACTCTCAAGGGCCAAGCCGATCAGCATCGAAGCCCCCCTCATCGACATGGACCGCGCCGACATCGTCAGACTGGGAAACCGCTTGGGCTCGCCGTTTCGGCTGACCTGGTCCTGCCTGTCATCGGACGCTCAGCCCTGTGGCACCTGCGTGGGCTGCGCCACCCGCAGTCGCGGTTTCCTCGACGCCGCCGTCCCCGACCCCATTCTGGCGGTCGCTGCACAGCGATAGCCCGTCTTTTTCATCAGCCGCAGCACGGCGAGCGACCTGAACAGAGCCGCGACCGTAAGGGAGCGGTCACCTCGCGATTGTGAAGGCCGGCCCACTTTCGGCGTAACCGCTCCCTTACGGTCGCGGCTCTGATTACAGTCGCGGCTTTGATTGGCGGCGCGGCGGCTACATTCGATCGAGCGTTCGGATGCCAAGCAGGGCCAGGCCCAGCCGCAACGCCCGCGCCGTCAGGTCGCACAGTCGCAGGCGCGATGCCCTGGTCGCATCGTCCGGCGCTTGCAGGACGGGGCAGGCCTCGTAGAAGGTCATGAACCGGCCCGCCAGGTCGTACAGATACTCGCAGAGGATATTCGGCAACAGCGCCTCGGCCACGGCGTCAATCGTCTCCGGCAAACGCAGGATCGAGAGGGCCAGGGCCCGCTCGGCGGGGTCGGCGAGAGTGATTGCGGATTGCTGATTGCGGATTGCGGATTGCACCTCGGCCGCGGCCTGCTTGCCCTTCTCGTAGATGGAGTGAATCCGGGCGTAGGCGTAGAGCATGTACGGGGCGGTGTTGCCCTGGAGGGCCAGCATCTTGTCCCAACTGAAGACGTAGTCCGTGTTGCGGTTCTGGCAGAGGTCGGCGTATTTCACGGCGGCGATGCCGACCGTCTCGGCGATGTTCTTGATCTCGTGCTCGGTGAATCCGCGGCGCTTGTCGGAGTCGGCCTCGCTGTCGCGCACGAGCTTCTCGGCGCGGTTGACGGCCTCGTCGAGCAGGTCCTTGAGCTTGACGCTCTCGCCGGTCCTCGTGCGGAGCATCTTGCGGTCCTCGCCGAGGACGGAGCCGAACGGGACGTGCTGTAGATCCACCTCCGTCTGGCGATTGCCCGGCCGGGTCCAACCAAGAGCGCGCGCGGTCGCGAAGAGCATCTCGAAGTGGAGTTTCTGCGGAGCACCGACGACGTAAAGGATGCGGTCGGCACCGAGGCCGCCGGGACAGTCGCCGCCACCTTCAAATCCACTTGGAGGAGCAAGGGAGGGACTGTCTACTGCGGGGCTGAGGGAATGGCGAAACTCAAGCGCACGGCGCAACACATCTGTGTGCAGTCGCAATGGCTGGTTGTGGAAATCGTTGACGCGATATGCGATGGCGGCCAAGTCAGTTGTCGCATAGAGGAACGCCCCATCAGATTTCTGCACAATCATCGGCAGGGGGTCGCCTTGCGGTCCCCTAAACGCGGGTGAGCCGTCTTGGTTTTCGAGGAAGATGCAGATCGCACCTTTGTCCTCACGGCAAACCGCTCGAATGCGCCGCGGCGAAGCCGTGCCTAGATCGGAGCCGCGACCCTGTGGGTTCGGT
>CAYYBO010000211.1:0-7514 GCA_964470125.1 uncultured Planctomycetaceae bacterium | reverse complement strand
ATTGCGCGCGGTCAACATGAATCAGCCCTCAAAAAGGGCAAAAGTCGAGCTCAGTAACCTGCGGGGAATGGGCCGTCGGCTCTTGGCCGTCGGTCGTGTAGCGGAGTTCGACGTTGGCCTGGTCGGTGCTGATGGTCACGTTCAGCGAATCGGTGAAGACGTCGAAGGCGGAGGCGATGCGCGGCGGGTCGCCGACGTCGGGAGGGCCGGCGATGTCGAGCACGACGACGAGCGGGGCATCGGAGACGGATGTCGGCGGCGAGTAGCCGAAACGCATCGAGAAAGCGTAGAGGGTATACAACGTCGCGGCACCTGAAAGCGTGGGGCTTGGGAGAATGAGTCTAATGCGGTCTTCTTCGCGGCGGGTTTCGACGGCGACTGAGGGCCCCCCGGCGAGCAGGTAGGCCTGCTTGGGTTGGTTGAGGAGGCCGTTGAGCGAGAGCTTGCCGTCGGCCGGCAGGTCGAAGACGTGGAGATAGAGGCGGGTGTCGCCGTTGGGGAGGCGCCTTTGTGTGCAGCGGCCCCAGGCGGGAGACTGCTTGAACGGTCCCGCCTGCGTGCCGTAGATCGCTTCACCGTTGATCTTGAGCCAGGCGCCGATGTCGCGGAGCCGCTCGACGCTCGGCTGCGGGATCAGCCCCTCGGCGGTCGGGCCGACGTTGAGGAGGAAGTTGCCGCCCTTGGAGGCGATGTCGATCAACATGCGGATGAGTTCGCCGCTCGACTTCCAGTTGGCGTCGTTCTTGTTGTAGCCCCAATGGTCGTTCATGGTCATGCAGGTTTCCCAATCCAGGCCTGGGATGGCGGCGTCGGGGATGAACTGCTCGGGCGTGCCGTAGTCGCCGAGGCCGCCTTGAGAGCGGTCGATGCCGTAGGGGCCGCCGGCGCGACCGACGCGGCTGTTGATGATGATGTCGGGCTGCAGGGAGCGGACGTAGGCGTCCAGGTCTTTGCCGAGGTCGTTGTTCCAGGTGCCCTCCCATTGGCCGTCGAACCAGAGGACGCCGATCGGGCCGTAGCCGGTGAGCAGCTCGCGGAGCTGGTTCTTCATGTAGGAGACGTAGCGGGGAAAGTCAGCGTCGGCTTCGGGGCGGTCGGCCTTTTCCCACGGGCGGCGCGGGAGATAGTCGGGGTGGTGCCAGTCCATGATGGAGTGGTACCAGCACATGCGGATGCCGGCCTTGGCGCAGGCTTGGCTTAGCTCCTTCATGATGTCCCGCTTGAACGGCGTGGACATCACGTCGAAGTCGGTGTACTGCGAGTCGAAGAGGCAGAAGCCGTCGTGGTGCTTGGAGGTGATGACGATGTATTTCGCTCCGGCCTCCTCGGCGAGGGCGACCCATTCGTCGGCGTTGAACTTGGCGGGGTTGAACTGGGGCACAAACTTCTCGTACTCCTCGACCGGGATCTTCGCCGAGTCACGAATCCACTCGCCGTGGTCGGTGCGGTCGCCCCACTCGCCGGCGGGGATGGCGTAGAGCCCCCAGTGGATGAACATCCCGAACCGGGCCTCGCGCCACCATTCCATCTTGGCGTCCTGAGCGGCGGTTTGCGCTGCCGTTTGAGCGGCGGTCTGCGCTGCGGTTTGCGCGGCGCTCTGCGCGTCGGTCCGCGCTGCGGTCTGCGCAACGGTCTGCGTATCGATCCGCGTGTCGGTTTGCGCCGGGGTCCGGGCGGCATCGACGGCAGGCTCCGAGCCGGTCATCTGGCGGGAAGCGCTTGGCGGGCAGGAGCCGCTCGCCGGGCGGGCATCGCTCTTCAGACAGCCGCCGAGCAGGGGCAGTACAGCCAGACTCGTCAGGATCAGACCGAGGCGGATGCGCATGGCGTTCTCCTCGCGAGAAGAAGGTGAGCGGAGTATAACCAGGGAGAGCGAGACCGTCAGCGCAGTTGGTCCCAGCGGACAGGCAGGCAGAAGGGGAGAGGCAAGGGCCAGACATGGACATTGAACAAGTTGTTGCAGTGTTGTTGTCGGCGGCGGTGCTGGGAGCGGGGGCGGAGTGGGAGGATCAGCAAGTCAATGGCCGCAACAAGGAGCCGGGGCATTGCACGTTGATGCCGTATGCCTGCGTCGAGCAGGCGGCGAAGGGGACGCGGGAGGCGTCGCCGTATTACCTGAGCCTGAACGGGGAGTGGAAGTTCCATTGGGTGAAGCAGCCGGATGAGCGGCCGAAGGATTTTTACAGGCCGGAGTTCGACGTCGGCAAGTGGAAGGAGATCGAGGTGCCGAGCTGTTGGGAGCTGAAGGGCTACGGCACACCGATCTACACCAACGTGACGTACCCTTTCGCGAAGGACCCGCCGAGGGTGATGGGGAAGGTCCCGGCGGATTGGACGGCGGCGAAGGAGCCGAACCCGGTGGGGTCGTATCGGCGGACGTTCACGGTTCCGGCGGAGTGGAAAGACCGTGAGGTGTTCCTGCACTTCGAGGGCGTGATGAGCGCGATGTACGTCTGGGTGAACGGCAGGCAAGTCGGCTATAGCGAAGACAGCATGACGCCGGCGGAGTTCGACATCACGCCGTACATCAAACCAGAGGAAAACCTCCTGGCCGTGCAAGTCTATCGCTGGTGCGACGGGAGCTACCTGGAGGACCAGGACTTCTGGCGGTTGTCAGGCATCTACCGGGACGTCTTCCTCTTCAGCACGCCGCGGGTTCATCTTCGCGATTTTTTCGTGCGGACCGACCTCGACGCGGAGTGCCGCGATGCCACCTTGCGTGTCGAGGCCTCCGTCCGCAACTATGCGAAGATCGATGCAGGAAAGCACACGCTGGAAGCCGCCCTGCTCGCCGTGGACGGCGCTCCTTGCGAAGGCACCCCGGCCATGCGCATCGACATATCGGGCATTCCGGCGGGCCTCGACGCCACACCGGCCCTCGAATGCCGGGTGCCGTCGCCGAAGCTGTGGTCTTGCGAGAAGCCGAACCTGTACCGGCTGCTGCTGACGCTGAAGGATGCCGGCGGCGAGGTCATCGAGGTCGAAACGTGCCGCGTGGGGTTCCGCAAGGTGGAGATCAAGGATCGGCGGCTCTTCGTGAACGGCGCCCCGGTGCGGCTGAAGGGCGTGAACCGGCATGAGCACGACGCGGACCGCGGGCGGGCGGTTCGGATGGACACGATGTTGCAGGACGTGCGGATGATGAAGCAGTTCAACATCAATGCCGTCCGGACGAGCCACTATCCCAACCAGCCGGTATGGTACGACTTGTGCGACGAGTACGGCATCTTCGTGATCGACGAGGCCAACGTGGAGTCGCACGGGATGGGGTACGGTGCGGAGTCGCTTGGCCACGATCCGACGTGGGAGAGGGCACATGTCGAGCGAGAGACGGCGATGGTTCAGCGGGACAAGAACCATCCGTGCGTGATTATCTGGTCGATGGGCAACGAGGCGGGGCCGGGGCGCAACTTTCAGGCGGCGAGGGAGGCCATCCTGGCGATCGACCAGACCCGGCCGATTCACTACGAGCGCGACAACGACAAGGCCGACATCGAGAGCGTCATGTACCCCGACGTGGGTTGGTTGGACAGGACGGGCGGGAGCGACTCGCCGAAGCCGTTCCTCATGTGCGAGTACGCCCATGCGATGGGTAACGCGGTCGGCAATCTCGCCGAATACTGGGAGGTGATCGAGCGGCATGACCGGCTGATCGGCGGGTGCATCTGGGACTGGGTGGACCAGGGCTTGCGAAAGAAGACGCCGGACGGCAAGGAATTCTTCGCATACGGTGGAGACTACGGCGACAAGCCGAACGACGGCTGGTTCGTGTGCAACGGGCTGGTGCTGGCGGATCGCGGGATCACGGGCAAGTTGTGGGAGGTGAAGCGCGTTTATCAGTCCGTCGATGTGGAGGCCGTCGACCTGGCGGCCGGCCGAATTCGCGTGCGCAACAAGTACTTCTTCACGAATCTGAGCGAGTTCGAGGGGCGATGGTCGCTGGCGGAGGATGGGAAGGTCATTCAAGAGGGGCGGCTGCCGAAGCTCGATGTTCCGCCGGGCGGGACCGGCGATGCGAAGCTCGCAATCGAGCCGCCTTCGCTCAAGGCCGGGGCGGTCTATTACCTGCGGGTGAGCTTCCATCTCACGAACGACACGGCGTACGCGAAGAAGGGGCATGAGGTGGCGTGGAAGCAGTTTGCCATGCCGTATGAGACGCCGCCTGCGCCGCCGGCGAAGCTGGACGGGCTGCCGAGGCCAGTCGTGGAGGAGACGGGCGACGCCGTCACCGTGAGCGGTCGCGAGTTCAAGGCGGTCTTCGGAAAGAAGAGCGGGACGATCGAGCGGCTGGAGTACGGCGGCAGGCAGATCATCCGCGGCGGGTCCGACGGTCCGATGCTCAACGTCTTCCGCGCTCCCGTGGACAATGATCGACACAGCCAGGAGAACTGGCGGAAGGCGGGACTCGACGCGATGGAGCGGCGGGTCAAGCGGGTGGCGGTTTCGCCGACGAATGACGCGGGGGCGACCATCGAGGCGGAGGTCGATTGGGCAGGCAAGAACGGCACGCTTTTCCACCATCGGACGACGTGGACGGTCTTCACCGACGGCAGCATTCACGTGGACAATCGCGTCGAACCGGAGAAGTCGCCGGACATCCTGCCGAGGATCGGCGTGCAGATGATCCTGCCGAGGGAGCTCGATCAAATGACGTGGCTGGGGCGAGGGCCGCAGGAGAATTACGTCGACCGCAAGAGCGGCGCGGACGTCGGGCTGTACAAGGCGACGGTGGCGGAGCAGTTCACGCCGTACGTGAAGCCGCAGGAGGCCGGAGGCAAGGAGGATGTCCGTTGGGTGGCACTGACGGACGAGAAAGAGGCCGGCGTGCTGGTTGTTTGCGGCGAGCCGCTGCACGTCACGACACTCTGCTGGACGTCGCAGGAGTTGGACAAGACGGCGCACCCGGCTGACCTGCCGCCGCCTGAACGTGTCGTACTGTGCATCGACATTGCGCAATGCGGACTGGGTGGTGCCAGTTGCGGTCCGCCGCCGCTGGACAAGTACCTGCTCAAACCGAGGCCGGTCACATTTTCGTTCACGCTTCGGCCGTACGTCCCAAGCACGGGGACGCCCGCCGAAGCCGCCCGCTTCACCGTCCCGGTGGCGCCCGGCGTGGACACCCAGGGAGGATAGCAAAGGGAACATTCGATGAGATGGAATCTGTTGCGCGTGTTCATCCTCAGTCTCAGCGTGACTCCAGTGCTGGTCGCTCAGACAGCACGGGTTGCATCCGAACACTGGGCATTTGACTCTGACAAGGATCTTCAGGCCTGGACGCTGGCGGCGAACGGCGACGCGGCGAAGCGGATGCCCAAGCCCAAGATACAGGACGGCAAGCTGTATCTGCTTGAGTCGTGGTGGAAGTCATCGGCTGCGGTCGCGGCCGGCCCGACAACAAAGGCCTTCGTTGGGACAGTGGAGTTGTCCTGGAAGCTGGTGATGAACACCGGCACGGAAGGCGCGGGCTTTCTCTGGCTGGATGTTGCGAAGCACGGCGAGGATGCGTCCCTGCCGGAACTGGAAGCTTGGGAGTCGCCCAGCCTGCCGCGAGCATTCGGCGTCGGCTTTGATGCCTCGAATCCGCCGAACCGCGATCCGTTCAATGGATCGGGCAACACCTACGACCGTCCGGAGCACGAGGTCTCCCTGCATTGGGACGGCGTTGAGATCGTGAAGAAGACGACGCCGTCGGACTTCCGCGACGAGAAGGAGCACCAAGTCCGCTTGACGATGGCGTTCGTCACGGGTGGCTCGGAAGTCACATTGAGCATCGACGACGTTTCTGTCTTCGAGAAGTACTTCATTCCTTCCATGACGGCCTATGTCGGTCGGCCTGCGTTCGGGGCCCGCAACGCCGAGACCGCCGGAGACGTGCTGATCGACGATCTGCGGATCACCTGCCGCGACGCTATCGAACCGCCGCCGTTGCCCGTTACGGTTGTCGCGATCGACCGAAGGCTGAATGACGCCGGTCACCCGAAGAACGAGGCGATGGTGCAGTTCCCTGATGACACCGACCGATTCGGTCGGATCATCTGCACGCTGCGTTTGGACAAGCCGGAGGCGCGGTTTGACCCCTGGGATCGGCTGGCTCATGTCTTCGCTGTTGATCAAGAGAACGAGCAAGTCGAGATTCTGCGGTACGTCACGCCGTATCATCGCGGTCACGTGTGGCAGGTCGACGTCTCCGATTTTCGACCGTTGTTAAAGGGCCTGCGCAAGGTCGTTCAGGAGTGCGGCACGCAGGGCGAGGGATGGGTGGTAACCGTCTCGTTTGATTTCTACCCGGGCCCGACTGACCGACTTGCGTACAAGGTAGTCAATCTATGGTCCGGCGGCCCCGAGGTCGGGAACCCGGACAAGCCGGTCGCGGATTTCTATGTGCCGCGGACCGTGCAGGCCGACGGAGAGGCGCGGTTCGCGAAGGTTCGCCTGGTGGTGACGGGCCACGGCATGGAACCGAATTCCAAGAACGCCGCGGAATTCATGCCCATCGGCCGCACGCTTCGCGTCAACGGCGAGTCCTTCTACAATATGCTTTGGAAGACGGACAACTACCTGAATCCGTGCCGGCCGCAGGGCGGGACCTGGAAATACGACCGCGCCGGATGGGCGCCTGGCGACGTAGTTCGTCCGTGGGAGGTGGACGTAACGCAGTTGCTCGCAGCACGCTGCTCGCTGAAGATTGAGTACACGCTCGATCCCTACGTCAACGAGAACCGCGGGAAGACGTGGGCGCCGTCGCACAGGACCGAGGCCCAGCTCATCTTGTATCGTTCTGCCTCGCCCTCAACGCCCGTGCCGGCATCGTCGAAAGCTCGGTGAGTTGATCGTTGCCCGTGTTGGCTCACTTCGCACCATCCGCGAATTCGATGTATCCCCACCTCTGCGGGACGTGCATGTTGACGACGCCCTGTGGTGACCACACCCAGTTGTCTTCCGGTTTGCCGGGCACCTTCTGGTATCGGCCATCGAGGACCCGATGCTCCCATTCGACGCGCGAGAAGTTCATTCGCCAGGTGTCGCCGGGACGCGGCGGCGCCGGCCGATGGGCCGCCTCTGCCAGCGTCTTCCACGGGAGGGCCATTTCAACCGTCCAGCCGCGGTCAACGTCCCTCGGATCGTTGAGCGTTCCGTCCACGTGTACCGCCGATTTCATGCCCTTGCAGTCCCAGGCGTGCAGGGCCGGGCCGCCGTCATTGTAGGTCCGCACTAGGAACAGATCGAAGATGGTGTTAAGGGCGTTGATCTCGATCTCATAGTACTCGCGGGTGTCGCCGTCCGGGTCGATAAACACCTCGAAGTCATTGTCGTTGAAGACGATCGCGTCATGCTGCCCGAGGGTCGCCCAGACGTGCGGCTCCTCCAACTCCGCCGCGATGTAGAGAAACTCGTCGTCCCACAGCATCTTGGCCTGGGTCTTCAGGGGAGGTTGCGGCTTGCGGGCCCTTTCAATGCAACCAAAGGACGGGGTCAGGGGGCGTTAGTCCAGGGTGGGAGGGGGAGGCGGCCGA
>CAYYBO010000210.1:0-7515 GCA_964470125.1 uncultured Planctomycetaceae bacterium | reverse complement strand
GAACAGAGATTCACCTTCGAAGTTCAGGACGGCGCAGGCGTCAAGGAATGGTCGGTGGCGGCACCCACGCTGGAAGCCGCGTGCGAAATGCTGGGCCTGCCTTACACAACCCCTTGCTCCCGGACCGAGCCGCTCAAACGATACCCCGCATTGGTCGCGGACAACGGTGAAGGAGGAAAAGTTCCGACTCATGCCTGGTTTGCGGGCTACGCCCCCTACCGCGACCCGAAGATCGCCCTGGCGGTGATCGTCGAGTACGGCGGCGGCGGCGGGCAGGCCGCCGGTCCGGTCGCCCGAGCGGTCTTCGAGGCCATCCTTCGGTGCCCACAGGACTACCTCGGCACCAACAAGGGCCGAATTGCCGTGGGTGGGGGGCCATGATTGCGTCAATCACCAGGTTACTCCCTTTTCTCGGCTGGGCGATTCTCGCCAGCGCCCTCATCCTGACGGGCGTGGGCCTGTTGGGGGTCTATGCCGGCGAAGCCGGTGAAGAAGGTCCCCCGGTCCAGACTCTGCGACAAATCGCCTACCTGGGCGTGGGGCTGGCCGGCTTCCTGCTGGTTCAGATCGTTGGTTACCGGGAGATCGGGCGGTGGGCCTATCCCCTCTTCGCGCTGACGTTGCTCCTCCTTGCACTGCTGGTCGTGGCGAGGAGCGTACCGATGGAGCCGATCATCCCGGCCCGCAGGAATGCCTATCGCTGGATCGTCATCGGCCCGGTCAACATCCAGGTTTCGGAATACGCCAAGGTCATCTACATCCTCGCCCTCGCCGCCTACCTTCGTTTTCGCACGAACTATAGAACTCTTCGGGGACTGCTTGGTCCCTTCGTGTTGACCCTGATCCCCGTCGGCTTGATCCTCAAGGAGCCGGACCTCGGGACCAGCATCCTCCTCCTGCCTACGTTGTTTGTAATGCTCTTCGTCGCCGGGGCCAAGCTCAGGCATCTTTCACTGATCCTGGCGCTGGGCCTTGCCGCTCTGCCCGCGTTTTACTTTTCGCCACTGATGAGCCCCTATCAGCAGGCCCGGATCCAAGCCCTCTTCCGCCAAGGCGAAGGCGATGCCCGCTGGCGGCTCAACGAGGGCTATCAACTGAACCAATCCAAGATCGCCCTGGGCAGCGGTCGGGCGTTCGGCCAAGGCTTCCGCGAGGCGGCGTTTTTTCGCCACGACTTGCTGCCGGAGGAACACAACGACTTCATATTCGCGGTCATCGGGCACCAATGGGGCTTCTTCGGCTGCCTGGGGGTGCTGTTCTGCTATTTGGTCATCATCGTCTGCGGTTTGACCATCGCTTCGACCACCTCGAACCCCCTGGGCCGGCTCTTGGCGGTCGGGGTGTGCGCTTTGCTCTTTGCTGAGGTGGTCATCAACGTCGGTATGACCATCGGGCTCATGCCGGTCACCGGCATGTCGCTGCCTTTCGTCAGCATGGGCGGTAGCGGTCTGATCAGCAGCTACCTGGCCATCGGTCTCCTCGTCGACGTTGGCCGCCGCCAGCCGCCCGACATTGCGCCCAAACCCTTCGAGTTCGACCTTGCCGACGATGGCGCCTAAGGCAATTGGAAGGCTCCGCCATCGGTCGCAAGGCGTTTTCAAAACTTGTGAAAGCTACTGAAACCTCATGCGGCCCCGGGCGCCGCCCAGCTAGAATGGCCGGTAGGTCAAGAGGTCAAGGGGCCGTGGAAACTCTGCTCGACCGAAACACCTCCCTCTCCTCCGCCATGCGGCGGGTCGTCGAGACCTTCGACGCGGAGGTTCAATCGGATCTGCCCTTTGTGTCCAGACTCCTCGACGGCGTGCGGGCCTACCGCGGCAAGCTGTTGCGTCCCAGATTGCTCCTCCTCTCGGCCGAGGCCGTCGGCGGCATCCAGTCGAAGCATTTCGTGCTCGGGGCGGTCGTCGAGATGGTCCACATGGCCACGCTGGTGCACGACGACGTGCTCGACGAGGCCGATGTCCGCCGCCGGAGCGCCACCGTCAACCACCTCATCGGCAACGAAGGCGCCGTGCTCCTCGGCGATTACCTGATTTCGCACGCTTATCATCTGTGCAGCAGCCTCGACTGGCCGTACGCCTCCCGGCGAATCGCCGCGGCGACCAACACGGTCTGCGAGGGCGAGTTGATGCAGGTCGCCCGGCGGGGCGACTTCAGCCTCTCTGAGGACGACTACCTGGAGATCATTCGACGGAAGACCGGGGCGTTGACCAGCGTGTGTTGCGAGTTGGGCGCCGAGGCTGCCGGAGCAAACCGCGGCTGCGTCGGACAGTTAACGGCGTTTGGGATGGATCTCGGCGTGGCCTTTCAGATCGTGGACGACGTGCTCGACCTGACCGCCTCCGAGGACGAGACCGGCAAGAGCATGGGGCGCGACGCGGACCTGGGCAAGCCGACATTGCCAATCATCCGGTTTCTCTCACAGGCCTGCGAAACTGATAGAGGGCGGCTCATCGGCTTGCTATCCGGCGGCCAGGCCGACAAGATTCGCGAAGCGAGGAAGATGCTCGAAGATGTCGGCGCCGTGGGATTCGCCCTTGACGCTGCTGGCGAATTCGTCCGTTCGGCCGTTGGCCGCCTTGGTGGTCTGCCCGAGAGCCCGGCCAAGGAGCAGCTCTTGGCCACGGCCGAATTCGTTCTGCACCGTCGCCATTGAATCGGATCGATCGACGATACTGAGAGGGGAGGGCCGGGCTCCTGCCGAGCCGGGGCGTCTCCTCGTCGCAGCGGCAACGACGCATGGCGGACACTCTGATCGGCAGTAGTCGGCAACAGACGATGCAACCGGCGGCTTTGCCGGGGGCAACTCGCCGGATCGCCGTGCTGGCCGTACACCATGTCCAGATTGACGATCACTGTTATCAGGGCGGGGCGGAGAAGTACCTGCGGCTGACCATCCGGGCGCTGCTGGACGCCGGAGCGGCCGTTCATGTCGGCTACAGCGGCACGAACATCTACGCAGACCTTCTGTCGGGGGACGCTCCGGGCAGGCTTGCCGTCGAACGAACGGATTGGATTGACGATGCTCTCGCCGGCGATAGTCGTCTGGACCCGCGGACCATTTGGGCACGGCGGCGCTGGCTGCGCGGCGTCGGAGCGGACACGGTCTTCGTCGTCCAGCAGGCCGGGGGGGGAGCGTTTGCCGCGTCACTGGTGGCCGCCCGCTCGCTCGGTCTGCGGACGGTCATGTCCGTCCGGCAGTTGCCGGAGCCCTTGCCGCCGCCGACGGGCAAGCGATGGTTCGGCCTGATCCCATCGCCCGAACTGTGGCGACGGCGGCTGGCCTGGCGGCGATGGCTGCCGGCGCGGTGCTGCCACGCAATCATCTTCAATAGCCGGCGAGTCGCTGAGGCGTATGATCGCGAGTACCGGTACCCGGTCGGGCGAATTCGCGTGATTCCCAACGGCGAGGAAGTCCGAGGCGCTCGACCGGGGGCGCCCGCCGGCAAGTCGTGCAGCATCGGCACGGTCGGTCGAGTCAGTCAGGCCAAGGGCGCGGACGTGCTGCTCGAAGCGTTCGCCTTGTTGGCCTCGCGGCACGCCGGTTCGCGGCTCGTCTACTACGGCGACGGCCCGTTGGTCTCCGAGCTTCAGGCCAAGGCGACACGGGCCGGCCTTGCCGATCACCTCGTTTTCGCGGGCTATCAAGCCGATCAGGAAGCAATCTACAACGACATAGATATCTACGTGCAGCCGTCGCGAAGGGAGTCCATGTCCAACAGTGTGATCGAGGCGATGGCCAGGGGGATTCCGTGCGTGGTCACGGACGTCGGGGGTCTGCCGGAGACGGTTTTGCATGAGCAGACGGGACTGGTCGTGCCGAGTGACGATGTTCACGCCCTTTGGGCGGCGATTGATCGACTGCTAAGCGATCCGGAAGCAAGGACTCGCTTCGGCGCTGCCGGGCAGGAGCGAGTCCGCCGCGAATTCGCCCTCGGCGAGGTGATGCGCCGGACGGTCGAGGTCATCCTGGGCGCCGGGTGAGGGCGGGCTTCCGGCCCTCTCGGCTCACATCGAGGACGCTCGCACGAGGAGCTGCGAGCTTCAGCCGGTACGGTGGTTCGCAAACCAATGAGCCCGCGCGACAATCGCGCGGCCGCCGAGACTGAAGTCGGGGGCCCGTCGCAAGGGCGGCGACTCAAGCCGGCGCGGTTGCCGGCTGCCTCTCGGCGGCGGGCGTCGACTCTACCGGCGGAATCGCCGGCTGGCCGGGCGGGAGCTCCTGCCCGGAGCCGACGCGGAGCATGTAATCGGCCACGGCCTTAAGCTTCTGGTCGCCGATTCGGAAAGCGGGCATGGCGGGGAAGCCGGGACGCTTCCTCGCGGGCGCATTGGTCCACTTGACGATGCCGTCGGGATTGCCGGCGTAGATTCCGGCGATCTCCTTCAGCGGTGGTCCGACGACGACGCGATCATAAACATGGCAACTGGCGCAAACCAGCCGATAGACCGACTCACCAAGAGGCAGCTTCTCCTCTTTCACGCCGGCCAGGGCGCGGAAGCTCGCGGCTGCCGAGGCCAGGCGAAACTCCTCGCTCTTCTGCTTCATCAGGTTTCTATGGGGGGTGACGGCGTTCTCGCGGTATACATGCCGCCCATACCCCATGCACAAGACGGTGACGGTCAGCAGGGCCACGATGGGCATGAAGCGCCGCCCGATCAAGCCGGCCGGCGATTGAATCTCTCGCCAGAGCAGCACCATGGTGATGATGGCGAACGCGATACCGAGGGCGATGATCAGCGTCAGGTACCAGCTCATCCCTGCCGCGGGCAGTGTGAAGAACAGCAGCGGCCCGGCGATGAACTGGGCCAACGTCGCGCCGAACGCCAAGCTGTAGAAGCCGCGACGGAGCCTCGCACGGTCCCACCGAGGGAACATCGATTCCGCGGGGTAGCCCGCCCGCGTGAAGTAGGCCAACAGAAACAGGCCGGTCACGGCGATGCATGCCAGCAGAAAGTGCAGGTAGCGCGGTAGCACGTTGGGAAGGATTAGCGTGGTCAGCCAACCCCGGACCTCCGTCCAGCGATCGGGGAAGAGCATCAGGTTGATGTTGGCTAAAAAGACCAGCGGGATGAAGAGAAACAGGGCCGTGGCCATTGCCCCGATGGCGATGTGCAACGACTTGGCCTCTGCCAGGACGCTCCAACTGTACTTGTGGGCGTAGGACAGCAAGAACGCGGCGGTGACCAACGGAACCAAGCCGATCCATGCCGTGCCCGTGAGGCTGTTGCTGGTGTAGAAGTAGGTGGTATAGAGCACGTTGATGCCCAGCAGGGGGCCGACGCCCATGACCACGGCCAGGCTCTTGTTCACCGTGATCGTCCCGGCGATCTCCTTGGCCAGCACGTCATAGTCGTGCTCCTTCAGGCCTTTGATTTCGCAGACGGTGGTCAGCAAGGACCCCCCGACCATGAGCAGGACGAAGAGGATGTGGGCCAGGAAGAGCAGCACCAACAATCCTTCGAGGATGACCCCGTCGAGCGGCAACGGCAACGGGATGTCCCTCGGGACAGGAACGGCAGCAAGCGTGTTCGGATTGAGAACGGTCATAGCCTCCTAGTTCTCCGAGCAGGTTTCTCGGGAGCCTCGCCTTCCCGGCTTCACCCGAAACGGCGGGCGTAACGGACGCCTAGCCGCCCGCGGATTGCGCCGCGGCCGGCATCGGCGCACTGCGGACTCCCACCGTCTGGGCTCCTTCCAGTCGTCGCGGGTTGTTTTGCAGCGAGATCAGATAATCGGTCAAGGCGTCCAACTCCTCGTCCGAACCCGGTGCCGGCGGCATGTACGGCCGAGTGTTGTGCATAGTGTCGATATAGCTCCGCACCAGGGCGTGCTCCCAGGGCTTGTCGCCGTACATGGCGGCCAGCTTGGCCGTTACCGCGTTGACGCCGGTCGTCGTGTGGCAGCGGGTGCAGGCCATCAGGAAGACCTGCTCGCCGACCTCGACGCGGTTCTCCGACGTAATCATCCGCTCCGGCACGTAGGCGGCGTGAGCGAGCAGCCCCTGTTCCTTGTAGAGCGGGTAATCCTGCGGATGCAGGCCGTTGGAGTACATGTAGTCGGCGATGGCGTAGGGCTTGCGGATGAACTCGCGGATTCGCTCAAAATAGGTCAGCATGGCCACCGAGAAAATGAACGGGACCAGCATGGCCACTCGCGGCAGCCGGCGCGGCAGGGCGATGCCCCAAAGCGAAATGACAGCCGTCGTGGCGACCGCCCCGGCGATGAAGTAGGCGAGAAGTCGATGCCAGCTCTCGAAGGCCTGGGTCGCCAGGGCCACCGGAAGGTTGCTGAGCATCCATTGCGGGATGACCTTCCAGTAGACGTACGCGCCGGCAAGGCAGACCGGTGTCCAGCACAGCGACCATCCGCATGTGAAGCGGATCGCGTGGGCACGGAACCGGCTTCGTCGCTCGGTGAAGAAGTAGGTCAAGAACAGTGCGAACAGCCCCGCGGCGATCATTGACGCCCCGGTTCGGAAGAGAAGTTGCGGGCCGTAGATGGGGTTGAGGATGCCGGTGATGAGCGTCGGCCTCTGCGGCCAGGCGCCGGTGTGCATCATAAAGCCGAGAATCGCGACGATGACCATCATGGTCAACCAGGAGAAGCCGGCCAACCCAAAACCCAGCGCGATGTGGGCCTTCTTCTGTCGTCGGCCCCAGTCATTCCAGGTGAGGTAGTAGAGGAGGATGAGACAGACCTCGGTGACGAAGACAAGCCATTCGGCGAACCAGAACCAGAAGAAGATGCGAAGCAGGCTGGCGATCGCGTAGGGGTTTACCAGCGAGGCCGTGAACCAGATGCCGACACCGGTCAGGGCCCCCAGGCTGGTTGTAACGATGAAGCAGACGGCGAGTATACGGCGAGCCAGCCGGTCCCACTCGGCGTCGCCCGTCCGATATCCCTTCAGCTCCATCAAGGCGATGAGCGGCACCGCCCCCACGGCCAAGGCGTGGTTAATGATGACGTGCAGGATACCGATGACCGCGAAGAGGATACGATTGCCGAAGAAATCCAGGTGGAATGAGGGAAAGTCCATCTTTGTGCGCCCGTGGATACTATAGGGCGATTGTCCCATCGCCCACTCGGTGGACCGCGCGGCGTCCGCGATGCTGCCCCGCCGCCCCGGTGAGCAGCCGGACAAACTCGGCCGGGTGGTGGTGTCGCCATCACCCGCATCGCCGGGGGCGAACGGTTGGCATCATAATTGCCAAACGGTCACGTTGAAAGGTCCTGGACGCCGTGTTCGTGATTGGAGCAGCGGCCAGCCTCGCCGGCGCTCTATTCACAGGACAATGCGCCTCTGCATGGTCTTAGTACAGCGGCGCATCGGCGGCTATAATCCGATTTTCAGGGCGAAACCTGACCCGCCGAGCCTCGAGCGGTAGGGGGCAAACGGCGGTGGGCCCGCCGCCCCCAGGCTCGACGATGGAATACTCCACATGAATCCCCCCCGGGCACCACTGGTCACGACCATAGATCGGAAGAGCACACGTCTGAACTCCAGTCACTAC
>CAYYBO010000209.1:0-7571 GCA_964470125.1 uncultured Planctomycetaceae bacterium | reverse complement strand
CTGGCAATCCCGCCGAGGCCGTTCTTGTTCCTTAACTCCGTAACTTGGGCTAGGGCGGTTCCCGGATCAGTGGACGAGAGCGGCAGCTCGGCAGGAGTCTCGCGCTCCCGGCACGACCACTTTGGCCCGACCTTGAGAGACCGTCCATCGAACTGGGAACTGCTCTTAAGGCTTATCGCGGAGGGGTCGGTACGACTGAGGGTGCGATAGAACATCGCCGATGGTCGACTGCTCCAACATGAGCGTGGGGATAGGGCCGATGCGAGACGTCCTCTACGCATGGACGGTAACCGCTCCCTGACAGTCGCGGCACTGTTCAGTTGCCCAGATATGAAGTGTTCTACCCGGCCAGCAACGCCGCTCCGCGCTCACCCAGCACGCTGCGGAGTTTCCGCAAAGCGCCCATCTCGATCTGTCGGACGCGCTCCTTGCTGAGGCTTAGTTCGTGGCCGATCTCCTCCAGTGTTTTTGCGGGCCCGCTGCCGGTCAGGCCGAAATGACGCTCCACGACCGCCCGCTCGCGCTCGTTGAGCGCGGCCAGGCCGTCGCCGACGGTCGCGCGGATCGCCTCGCCTTCCGTCTCGATGTTGCGCTCTTCTTCCCGATGGTCGCGGGCGTCGGCGAGTAGTTCATCGTGGCCGGTCTGGAAGCGGCAGGCCCGGGTCATCTCGTCCGGCACGCTCCTGGCGTATGACCGCATCAAGGCCCACGAGGCGTACGTGCTGAAGCGAAAGCCGCGGGCGAAGTCGAACTTCTCGACCGCCCGGATCAGAGCCAGGTTCCCATCACTGACCAACTCGAAGACGTTCTCGGCGCGGCCGCGCAGGTGCCGCTTCGCGATGCTGACCACCAGCCGGAGATTGGCCTGGGTGATTCGATTCTTGACGGCCCGGGCGCGGTCCAGCAGCGCCTGCATCGCGGCAAGGTCCCGCTCGACGTCGGCCACCTCGGCATTCGACGTCGGCGCAGCCGCGGCCGCGATCTTCCGTCGCAGCGCCTCCGCCCGATGGAGCACGTAATTCATCCGCCGGAAGAGCTGCTGTTCTTCGTCGCGGGACAGCAGCGGCGTGCGATAGAGGTCGGCCAAATAGGCCGGCAGGGCGTTCGGCGTGCCGTTGAGCGTGACGTTCACCTGCGGCGAGGCTTCATCCCCGCAGATCGGACGGCCGTTCAGGATCAGCCGCTCGGCGTCAGGGGCGTCGAATAACTCGTTGTACATGTAGGCGATCGGCTCGGTCGTCAGCCGCGAGGCCCGGACGCCGGTCACGATGCAGCGGATCTCGATCGGGCTCTTGCGGAACCGCGTCGCCAGAGATCGCAGGTCCTCGCCGGCCAAGTATGCGTCGTGGATGACCGTCGCCTCGTCGATCGGCTTCGGCTGCTCGGCCCGGTCGAAGAGTGCGTCTTCAGGATGCTGGCGGTCGAATGCCCGGAGGGTATAGCGGATAGTCTCGACTGCTCGTCCGGTCTCTTCGGCGATCCGCATGGTGGCCGCATGCAACCCGCACTTCTCGACGGCGACGAGTTCCTTGGCGCGGGCGATCACCCGCCCCTTTTCCTCTTCGCTCAGGAAGGCGAACGCGCCGCCGCGCCGGACCAACTCGTGGTTGCGGGCGGCAAAGCACTCGACGGCCTGCTCGGTGAAGGCCAGGCGAGATCGCCCCTTGCCCTCGCCGTCGTCGAGCCAATACCAGCAACCGGCGAGGCCTCGATCCCGCCAGCGCGAAATCGTCTTGGTGGAGACGTTGAACCGGCGGGCCACGTCATCCACGCCCAAGAGCCGGCCTGGGGCGGAATCCACTGGAAGAGGGTTGGAGGAAGTCAGTGCGTCCAGCAGGTGAACTAAATCGGCGACGATGTCGTCGCCGGAGGACATCACGTCCTCAGTCCGGCGAGTACGGTAGCCGGTCACCTGGTAGCAGACGAAGGAATAGGGGTATTCTCGCTGCGGCTCAATGAGTTCAATGGCCTGGAAAATCCCCGCCACCTGTCGAAGCCGGTGCCGAAGCGGCGCGAGCCTGAGCTCGTGCTCGAGTCGAGCGATCTCCTGGCAGCGGTACGCTCTCATCTCGGCCTCCCACGGGGCGGGTCGCTGGGGCGGCGGGTCGGGGGAGGGCTGGAAGGAGGCATCCTTCGCTGCGCCGCAACCCCGGCGGGTTCGACGGATTGCACGTCGCCAGGCCATTATAGCCCGATGCGCCGCTTCCTCCGCCAGGTATTCCTGATGGTCGTCCGGCGGAGTCGCATCCGTCTAGTACATTATCGCCCGCAAGCGAGGCAGAAGTCAAGTCACGACAGGGCATTCGGAGCAGGCGTGTGCCCACGCCAGCGGCTGATCAGAGCCGCGACCGTCAGGGAGCGGTCACGTTAAGATTGGGTCGGTCCTCGGGGACTCGGCAGGACGCCTCCCGCACGGATGCGGCTCTCTCGGAAGCGGCTCCCTGGAAACGGCTGGGGCGCGGCGGCATTATACGAGGTCCCCGCTGTTGGGGGGTGACAAGCTCCGATTCTCCTAAGTTGCCCAGGTGAGATGACATGGCCGAAATTCAGCCCTTCCGCGCGATTCGTTATACCCAGCCGGATATCAGTGACCTGATCGCCCCGCCGTACGACATCCTCAGTGACGCCGACAAGAAGGCCCTGCTCCGCAAGGATGACCACAACATCGTAGCCATCGACCTGCCGCACCTGCCGCCGAAATCGGCGGGTCCCGACAGCGCCTATGCCAAGGCGGCGGGCGATCTGACGAGCTGGCTCGATATTCGGACGCTCGCCCGCGATGATGCTGCGGCGATTTACGCCTACCACCAGACCTACCGCCTGGGCGGCAAGACTTTGACCCGCAAGAAGTTCTTCGCCCGCCTGCGGCTGGAGCCCTTCGGCACGGGGCACGTCTTCCCGCACGAGCAGACCTTCGGCGGGCCGAAAGAGGATCGTCTCAAGCTGACCGTCGCGACCCGGTGCAACATGAGCCCGATCTTCGGGCTGTATCCAGACCCGAAGAACGAGATCGCTGCCATGATCGACGCGGCGGTTGAGCCGAAACCGGATCAAAGCGGCCTGCTCGACGGCGTCGAGAACAAGCTGTGGGCTGTCACCGATCGCAAGGTCATCCAGGCGATCCAGGAGAAGATGGCGGAGAAAGCGATCTTCATCGCCGACGGCCACCACCGCTACGGAACCGCCCTGAACTATCGGCAGAGGCAGATTGAGGAGGAGGGCAAGCCGGCCCCGGACGATCCCATCAACTTTGTTTTGGCGGTGCTGTGCGGCATGGAGGACCCCGGGGCGACGATTCAGCCGTACTTCCGCAGCCTGGCCAACCTCCCGGCCGCCACTTCCAGCGCCCTGCAAGCGGCGTTGGCTGACACATTCACCTGGAAGAAGGTCGACGCGCCGGCCAGCGCCGAGAAACTGGCCAAACTGCTGGCCGCGACCGGCCCCCAGGCCGTCGCGCTCTACTTCACCAAAGAAAAGGCATGCCTCACCCTTACGCCGAAGGCCCCGGACCTGCTGGCGAAATACGAACCCAACCGCAAGCCCGCTTGGCGAACGCTGCCCTACTCGATCCTGCACCGCTTCATCATCGACGAGGTCATCTCGCCAAAGTTCAACGGAGGCAAACCGGTCAATATTCACTACCACAAGAGCATGGAAGAGGCCGTGGAGGATTCCCGCGTGTCCGGCGGCATCGCCGTGCTCATGCCCGCGACGACCATGACCCAGCTCCGCGACATCTGCACCGCCGGCGAACTGATGCCGCAGAAGTCGACTTACTTCTACCCCAAGCTGGCGACGGGGATGGTGATCAACCCGCTGTATTGAGCGGTTGCAGCGGCATCTCTCGCATACAGGGCGAAGAGTGTGCGCCGACCAGCGTTTCCTCTGCGGCCCGGTAGGGCCAACGACGGTTGCCATGGGTGAGCGGAGCGAACCCCTGGTTCGAGGCCCTCCACTCAATCTCCGCCCGGGCGGACGAACTCGCCATCGGCTCTTGTCTGCCCGGTCGCTCCATCCGCTCAATCACACCCCGAGCATCCGGCCAGCAATTCCTCCACTACAAGCTGTATGTCCAGCCCGTCGACGTTGCAGTCGTTGTTCAGGTCCAGTCTCGGCCGGCCGTCCGGCATCACCGCGCAGCCTGGCGTCAGCGGACAAATATCGCCCCCGTCGAGCACGCCGTCGTTGTCGTCGTCCTCGTCGCACACATCGCCGATCCCGTCACCGTCGCAGTCAGCTTGATCGGGATTGGACACACTCGGACAGTTGTCGCAGAAATCGTACGCACCGTCCGCGTCCCCGTCAGCCGCGGCGCAGAGGTTGAAAAACACGGAGATGTTGTTGCTTCCACTATTAACCGTGACCATGTCTCGATCTGCATCCCCGTCAAGGTCTTGCACTCGAACAAAGACGGGGCGGACTCCAGCCACTAGGTACACCGGGGGACCGAACGTTCCAGCGCCATCGTTGAGCAGGTATGCAACATGGCCCGGCGTTTCGTGGCACGCAACGATCAGATCATAATCCCCATCGCCGTCGATGTCCTCGCTGGCAAGGTCGTGAGCCCCACTGACGTTCAGCGCGGCCTGGCTTGTCAACGTGCCATCTCCGTTTCCGCGCAAGATGTAGACGATTCCTTCGGTCATGTTGGCAACCGCGACATCCAGGTGCTCATCGTTGTCAAAATCAGCCAAGGCGATACCCGGCAGTTCGCCCTGTCCAAGCATGTATGCGACCGGCATCGAGAACTCGCGCCCACCGACGTTAATGAACACGGAGACTCCTCGCCAAAGCTCATGGACAAGGACTAGATCGTCATCCCCGTCAGCATCCAAATCTCCTGCGGCTAGAGCATAGGCCATCGCCTCGGTGTCGAGCTCGCCATTCGGTCCTGGAAACTGACCGGTTCCGTCGTTCCACAGCAAGCTAATCGCCCCGCCGGACTGGGAGTAGTTGGCAACGGCCAGATCCACGTGTCCGTCACGGTCGAAGTCCGCCGCAGCGATCCAGTGAGGTCCGTCCCCGGTGCTGATTGGCGACTCGATCAGAAAGTCGCCCGCGCCTTGGTTACGCAGTAGTCGAACGTTGCCCCCACCAAAATTGGCGATTGCCAAATCAGGATCAGAGTCAAGGTCAAGATCGACCGCAATAATGTGCCAAGGTTGATTTCCGACTTCTGGGATATCCTGTCGAACGTAAACGCCGTTGCAGTTGCTCGTGAGGATGGAGACCGAGTTGCTGCCCGGGTTTGTCACCGCAAGGTCCATATCGCCATCCCCGTCGAAATCACTGATTGCAGCCGCACGAGGCCAGGAGCTCACCTGCTGCAAACTCTGTTCGGAGAAAGACGGGCAGTCGCCTCTCGCGAGAGATGCCCCCGCCGTACTCAGCAGCAACGCCGTGGCTGTCCAGGACAGCATGTCGCTTCCCAACAATCTCGTTCCTCTCAAAATCGCAATCATGGTCTCACCTCTCGTTGACATGTTGCCGCCTTCGCGGCTGCCCGCCGATCACCTCGGCGCAAGAGAAAGAGCGTCGAACCAAGGACGCTCAGACAAGGCCCGGCAAGGCCCACACAGAACGTGCCCTGGCCGACGCCCCTTTCGGGGCGCGGCACCAAGGCACTGCTCCTGTGTGATTGCAGAATTGCCGGTTCTGTCTGAAGCAGTCTTGACGCACGCGCGTCAATTCGAATTGTCCTCGATCCCGAAGCGTCGAGACCGAGTCCTTCGCTCTCGAATCCTCCAAAACCGAATCGAAGCCCGCAAACCGATCAAACGTGAACGCAAATCATAACGTTTTCGGGTGTCCGATACAAGCCAGAAGCCGGCCGGCGCGAGCGACGGTCACAGCAATCGCAAGACCACAAACAGAGCCGCGACCGCCCGCCCCTTACTTCGCGCAGCGATGTCAACGATGAGGGGGCGGTCGCCGTGCGATTTGAAGGGCCGACCCATTCTCGGCGTAACCGCTCCCTCACGGTCGCGGCTCTGTTTCGTCCACGCTCCCTTGCCAAACGCCGTCGAGCGGGCACAATCCCCGTCGTGGACAACGCCCGACAGCGAGGCCGGCTCCTGGTCGTATACGGCTCCATGTTCTCCGGCAAGACCGAGTGCGTCATCGCACGGCTGCGACAGGCGGCGGCCGAGGGTAGATCCGTCCGGGCCTTCAAGCACGCCATCGACAGCCGCTACGACCCGGATCACCTGGTCACGCACCGCCGCGACAGCTTCGAGGCCCTCCGCGTTCCGGACGCGGCGAGCATTGTGAATCAAGTCGAAGGCGCAGATCTCGTGGCCATCGACGAGGGGCACTTCTTCAAGACGGCCCTGATCCCGGCGGTGCGGGAATTGCTGGAACGAGGCGTCTCGGTGATCGTCGCCGGCATCAGCCACGACGCCTGGGGCCGGCCGTTCGAGCCGATGCCGGAGTTGGCGGCGATGGCCGACGAAGTGGAGACCCTGGAAGCCCCCTGCCGCGTCTGCGGCAAGCCCTCGCCGTACACGCAGCGCTTGACGCCGATCAACACCCTGCACATGGTCGGCGGCCTGGCCGATTACGAGCCGCGGTGCGCGGAACACTTCACCCCGCTGCCCGGCCCACCGGAGCAGCGATGACATGATCCTGGCACGCGGTCTTCTCGGCGTTGCGGGGCTGATTCTGCTGGCCTGGCTGCTTTCATCGGACCGCCGGCGATTCCCCTGGAAGACCGTCATCGTCGGCATCATCCTTCAATGGACCCTGGCCTACATCGTGCTCCGGACTCAGTCGGGGCGGGCTTTCTTTGACGGCATCGCTCGGATCATCACCACCATCCTGTATGGAGCCGATCAGGGAGCGAAGTTCGTCTTCGGTCCGCTGGCCGGCGACGACGCGGCGGTCTCCTGGAAGGGCATCGCCGGCATCAAGATCATGACCACAATCATCATCGTGGCCACGCTTTCGGCCATCGGCTATCACTACGGCGTCTTGCAGAGGATTGTGACCGGCATCGCCTGGGTGATGACCAAGACCATGAGGCTGAGCGGCGCCGAAAGTCTCTCCGGCGCCGCCAACATCTTCCTGGGTCAGACGGAAGCGCCCCTGCTCGTCCGCCCGTACATCCCCGAGATGACCCGCTCCGAGCTGATGTCGATGATGACCTGCGGCTTCGCCACGGTCGCCGCGGGGATCATGGCCTACTACGTCGCCATCCTCGGTGGAGACGATCCGCAGAAGCAAGTGGACGTCGCCCGACACTTGTTGACCGCCTGCTTGATGTCGGCTCCCGCCGGTTTTCTTCTCTCAAAGGTAATGCTCCCCGAAACGGAAGAACCGCGGACCGCCGCCGGCGCCAAGGTTGTGTTGGAGCGAGACACGAGCGGGTTGTTGGACGCGATGACCAAGGGGGCCTCCGAGGGCATGCGCCTGGCCATCAACGTGATCGCCATGCTCATCGCCTTCATCGCCCTGATCGCCGTCGTGGATGCGGCGCTCATCGCCTTTGGCAAGCTGTCATTCATGGCCCCGGTCCTCCAGAGTCTGTCGATTTAGTTGGCACGACTCATGCTTTAGTGTACCAGTGATGATCG
>CAYYBO010000208.1:0-7641 GCA_964470125.1 uncultured Planctomycetaceae bacterium | reverse complement strand
CAACCGGTAATGTTCCTGAGCCTCACTGATGGCCTTCTCCAACGCCGATCGGCTGCAGGGCTTACCCAGAAAGCGCCAGATGCCCCCCTCGTTGAGCGCGGTCATGGCCACTTCGAGGTCGGAGCAGCCGGTGAGCATCATCCGAACCGTGTCCGGGGCTATTCTCGCGACCTCCTTGAGCAACTCCACGCCGTTCATTTCCGGCATCTTGTAGTCGCTGATGACGACCGCGAAGGGGCCCTCTTTCTCCAGCGTCGCGAGCCCGGCTTTGGCTCCGACCGCCGTGGCCAGTTCGACGCGGCCGCGAAGCTGACGCTCTATTCCCGCCAGCACGTTCGGTTCATCATCGATGCACAGCACTTTTCGAGTGATGGTGCTCATGTGCTGGGTGCCTCCTGGGCGATCGCGGCCGCGGGGATGAGCTGCCGCCACGCGTCTACCCGGTGGGCGCGGCCGATGCTCTGCAAATAGGCCGTGTCCAACTCGGGCAGGCATGCGCCTTCATCCTTCATCTGCGGATTGCGGCTGAGGGTTTCCCGGAGCAACGCCGATGCCGCGTGTACCGCGGTCACCGCGGAGACTCCGGCGAACTGGCTTGCCGCCGGCTCATGATGCAGCCCCACTCCCTCCACGATCCGCGGCGGGAGGTTCCACAGTTCCAGCAGACAGGCCCCCACGTCGGCGTGCGTCGCCCGCAGCAGGCCCCGCTCCGCCTCGCACAACGGCGCGCCCTCGCGGCGAACGCGATCCAGGGATCGCTCCAGAACATCGACCTGGCGAGAAGCCAGTACCAGCAGGCCCACGTCGTGCAGCAGGCCCGCGGCGAAGGCTTGATCCTGCCGTTCCCTGTCCTGCCCCTCAGCGCGGCTGATGGCCTGGGCCATCTCCGCGGTGATCGTCGAACGCTGCAGAAGCCGGGAGGCCGAGAAGCCGGGCACGTTTCTCGCCGGGCGAAATTCTTCCGTGATCTGCGACGACAACACCAGCGATTTGATGCGGACCACACCCAGCAGCGAAACCGCCTGCTCGATGCTCGATATCCTCCGTCCCAGGCCGAAAAACGAGGAGTTGACCAGTTGAAGCACCTTCGCGCAGACCGCCGGATCCCGCAATATGACCACGGCGATGTCGTGGGCGTTGGCGCCCTCGGAGGCCGCCGTCTTGCTGAGTTGCACGTAAAGCGCCGGCGTGCTGGGCAGCGTGCCCAGGCCGGCTGCAATTGTGCGGACCCGCTCGCTGGAGGCGGTTTCCTTCACGGCGCACGCTCTGGCCACCGCCGCCTTGAGCGCCTCCGCATCGGTGGGCTTGGAAAGAAACTGGTGGGCCAGCTTCAGGAGGCGGTTTGTGTCCGCCTCCTCCACATGGCCGGAGAGCACGATCCGTGCAACCCCAGGATGCTGCTCCTTGATCCGTTTGAGCAGTTCCACTCCGTCCATGACCGGCATCTTCACGTCGGTGACGATCACGTCGATCGGGGCCTGCGCCATGCAGGCCAGGGCTTCGGCTGCGCTCTTGGCGAAGACCATGTCCCACTCATCTCTCTGACGGCGCAGCATTCGCCGCAGTCCGTCCAGGACGTTGGCCTCATCATCAACAAACAAGATTCTTGTCTTGGTCGACACCCGGGTCCCCCTTGCCTTCCTCCTCGGGTGAAAGCGTCACGGGGATGCGTATTATGAAAGTCGTGCCTTTGCCCGCCTCACTTTCGAAATCCATGGTCCCCCCGTGCTTTCCGACTACCGTCTGCCTTGCCAGGTATAAACCTTGCCCCGTTCCTTTGCCTACTTCCTTGGTGGTGAAGAACGGCTCGTACACCTTGTCGCGAATTTCCTCTGGTATTCCCTTTCCTGTGTCGGCGATTGCCACCTCCACCCATCCTTCCTCCGCCCGCGTCGACACGGTGATCAGGCCCCGCCGGCCCGTGTCCTCGATGGCATGGGCGGCGTTGACCACAAGATTGAGGAAGACCTGGTTGAGCTCGCTGGGATGGCATTCCACGAGCGGGAGTTCGCCGAAGTCGGTCTTCAGATCCGCGTGATACTTGTACTCGTTGCGGGCCACCGTCAGCGTGCTCTCCAGGCAGCGGTTGATGTCCACTCCCGAGCTTGCCCCGCCCTTCATGTGCGAGAAATCCTTCATCGCCCGGACGATCTTGGCCACCCGCTGCACGCCGTCGAGGGCCTGCTCCACGGCCTTGGGGGCGTCGGCGAGGATGAAATCGACGTCGTGCTCGCGCTCCGCCGTCTCCACCTTCTCGACCAATTCTCCTGCGGTCCCGTTCTGCTTGAGAAGAGTGACCACCTCGCGGTATTTGGCCACTACCTTTTCAAGATCGCCCAGGAATTCCGACAAGGCGTGCAGATTGTCGCCCACGTACTGAATCGGCGTGTTGATTTCGTGGGCCACCCCCGCCGCCAACCGACCTACCGAGGCCAGCTTCTCGCCCTGAAGCACCTGTCGCTGAGCCTCCAACAGCTTCTCGCTGCGCTCGCGCACCAGCTCCTCCAGTCGCTCGCGGTGTGCGGCCAGTTCTTCCTCCACCCGCTTCTGTTGAGTGATGTCCACGAAGGTCTCCAGCAGAAACTTGCCTTCCTCCAGCACCACCGGCACCACTGTTTTCAGCACCGGCATCGGCTTTCCGTCTGCCCTCAAGAGAGTTCTCTCGGAGTTGTCCACCGCTTGCCCTAGATCGGATACCGGACATCGGCCCTGCTCCGCCGGACAGACAAACTGATGGCACACCGAACCGATGACCGCCTCCTTGCCCGCCCCGAACATGCTCAGGGCTGCCGGATTGGCGTCGCGGATGATATGCGTCCCCTCCTCAATCAAAACGACGCCGGCTTGAATCGCATCAAGAGTCGTCCGCAGGCGTTCTTCGGTGTCCCCGGCGACCCGCTCGCCGTGCGGTCGCCCGTGCACGTCGCGGGCGACGGCGACGATGACGCCGCGTTCGTCTTGCGTGGCGCGCCGGATTTTGACCTCGACCGGGAGCTCCGTCCCATCCTTGCGCCGCAGAATGGTGACAAACGCTCCGGCTCTAGTTTCACCCTTCAGGACCCGATCCACCTCTTCTCGCAGTTTCTCCGCGGCCACGGGTCGCTGCATCATCTCCAGGTCGAGGCTCAACAACTCATCCCGCGTGTAGCCCAGTTCCCGGCAGGCGGTCTCATTGACGTCCATGCAGCGCATGGTCGTGCGGTCGATTACAAAGACGCTGTCGGAGCAGGCGTCCAGGGCTGCGCGAAAGCCGCGGAGTTCCTCTTCCGCCTGCTTTCGTTCGGTGATGTCACGGATGATCGCAACCGCGTGCCAGGCATCGCCTCGGCGCATCGCCGCCAGGGACAGTTCCATTGGGAACTCATCGCCCCCTTTTCGTCGGGCCGCCAGCTCGACGGTCCTGCCGACCGCTGCGCCTGCACCAGTCTGATGGAAACGGGTGAAGGCGGCGGCGATTCTCTCGACGTACCTCTGCGGAGCCAGCAACTCGTGGACGTCGCGACCCAGCGCCTCTGCCTGGCTGTACCCGAAAATGCCCTCCGCGGCCGCGTTCCAGAAGACGACCTTCCCCTCGTCGTCCATGATGACGATCGCGTCCTTCGCCGCCGAGACGACGGATTGGAGGAGATTCTCATCCAAGCGAAAGGTCTTCTTCTCGGGCAGAGCTGTCGCCGGCATTGCCTGATCCCCCTTCGACGGCTTCTTCGTGCTCGGGTCTCCGAACGAATCGCGGCGAGGCCAGGGCGCTCCTTCAATTTCGTTGGGCGTCCTTGGGGCCGAGCAAGGCCCGAGAGCCGGACGACGTTCGCCTTCGCCCGGCGGTCCTCGCGGCCGCGATCGGATTCCACGGCTCAAGGGGCCCGGCGCGGCCGTGGCCTGATCGGTGCTTGTCGGTCTCCGTCTGCTTCGCTGAAGGTCCAGGCCTCGAACGAGACTGAGAGGCAGAGCAGCCGGTCGGCTCTCCTGGCGCGCTGGTTTCCATATGGTACATCTTCGTCCGGCCCCAAAGCGGGCTTTCGGTATCTCTCTTGTGCTTTCAGGCAATGTGGCCCGTCGAGGGTTATACGCCGCGGCGACGGGGCTTGGCAGTGCGGGCCTTGCGCCAATGGCGGGGCGGCGCTCGTTGCGACGTCGCTCAACCGCTGTCGCGGGGCGTCTGAGAACCGGCCGTCGAGGATCGGAGCAGCGGCATCGCCAAGGTCCTATACGCGGTCTCGGCGTTTCGCCGCCGACTCAAAGCCCGTGGAGAGACGAAAACTTGTCGCGCAAGTGTGCCAGGAATGGCTCCACTGTCAGCGGCCTGCCGGTGGCACTGCGCACCAGTTCGCCGGCCCGGTAGAGTTGTCCGTGCCGGTGGATGTTGCGCCGCAGCCAGTCGAGGAGCGGGCGGAACTTGCCCTGCCTGATCCGCCCGTTCAGATCGGGTATTGCCTGTTGGGCGGCGTCGAAGAACTGCGCCGCGTAGAGATTGCCCAGGGCATACGTCGGGAAGTAGCCGAAGGCGCTCAGGGACCAGTGGATGTCTTGCAGGCACCCTTGGGCGTCGTCCGGCGGCACGATGCCCAACAACTCGCCCATCTTCGCGTTCCAGGCCTGCGGCACGTCCTTGACCGCCAGTGTGCCGTCGATCATCGCCCGTTCGATCTCAAACCGTAGGATGATGTGCAGGTTGTAGGTCACCTCGTCGGCTTCGACGCGGATCAGCGACGGCTGCACCCTGTTGATCGCCCCGTAAAACGCCTCCAGCGGCACATCGCCGAGGGCTGACGGAAACGCCGCTTGGCACTCAGGGTAAAACCGTTTCCAGAACGGCAAGCTTCGACCGACGAGGTTCTCCCACATCCGCGACTGCGACTCGTGGATGCCCAGGCTGACGGCCTGACCGGCGGGGGTGAAGGCGTGCGCGGGGTCCAGGCCCTGCTCGTACATACCATGCCCCGCCTCGTGCAAGACGCCGAAGATCGCCCCGTTGAAGAAGTTCTCGTCGTACCGCGTGGTCAGCCGCACGTCCCCCGCGCCGATGCCGGTGCAGAAGGGGTGCTTGGAAACATCCAGCCTGCCGTTGCCGAAGTCGAAGCCGATGGCCTCGGCCATCCGCCTGGCGAATCGCTCCTGGGCGTCGCGAGGGAAGCGGCGCTGAAGGATGGAGGCGTCCGGCTGATGCTTGGCCGCCGCCAGCCGCCGCGCGAAATCGGCCAACGGCCCGCGCAATGACGCGAAGATCCCGCCGACCTCCGCGCAGGTCATGCCCGGTTCGAATTCGTCCATCAAGGCGTCGTAGCGCTCAGTCTTGAAGCCGACGCAATCGGCGACCTGCCGTTTGAGCTGCAGCAGTTCCTCCAGGTGCGGAGCGAAGACCGGAAAATCCGCCTGCTCTCTCGCCCGCCCCCACGCCTCTTTGGCCATCGTCGTCGCCCGGGCGAGCCGGCTGACCAGCTCCACGGGCACCTTGACCGCCCGGTCATAGGTTCGGCGGGTCTCGCGAACGTTGGCGGCCTGGATCAGGTCCTCGATGCCGCCGTCAAGTTTGGCCAGAAGCTCTCCCAGCCTCGGACTGGACCGTCGCTGGTGGGCCAACTCGGCGACGAGCGCGAGTTGCTCCGCCCGCAGCGTCAGGCCGCCCTTGGGCATGTAGGTCTCGCTGTCCCAATCCAGAAGCTGGGCGATTGAATCCAATCGGCCGATCTCGCGAACGAGGGTGATGAAATCGTCATAGGCATCGGGCATGACTTGAATACCTCCTTGAGGGCCTGTACGAGAGAGCTTTCCATTTCAGCCGTAGCGGTCCCCGTGTCGGCTTGGTCGTTGTCTGCTTGTTGATGTTATTCCCTTGGGGTCTTCATCGCGAGAAGCAGCAAGGGCGGACGGCGCTCGTGGGGGACGCGGCCCCCGACCAAGGTCGGGGGCTCTTGGGGCGGTGGCTCGGCGGGAGCCTCGCCCTATCCGAGCAGGTCGCGATGGCGGCTACGACATTTGGCCGGGGTCGAAGCGGCCCAGCGATAGCTCCAGGGCTTTCATCATCTCGCCCACCGTGGCGTACACCTTGGCCCCTTCGATCAACGCCGGCATCACGTTGCGGTCGTTGCGGGCGTCCTCGGTGATGCGATTCAGCGACGCCTTCACCGTCGCCGCGTCTCGCTGCTGCTTCACCGACCGAAGATTCGACAGCACTTCCGCCTCGATGTCCGGGCCGATCTTCAAGAGGTCGAGCTGTTGGTCTTCCTCCTCGACGTACTCGTTCACGCCTACGACGATCTTGTCCTTGCGCTCGACGGCCGCGGCATACTTGTAGGCCGCCTCGGCGATCTCGCGACGGATATAGCCGCTTTCGATGGCGGAGATCATCCCGCCCATCTCGTCGATGCGGCTGATGTACTTGCGGGCCTCGGCTTCAAGCTGATCGGTCAGGGTCTCGACGTAGTAGCCGCCGCCGAGGGGATCGGCGACGCTGGTCACGCCGGTCTCGAAGGCCAACACTTGCTGCGTCCGCAGGGCCAGCGTCACCGCCTGTTCCGTCGGCAGGCAGATGGTCTCGTCCATACTGTTGGTGTGCAGGGATTGGCAGCCGCCGAGGGCCGCGGCCATCGCCTGATAGGCCACGCGCATGAGGTTTACGTAGGGCTGCTTGGAGTACAGGCTGCACCCGGCGGTCTGGGTATGGAAGCGGAGCCACATGGCCCGCTCGGTCTTGGCGCCGAATCGCTCCTTCATGTAGGAGGCCCAAAGGCGTCGGGCGGCGCGGTACTTGGCGATCTCCTCGAAAAAGTCGTTGTGGGCGTTGAAGAAGAAGGAGAGGCGCGGGGCGAAGGAGTCGACGTCCATGCCGCGATCGACGCAGGCGTGGGTGTAGTACAGGCCGTCGCAGAGGGTGAAGGCGAGCTCCTGTCCGGCGGTCGAGCCGGCCTCGCGGATGTGATATCCGCTGACGCTGACGGGGTTGTACTGGGGCAACTCCTTGGCGCAGAACTCTATGGTGTCCACGACGAGGCGAAGGCTTTCCGCCGGGGGGAAGACGACTTCATTCTGGGCGTGGAACTCCTTGAAGATGTCGTTTTGGCAGGTGCCGCGGAGGTCGGTGCGCTTGACGCCCTGCTTGTCGGCGGTGGCGATGTAGAAGGCCAGGACGATGGCGGCGGGGGCGTTGATAGTCATCGAGACGCTCACGTCGCTCAGCCGGATGCCGTCGAAGAGGGTCTCGAAGTCCGCGAGGGTGTCGATGGCCACGCCGCAGCGGCCGACCTCGCCGGTGGCGAGCTGGTCGTCGCTGTCGCGGCCCATCAGCGTCGGCAGGTCGAAGGCGGTGCTCAGACCGGTCTGCCCGCGGGAGAGGAGGAACTTGAATCGCTCGTTGGTCTGGCGGGCGGAGCCGAAGCCGGCGAATTGCCGCATGGTCCACAGCCGCCCGCGGTACATGTCCTTGTGGACGCCGCGCGTGAACGGGTAGCAGCCGGGATCGCCTAGTTTCGCAGCGTAGTCGAACCCCGCCTGATCCGCGGGGCCGTAAACGTTCTTCAGCGGCCGACCCGAGATGGTCGTATGCCGGCCGATCTCGTTGGGCTGAGTTGATTATTGATATACCTTTGGGCTTTTGCCCCCATTGGCCCCCCCCCCCACCGTTAAACAATTGCCACCAATAAATTT
>CAYYBO010000207.1:0-7662 GCA_964470125.1 uncultured Planctomycetaceae bacterium | reverse complement strand
TCATTAATGGGGTGGGGACCTTTTCGCATTAACTTACCGGCAATTGTTAATTCGGCATTTTTGGCACAGGCAAGAAGCCCAAGGTTCGCTTCAAGGCCTGGTCCTATGCCACCAGTCCGGGGATCGTTCCTGTTCCCAAATCCAATTTCGACTACGCCTACAACCCAACCACCCAGGAGTTGACCGTCACAATCGAGAACCTGACCGAGGACACTGTGACATTTGGCGATGTCGGATACCAACTCAACCCCGTCGAACGACCAATCGCGGAACTGAATCGGGATTATCTCCCTCCCCACGTCTTTCTTCCGCTGATGGCTCTGAGTGCCGAGTACCTGCCGGGCGAGTCGCGAAGCGCGCTCCTCTCCAACGTCACGCCGGACATGTACATCATTACATACGCCACCACCACTTTCACCGGAGCCTCCGCCGGAAACCCTTACAACGAGTTCGGAATCGGCACTGGCGGTGAGTGGGCTCAGGCCGCGGTTGCGACGCAGGTCTCCCCGGTCATTCCCGCCGCCTCCACCAGCGGCTTGGTCATCCTGGCGGTCTTGCTGGCCATCGGCGGCGTGGCGGCATTTCGCCGGAAAGGCCGCTCCGCTGCCGTCGCGTCGGCGTTGCTCGCCGGACTGTTCCTCATAGCGCCGGCCTACGCCTGGGAGCGCGGCAACCACGCCGGAGATTGGGGCAAGGGCGCCACCTTGAAAGTCTGCGTGGACACGCCGCCTGGAACGCCCGAACAACAGGCTGAGTTCTACGAGGCCGTGTTCGAAGCCATCGCGGAGTGGAACGAAGCCCAGGCGGCGTTCGGCGGCCTCACGCTCGAATACACGCCTTCCAAGAACAACTGCGACGTGAGAATCCACTGGCAGGCCAATGCCCCCGAATGGGGATCAACGGCCCCCGGCGGACCGCCCGTGGACGTGACCATCGAGTCCAACGACGGGCTGAACTCTCGCGGCGTGACCCGCGTCCTTAAGCACGAGTTCGGCCACGTGGAAGGGCTGGGACATTCCGCCAATTCGGACCTCATGCGCGAGGATGCCTATAGCAGCACGCCGGGCACGGCCCCCAGCGCTGACGACCTCAACAGCGCTGATCCGTTCACGGAGCCGACGGCCGACGACTTGGCTGGCAAGAAAGAGATGTATGGAACCGTCGTGGAACAGAGCAAATCGCAGACCACTTCTAACGCGACGTACAATGGAGCGCTGGACATATGGCAGTACATCTACGAGTTGTTCGCCCTCATGGGGCCGACCTTCGTGGACCCGGTTACCGAGTTCACCATCGATCTACCCCCCGGCGTCGGACCGGCTGACTTCACCGTCACCCAGCTTCCACCCGGCTGGGTGTGGGAGTTCCACGACGGAGGCGTCTCCGGGAGCGGAAAGCAACTTGACCGAGAGGAGGCTCACTCGCCGTCTCTGCTGAGGTTCAAGGCCCCCAGCCCCGCTCTGGGGATTGCTCCGGGGGAAACTGCGACTTTCCTGCTGACCAGCCCGATGGCACCCACCGAGACCAGGAGCTTTACCAACTCACCCAACCACGATACCGACGAGTCGTGGGTCATGGCGCCCGGCGGAACGGCGATTCCCGCCGTCTCGCCGCAAGGTTTGGTGGGCATGGCGGCGGCGATGCTCATTGGAGGAGCACTCATTTTCGGGCGGAGGAGACTGAAGCGACTCGCCGCCTAAGACGAGGTCCTGCCCGACAAACGGTGGCGCCCCCACGGCGGGCGCCACCGGGCGTTCGGGGGCGGTCGAGAGTGGACGAGCAGACCCTTCGTGGCGCAATTCCGCGAGTTCATCGGTGGTGTCGGTGTCCGTGCAGCCGACCCCATCTATGCGCGGTAGCCGTCGGCGGGCAAGATGCGCGGGTCGAGCCGTCCTTTCGGTGGTGTTGTCCCCCCATCTTGTTCTCACCTTCCGCCGCGTGAAGCGGGCTGCCGAACGGTCCGCGTCACCGCGGTCAATTGCTGGCACTTTTGCCGCTGTTCCGCATCACATTCGCTTCTGCCGCGCTCGACGTCAAGTCCGGCAAGTCAAGCCGATCCGCTGCGCAGCGTGTCTGTCGCCGGCCCTGCTTCTCTAGGGCATTTCACGATTGCTCGTAGCGTCGGCCCCGTGGCCGACGGGAACACCATGTGCGCCCCCTTGCAAGATTGCCCCCCGACAAGGGGACGCCTCATGCCACACCCAATCGTGAAATGCTATAGGGCGCCCTATGTTGCTTTACGATCCGAGCAGGGCGTCCACATACACCTGGATGTCCGCGCCATCGGGCATGCCAGACCGATTCATGTCCGCCTGGACGCTGCCGCAAGTGGGATGCGCCGTGTCGAACGCCGCCGGATCGAGCAGGGCCGCAACAAACAAGGAGATGTCGGCCGTGTTCACGACGCCGTTGCAGTCCATGTCGCCGCGCACATAAGGGTACACGTAAGCCGTGTTGTTGAGCAAAGACACCTCATCGGAACCATCGGATTCCGGATTCGCGATGAGCTGCAGGCACCCCTCCGGCAGGTCGCTCAGCGGCACGGCCACGTCCGTCGACTCCCCGGCGGCCAGCCCCGGCACCACCGACTCGCCGAGATTCTGCTCCCCGGACATCACCCGCACGATCGTCGCCGCCATCGGCTTCGCGCCGATGTTGCGCACCGTCACATGCGCCGTGCTGCCGACGATGCTGGCGCTCCACTGCGCGGCCTGAAGGTCTGGCAATACCCTGATCTGACCCGAGATAACGTTGTCAGCCTCCTCGGTCTCCGCGACAACACCGGACGGGTCAACCAACAGGAACAACTCGTATGCCCCCGCGCCGGTCAAAGTGATGTCCCAAGGCACCACCATCTGCACCTGCTCCCCGGCCGGCACGGTCGGCAGCGTGTCGCTCAGGATCAGCGGCCCGGTCTCGGAGTCGCGACGCAGCTCAAAGGCCACGTCAGACAGCGTCGCGTAGCCGGTGTTCTCGACCACCACTCGCACGCCGATCGCTTCCGCCGACCAGAACACCGGCTGCACCCCCACCGCCCGCAGGTTCAAGCCGCCAATAGCGATGTTGGCGGCGTTGTTGTCTTCGTTCAATTCCTCAACGAGATCGTCCGGATCGATGACGACGTGAATCTCGTGCTCCTCGAAGTCGTCCGGGTACGTCCACGGAAACTCGACCACCACCTTACTGCCGCGTACGAGGTTCGCCGTCTCACTGCCGATGAGCATGCCGCCCTGCGACGGGTCTCCGTCGAACACGTCAACCTCGACACCGCTTTGGTCGAAGTCGCCCGACAAATGCACCGTCACGGCAATCGTCGCCGGCTGGTTCGGCTCCGGCGGCTGCGGGCTGACCACGATCCCCGCCGCCTCCACCCACAGGTCGGTGTACGGCGTGTGATCGAGCAGGCGCACATCGAAAGCCGTTGATCTGGCGCCTTTCAGACCGTATTCGATCTTCTCCGCCCCGCGCGCCGGCCGCGCCGAGACGTAGCACACCTGGACGTTCCCGGCGGCGTGCGTGCAGGCCGGTGCCGTCGGCATGGCGGTCACCGCCATGTCCTGCGGCTCGCTCCAGCCGCTCCAGCCGTCCGGGCTGCTGGCATAGAGGATGCCCTTGCCATACTCCTCAAAGCTCGGGCCTACCCAGGCGCAGCTCACGCTGCCGTCCGGCGCCAGGCTGAACGACGGCGAGAGAATGCTCGTCATCGCTGAGAGGAGCACTTGCTCATCCGACCACTGGCTGCCATCAAACAACCGGCCGACCAGCAGGTCCTGCGGCTGGCTCTCTATCCCGCCGGTCCTCACGTAGTAGGCAATCACACCTCCAGTGCTGGCCATAAGCCCAACCGCCGTATCCGCCTCGGCATTCGCCGTCAGCGCTGCCGGCTCGGTCCACACCCCGCCCACCGTGTGCGATTCGACGACTTCGCGGTCCGTGATCGTGGCGGGATCAGCGTCAACGTCCCGCGTCCAGAGCAAATGCTCACGGCCGCTCGCGTCCCTGGCATAGCGGACCGCACCCGCCGCATCGCAGGACGGAACGAGAACCTCCGGCGTGCCGAACACCGTCCCGTTCCAGCGCGCCGCCATCACCGCCGGCGGCGTTCCCGGCTGGTCGTCCGGCGCGATCGGCAGGCTGTTGTCGGCAGAGTGCAGCCAGACGAGGTTCGTGCTGCCGTCGGCCCCGCGCACAAGCTGTGGCATCGCGTCCATACCCGTGTTCGAAGTCAGTCGCACGGGCAAATTCCACTCGTCCAGCCCGGAATCGTAGATCGCGTACGCGATCTCCATCTTGCCCTTCATCTCCGCCAGCGTTTCCTCGCCCGTCGTGCCGGGCAGCGTCACCCACGCCACGAGCGGCGTGCCCGCCGCGTCGAACACCGCCGTCGGCTGGAAATCGGAATCGGTGTTGTCGGTAACGGCCACCTTCTGGCCCCAGACCGCCCCGTCGCGGAAGGCCGCGTAGATCTCGTGCTCGACATACTCCGTCGTGGTCGCGTCGTCCTCGCTGGTGGCTACCAGCGTCAGGTTGCCCCAGCCGGCCGTCGCCGGCGTGGCTTCCAGGTTGGTGTTGGCGGTTACTAGCTCGTCCACTTCGCCACGGCTCTTGTCGCCCCGAGCGTCCTTTCCTGATCGAACGCCGGGCAAGAACTGGGCGTAAGGCTCGCCATTCTCCAGATACGGCCGCCCGGCCTTGCGCATGACTGTCGGCCCATCGAGCGGTTTGAGCAGCACTCCGTGTCTGTCGTGACAGCTCCAATCCACGATCACCCAACGCCCCAATTCCCACTCGAAGAAAACCGCACGGGCATATCCCACGATCGACAGGTCGAACGTCAGGTCCGCCAGGTACGGCAGACCCCAACAGGTCTCGATCGGGTCGCCGCATACGTGGATAACCCCGCCCGCGGCCCCCTCCAGTCCGCCAAAAACGCTGAGAATGCCCGGCACGCCCAGTTCCAATCCGCCCTGCCCCGACACCTCAACGCTCACATCGATTCCCGTGAACGGCGCCAAGTGTGCGACGTACCAGCAATCGAGGTCAAGGCTCCACGGATCGAAGCACAACTCCGGGCTGATCGCAAAACCCACCGAGCCCGTGAAGAACAGCGGCAGCGGCGGAAAAATCGGCCCGATCGGTATGAAAGTGTACGTATACCCGAATTCTCCACTACCGCAGATCTCCAGTCCGCCGTCGAAGCAACCCGTGGCCGCGCTGATCTTGGCTGTGGCCGAGAGGCCGGCCGTCAGTGACTTCCCGCCCTCTGTACCCTTCTTCCAACCCATCCACTTCTTGTTCGTCGACTCCTCGAACAGCGAATCGAGCGTCGGGCGGTCCTGCGCGATGTTCAGATCGGCGCTGACGCCGAACGTGAACTCGCCGGCGTCCCCGTCAAACTCCATCGTCAGCTCGCCGCCGGAAACTACCCCCCCGAAGTTCTTGAACAGGTCGTTCTGTCCTTCCCAGGTCGCGTTCAGGTTCATGAAGCTGAGCTGCGGGTACAGTTGATAAACGATGGCCTGCCTCCATTGGCCCGGCGCCAGCGGCTTGACCACCATGTTCGGCGGCATGAAGAACGGCCGGTTGATGCACTTGAGCTGCACGCTGGTCTGCCCCACCGTGGTCCCGCCGCTGTTCTTGGCCGTCACCGTCATGATCGACGTTACCGCGCATTCGCCCGCCGGCAGCCCGTTCATGGAGAACGCGCTCGTCTCGGCCCCCCCGCCGCTGTACGGCACGGTCACCACCTGCCCGTTTAGGCTGAACGTCACGCTCCCCGGCGACCCGCCGCCCCAGTCGCTGACCACCGCCTTGAACGTGTTCTGAAACGGCACGTCGGACAGAAAAATGCCCTGCCCGCGCTGGTAGAGCGTCACCGCCCCGCCCCCCCGGTTGTCGATCGTGAAATTGCTCGACTGCCCGCAACCCGACTCGCGCAGCCCGCCCGGGTCCGCCCGCAGCGCCGCGGACCATCCCGCCAGAACCACCAACGCCGTCACGCCGATTCTTCGCACGTTCACGCACATGGTCGTAGCCTCCACAGGTGAGTCGCCGCCGGGGCGGCACCGCTTTCGCTCTCCAAGACGAGCCGGACGGGGCCGTCGGCATGCCGCCTACCAGCCCCACCCGGCCCAACCACGCAAATTCGGCCGGCGCTCCGACCCTCGGACCCGCTCGGCACAGGAACGGAGCCAGGACTTCCATCGCCACCCTCGCCGGGTCCTTGAACCGGGCGATTCCGGGCGTGGTGCCGCTTGACACCATCTGAAAGTGCAGGGCCAACCGGAACCCGTTGTTGTTGTTCCGGTTGTCGGGGTTGTTGTTGTTGCGGTTCGCACACCGGCAGTTGTTCGCGTTGTTGTTCCAACTGCCGCCGCGCAGAACACGGTACGTGCTCGGCTCCGCCCCTTGAGAACCTCCACGCGCGGCTCAAACGTCGGATCAGCCGCTCGCTGTTCGCCTGACGCGCATGGGCCATCCAGCTTTGCAGCCGCGGCTTGATGTCATCCCAGTCAATCGCGCCGGCGCTGTAGGCCAGTCGCAGCCATCGCACCCGCCGCCGGAATCGCCGCACGTTCTCCTTGCGGACCAGCCGATGCGTCGGCCACATCCGATATCCCACGAAGGTCAAGCCAGCCCGAACGGGCCGGACAAACAACTTCTGCTCGTGGAGCCGCAGCCTTACCGCCGCCAGCCGTTCGCGCACTGCTCCCATCGCATCCTTCATTGCTTCCCGTGCGTTGTGCAACAAAATGAAGTCGTCGCAGTAGCGCACGTACGCCCCGATGCCCAGCCCGCTGGTCACGAAGTGATCGAGATCGTTCAGCATCCAGTTGGCGAACCACTGGCTGGTCAGATTGCCGATGGGCAGACCGCGGCGACGCTCCGCGGGGCTGAACAGGTCATCGCCCTCAAACCACTCCTGCACCGGCTCCTGCTCGTTTGAGTGATCCACGATCAGGTCCATCAGCCACAACACGCACCGATCCTTGATCAGCCGGCGAAACGTCGCCTTCAGGCGCTCGTGATCGATGCTCGGGAAGAACTTCCGCACATCGCACTGCAAGGCATAGCGATTCTGGCACATGAGCGTTTGCAGCCGGTCTGCGGCGGCGTGTGTACCTTTACCTCTGCGGCATGCGTAGCTATGCGGATGGAAGTGGCGGTCCAGGATCGGCTCCAGAATGTTCATCAGCGCATGATGGACCACGCGGTCACGGTACGGCGCCGCCGAGATCAACCGCGGCTTCGGCTCGCTGATTTGGTGCGTACGAAACTGGCCCGGTCGGTAGGTGCCGGCTTCAAGCTCCCGCCGAATCCGCAGCAGGCGAGCCTCCTGCTCGAAATTGAAGGACTGCACGGCGACGCGGCTGCGCTTGCCGCGTTGGGCCTTCCGCGCCGCCAGGACGAGATTCTCCCAGCAGACCAGCCTATCCCACAGTTGGCCGTAGCGTTTCACCGGTCCACCTCCCCCGCTCCCGCGCTCTGCGAAATCTGCGCCATCTGCGGACCATGTTGATCCGCAGATTTCGCCGATTGCGCAGATGGTGAAGAGCGGACGAAACGCTTGTACTCCAGGGATTCTGCGGCGAAGTTGATGAGCAACCCCACCTCCATCCCTGTCGCCTTCAGGTAGTTGATGATCTGGGCTTCGTGAACACC
>CAYYBO010000206.1:0-7749 GCA_964470125.1 uncultured Planctomycetaceae bacterium | reverse complement strand
CTTCACCAGATTGAAAATCGCCTCCCGCAGATCGTGGTTCTGTTTTGGCTCAATGGTCAGACGATGCCATCCGTCCTCCGACTCAATCTCTACCTTGTTAACGCCTTCCACGTTCCCGACGCCCTTGCGGACTTCCGTCGCCGGCCCCGAGATTTCAGCAATCAACCGCGATCCGCCGCGGATCCGTTCTTTGAGATCGCTCGGGGAGCCCGAGGCGACGATCCTGCCGGCGGCGATGATGATCGCCCTCTGGCAGGTGGCCTCGACCTCCGGCAGGATGTGACTCGAGAGCAGCACGGTGTGCCGCCTGGCAAGCTCGATCACCAGGTTCCGAGTCTCCCGAATCTGGGCGGGGTCCAAGCCGATCGTCGGCTCGTCGAGGATCAAGACCTTGGGATCGTGCAGAAGGGCGTCCGCCAACCCGACACGCTGCCGCATGCCCTTGCTCAGGTGCTGGATCGGCCGATCGATGAACTCGCCCAGCCGGCAGAGATCGGACGCCCGCCCGATGGCCTTCTCCCTCGCGGACCGGTCCAAGCCGCGGATCTTACCCCTGAAGTTGAGGTACTCGCGGACGCGCATGTGCGCGTCCAAAGGCGCGTTCTCCGGCAAGTAGCCGATCAACCGCCGCACTTCCAGCGAGTCAGCAAACACGTCACGACCCGCCACGGAAGCCGAGCCCGACGTTGCCGGCATATAACACGTCAGAATACGCAGGGTCGTACTCTTGCCGGCACCATTGGGGCCGAGGAACCCGACGATCTCACCCTCCTCGATCTTGAAGGAGATGCCATCGACGGCCCGAATACTCCCGAAAACTTTGGTCAGATTGTGAACCTGTATCATCGGCGTCTCGCGCCTCGCTCCATGTACTCTGTTCGCCTTGATAGGTCTTGTTTTCGCAAATCGCTCTGCGGGAGCGGCAACGAACACTGATTAAGCGAACGCTCACTTCCTGCCCATCCCCCACCGAGAGTTCGCGCCGAACACAGCATCCTACCACCCCCCATCTATGCGCCAAGCGGAGGGCTGGGCTTGTGAACGGCCTGCCCGTGGGACGCACGCCGACACCGATAACCACCCGTGACGACAAGACTTGACGGCTTGGCCTATTCCCCTGTCGTGCCAGGATCACAACTCAAGGCCCGACACAACCTTGCGCCTCCCCGACCCCCTTGGGCCGTTGCACAAGGCCTTGACGAGGCTTGGGCGGCTCGACGAACCCGCGCCCATCGCCGTTGGGCGGGCATGCTTCGCGGACCTGCCCGCTTGCCTCGAGCGGATTGCGAAACTCAGGCAGCCTGGCATCCAAAGACCTAGTGGAAGTTGGCCGATATCAGCACCGTGTGTCGTGCGCGGCCGCGTCGCGCCGGGGGACTGCCGAATGGATATCGCAAGCCTCATTGGAGTCATCGTCGGTCTCACCTGTGTGGGCATAGTCTTCTTTGAGGCCTCTCACGGCCATCTTGTGATGTTCTATTCGCTGGAAGGAGTGCTCATGGTCGGCGGTGGCAGCGTCAGTGTCTGCTTTATGGCCATGCCGATGGAGAGAATCAGGAGCGCCGCCGGCTTCTTCAAGCGATTCATGTTTCACAAGGGCAAGAGCGCCCTTGAAGTCATCAAGCTGATGGGTGTTCTCGCGGATATGGCGCGGCGTGACGGCTTTCTTGCTCTTGAGTCGGAGTACAAGAAAGTCAAGGAGGTTGATCCCTTCCTGGCCAGCGGCATTCGCATGGTCATTGACGGCACGAGCCCGGGCGATGTCGAATCGACGCTGCGGCTGGAAATCATGTCCATGCAGGAACGGCACAAAGCCGGGAAGAAGTTCTTTGACCTCCTGAAGTTGTACGGCCCCGGATGGGGACTCGTCGGCACGCTCATCGGCCAGATTGCCATGTTCGGCAACCTCTCCGGGGGCGACGTCGGCGCCCTCGGCAAGAGTCTGGCCATTGCTGTCTGCGCAACCATGTACGGCACCATCCTGTGCAACGGCATTGCCGGCCCCATCGGCGACAAGCTCGCCATGCGGTCAAACGAGGAACTCATGAATCGGGAGATGATGCTACAGGGCATACTGTCGATACAGGGCGGTGATAATCCGCGCATCACCCTGGACAAAATGACTGCCTTCCTGCCCGGCCGCGAGAAGCTGATGGCGGCTGCATAAGCCCGTGACGGCGTGTCCTCGCTGACGGGGGCAGGCAACCGGACGACGCCACCCTGGTCCTGCGACAGTGACAAATTCGGGGATACCCGTTTCTTCCAGAGAAGCCATGGCCGATCAGGAACAGCACGAAGCCAATGACGACAAGAAGCAAGGTGGTCACACCGGGCACGGCCGGCCCGCCAACCACGGCGGCAGCCACGAGGAACACGAAGGTCCGGCCGAGTGGATTATCTCATTTGCCGACAACGTCGCCTTGCTGATGGGCTTCTTTGTGATCCTCCTGGCCTTCAGCATGGCTCAAACGCACTCGGGTCGCTACACCGGCGAGGGCAATGCGGCGGCCCCCGGCTCCCCTGATTTCCTCGACGCCGTCATCGGCATCCGTGACGCGTTCAACAACCCCGTCAGCTTGACGTCCACGGACCCCCAGGAGCAACTTCTCGTCCGGCGCATCCGTCAGAAGCGTGGAGAACTGCCGCTCGATCAGGAAGGACCTCGCGGCCAGCACAACCAGATGCAATCCATACGGCCCAGCAAGTACTTCAATCTGTGCGGAAGCGTCCCATTCGAGCATGACTCCAGCGAGCTCGACGACGCCGGACGCCAAGCTGTCTTGGATATCCTTAACCACCTTCGCGGACTCCGGCTGATCGTGCAGGTCCGCGGCCACGTGAGCGCCGCTGAGGCCTTCAATGCGCCTGACCGCGGTTTGCGCCTATCGTTTGAGCGAGCCATGAGCGTGGCCAAACTACTCAGCGAGAACGACGTGGAGTGGAGGCAGATTCGCCTGCTCGCCTGCGGAGATGGGGACCGTCTTGAGGCCGTCAGCTACGAACGCGACAAGCAAGATTCCAATCAGCGCGTGGAAGTCATTCTGACGGAGGAGCTGATGCCCGACTACACGCCTACCACTGAATCCTCGCCGCCCGCCGACGCCGAGCACGGTCCCGCATGACCCGGGACCCCGTAAGACCTCCGCTCCGAGGGCAAACCGGAATACGGGCAGCCCCCCAACCGAAACACTCGACGATACAGGGCGAAACCGCGTGATCTCACTCGACGAGGGTCCGTCGGCCGGCTGTTACGCCTGCTCGGCCCGCATCCGCCCCCTTGGACTTGGGCGGAGCCGGTCTCTTCCACTTTATCAGCATGCGGGCATCCAAACGATCCGGGCTGCCTCCGAACACCCAAACCGTGGCGACGTCAGCGCACCGTGACAGAGTGGTCCACCGATCCACACCGCGGATCGGATCAAACCCGCTGAGGTCGGGCGAGCGGGTTTGCGGAACGGGGATTGTCACCTTGATCCCTCTGCCGGCTCTGATGACATCAAGCTCGAACTTTCGGGCGTCCGGTCGAAGGCTGTACCGTTCGGCGACTTCTTGTGCGGGTTGCGTCGTCGCCAGCGGCGAGCCGCCGGCACCGACGATCACGTCGCCAATACGGAGATACCTCAAAGCCGGGGACTTCCGGCTTAGCTCCTTGACCACTGCCCTCCGTGGATCGTGCTGATCAACAGCCAACCCTACACCCAGACGTGTTCGGTGGGCCATCTGTTGTGCAGCCCAGTCTTGCCACCATTCCGGTTTCAGGGCCTGCGGCTGCTCCCTCGCCAGATAGCCCCGCCAGTTCTCCAGGAGCTCCGCGATCCTGTTGCCTCGAGCGAACCACCACTCCACCAGCCGATCGTCGTCCGCAGCACCAGGAAACAGGTCCCGCGCGCCCGGGTCGTCGCCCAAACGAACGCCCTTGCCGGTCGCTGCCAGCACGATCTCCCTTGCATGCGTCAACGACGACGAGAGCAGTAATCGCCCGCCGTACCAAGCCCAACAAGGGTCGAGCCTGTCAAGGAAAAGCAGCCCCGTGCGCTCCGCCAGCACCGGCCCGATCGCCACATGGTGGAGCGCCACCCCCTCGCAGTCCTCAACCTCCACCGACACGCTGGTCGCCACCCGCGGCGCCAACGAGGTTCGGGCCAGCAGACTGGCGATGAATCCAAGCGTCCGGTCCAACCGCTCAACCAATCGCTCGCCGTCTGGGGTCCGGCAAATCCAGGTCAATGCCGGCATTTCCAAGCCAAGGGAAGAACTGCGATCTCGGCCGACAACCAAGCAGTAGGACGGCCCCAAACTCAAGCGGGGCGCGCCCGGTTCGTCGTCCCCCCCCAGGAAACCGCGAAGGAGCAGAGAAATCACCGGGTCCTGCTGTGCCGCTGCGATGCCCCGGGTCTGCCGTAGAAAACCGTCGAGATCGGACGAACCCGCGCGGACGGCAAGCGTCGAGCTCGGCAATTCACAAAGCCAGGGCACATCAATCTCCGGCGCCATCTCTATCGGGCCGCCGCGCTGTCCCTGGAGTTCGCAGAAGATCCCCGACTCGTTAACGGAGACGCCAACCAATAAGCGTCGGCATCCACTGATCGCGGTCGGGTCGCCCTCGGGCCAGACAACGTACAATAGCACGCCGTGGTCCGACGACAGCCGCGAGCGCAGAGCCGCGAACTCTGATCGACCCGCCAGCGTCGGACCCCGCCGGCCGGCCAACAGCAACACCGTCCGAGCCCAAAGGCCCTCCGGATCTCCCGCGGGGCCAAAGGCCAGAGTGCCGTCCCGAACCGCCAGGAGGATGCCTCCGGTCAGCTCGTACCTGCGAACAGGACCCTCATCAGGGAGGGACCTTGCCCGCCACCGCTTCAACCACGGCGCCAGCGTTGCCGGTTTCTCCAACTCCGCGAGGACAACTCCGCCCTGCCATTGGGCCGACTCCGTCGCAATCAGCGCCGTTCTCCGCCCAAGAAATCGGTGAATGGCTCGCTCCGGGGTCAATCCGAGATACTCCTCGGATGTACGCCGCCAGGGCTGGGACGTAGCCGCGAGGCTGTCCCGCTCGGCGAGCTCCCGCACAGTTCGCCAAATGCCCAGCCGCTGGAACAGCCGCTGGATGCCGGACAACTGTCGCACTTCAACATAGAAGCGGGCCTCGCCCGGAACCAGCCGCAGCCAATCCATCCTCTCGCCGCCGGTCTGCGGCTCGTTCCCGGCAGCAGCCGGTAACACAATCAACGATACCACGCCGAAAAGGACCACCAAGATGAGTCTGCAACTGTGGTTCACTGCGCTTCGCCTGCGCGCCTCGAGCGGGAGAATCCGCGCCCACCACTCAACCAGCCGCGGTTTCACCTCGCCTCGCGGAAGCCGCCCCGTTTCTGTTCACCCTAGAATCGAACGATCTCTTGCTCATCAGCCGTCGGCTTCGTAGCAGCCGGCCGCTCAAGCAAGCCGCTGAAAGGCTCCAGGAATATGTCAAGGAAGGACATCGGCTGACTCTCGATCAGTTCCAGGCTCGCGTACATGCCTCGCCTCGCTTCGTCCGCAGAGAACGCGAGGAGGCGGTTCACGCTGTCTGCTGTCTGCCGGGTCCCTTCCAGCAAGCCCAGCGTGGAGTCTACCATTGTCGTCGCACCCACGGCCTCGACCGCCTTGCCCTTCACCAGCGTCGGCCTCAGCTCACGCGACGCGCTCGGCCAAACCAGTACACAGAAGAACGCGATAGCCGCGGCGGCCGGCAAGCTGGCCCCTGCCACCCTTTGCCACAACCTCCTCCGCCGACCTCGCCGAGTCAGCAAAGTGGCCGCTGAGCCCATCCCGAACCGCGGAATCGCCGCAACCACTCGATCGGCCAACGCCGGCGGCGGCACCGGCTCCGAGCGGTCCCCCGCGATCACGTTCCCCGCGACCCGCATCATCTCGACCTCTCGTTGGCAGGCAGGGCACTGCAACAAATGCGCATGCACCTCCGCTGCGAGGCCGGCCGACAACTCACCATCCAGATAAGCCTCCCTGAGCTGCTGGACGTGGCGGCATGTCGTAATCATGACAGTCTCTCCGTCATCCTTCACCTCGGCCGAGATCTCGTCCCTCCGCGCTGCCGCTCCCCATCAGGCGGTCACGCTGCGCCCCCCTCAGCCAACCTCAACGATGACCAGCCCTCCGCGAACTCGTCACTCAACACGTCCTTCAGGCGATTCCTCGCCCGATGTAGGTGACTCTTCACCGTCGCCGACGGCATCCCAAGGATCTCGCCGACCTCCTGGCAAGTCAAAGACTCCCTGTAGAACAGCAACACCGTCGCCCGCTGCGGAGGACTAAGCTGATCCACAGCCTCCCAAATAATCCTCTTCATCCTCCTGGCTTCGTCGCTATTGGCGACCTCCTCGCCCACCGGATCACCCTGCTGCCGTCGTGGCAGCGGTGCCATCGCCTCGACATCCACGTCGCCGCTGTAGTCCTTTCGGCGTCGCAAGTTGTTCAGGCACAAGCGGTACGCAATCGTGAACAGCCACGTGCTGAACCGATAAGCGAAGTTGAACTCATCCAGCGACTGAAAGGCCCGCAGGAACGCCTCTTGACAAATCTCCGCGGCATCATCATTGTTCCGGACCATCCGCCACACGAAAGCGTGGAGCCGATCCTGGTGCGCTATCACCAGGCTGCGCGCACTTTCCCCGCAGCCGCCGCGTGCGCTCTCAATCAAGGATCGTTCGCGAAGCGGCGAGAGCCGACCCTCGCTGGCGTCCTTCCGATCCATCTCTGCCATCCTATTATACCTCGGGCCAACACTCGCGTTGCAGCTATCCCGTATTGCCCCCCGCGATTCACACCTCTATCATGGGGCCGTTATGGCCCGCGAAAACACCGCCAGCCGCCGACCCCCGCGCCTCGAGAATAAGAAGGCCCGCTTCCACTTCGAAATCCTTGAGAAAGTCGAAGCCGGGCTCGTCCTTAAAGGCACTGAAGTCAAGAGTTTACGCCTCGGCGAGGCCAGCCTGAATGAGGCCTACGCCCGAATCGATGCAGGCCGGGCCAGCCTTCACAATTTCCAGATTCAGCCCTACAAGCAAGGCAACCAATTCAACCACGACCCCAAGCGTATCAAGCCGCTGCTTCTACATCGGCGTGAAATAAGGAAGCTCCAATCGAAAGTCGAGATCAAAGGGCTGACCCTCGTGCCCCTAGTCGTCTATTTCAACGATCGCGGGCTGGCCAAGGTCCTCCTTGCACTCGCCCGCGGCCGGACCCACCGTGACAAGCGCCAGGAGCAGCGTAAACGAGAAGATAAACGCGAGATGTCCCGAATCCGGCAGCGGTCCCGCGATTAGCCCGATAACCCCACCGAGCCCCGCTGGGTCCGCCTTGTCCCAGCCACCCGCGCACCCGGCATCATCGCGATTCCCCGACCCGTCCCCAGACACCGCGAGCCACCCTCCGCAGGGACAACACCGTTCACCCCCTGCTGCGGCCTGCCCGCCCCTTGCTGATCGCCGCGTCTGGCCAAGCTGTTGCCCGTGGCCCAGATCGGGTATCCTTCCTCACGATCCCCATGGCCCTCAACCCTAACCTTTCCCCGCGGCGGCTTGGCTTCATCGCCCTTGTCCTTACGGCCTCGGCGATGTTGACTCTTGTCGCGATCGTTATGCTTACCGAGGACCCCCTCCTCGCCGAAGATGAGGCGTTTCCGGACCCCATCATCATTCAGCCTGAGAAACGGCCGAATATCCTCTTCCCCGATTCTGTCCGAACCAC